>CAYRIY010000139.1:0-7830 GCA_964424335.1 uncultured Clostridia bacterium
GGCGCCGGGTGTGGCGGCCGGTTCAGAGGCTGCAATTGACATCGACGGGGCGCAACTCCGTGTAACCCACGGGGAGCGTGTCCCTGGAATGATCGTCGTCGAGCTCTTGGATGCGGACGGCGCCGCCCTCCATCGGGCAGACGTGCGCGTCAAGGCGGCTGACCGGCCGGCGGTCCACATCGACCTCGGCGGGCGAAAGCTCCCGCTCGATGTGCGCGACACTCCGACCCTTAGGGGAGAGATTCCCCTTGCCATCGAGGTGGATGGGCCGCCTGCGATGATTAGGCGAGTGGAGGCCGCTTTGGTCCCGATCCGAGGAGGCGATCCGGTCCCGTACGAGCGGGAGATCGTGTACGCGGGCGGGGCTGAAGGAGCATTGCCGGGCGTGATCGAAGTCGACACCACGCGGTTTGAGGACGGTGCGTATGACCTTGCAATCACCGTCGAGACCGTGTTGGAAACGAGCGTGCGCGTGGACCAGCGCATCCTCCTCAAGAACTGGGTCGTGGTCGAAGACGAACTACTGCCGCCCCAGCGATCAGGCTGGTTCGGCCTCGTCAAGCAGCGAAAGACGATCGAGGAGTCCGATGGATGGGAGGACGCTACGGGCGACGCTGCCGATTTCTTTGGCGACGCGAGCAGGCTTGTGGCAGCAAGCGGGGCGCAGGATCCCTACCTCGTGTGGGAGGCCGAGGACCTCGAGCGATTTGAGCTCACCGTCTATGCGAACTCTGCGGGCCCAGCGGACTCTGCAGGCTTTGCAGACGCATCGGCCGCAGACGACTTGAGTGAGCGCCTCGCTTCGGCTGTTACAGAACGTATCGTGATTTCCGTGTCCGAGGATCAGACCGAGTGGGTGGACTTGCCCTTCGACGCCACCTTAGCGCGAACATCGCCAAGCCGCCAAAAGCTGCAGCTTGCAGGGAACGTGCCCGGCGACCAGGGCGTGAGGTATTTCCGAGTGCTCCTTGTGACCGATTCGGAGACCGTAGGCGACGCGGCGCCTTTGCAGCTTGGGCGATTGGTGTTGACCTTGCGGGCGCACTGAGGGGCCGAGGCGGGGGCCCGTGCCGAGCCAACGTTCCGTTGCTTGATTTACATCATTCTCGATGCCGGGATTCAGGAAAGGTGGAGTCATTGAACATGAGACTCCATTCACTCGGGCAAAAGACCATTTCGGACTTGAGGCGAAACGTGACAGCGACGCTAGCGTGTCTAGCGATTTCGTTCCTATATGGTTGCGGCGACGTTCAACCATCCGATCTCTATTACCCGGGGCCGCCCGTGGTCAAACCTGTCCTTTTCAGGTTCGCCGTCTTTGGTGATGCAGAGCCAAAACCTAATCCGGACTTCGAAAACCTCTCGGCGGCGGTAGACGCAGTCAACGAACTGAGTCGCATCCTTCCGATTGATTTCGTGGCGTCCGTGGGCGATATCGCGCATCAAGGCAAGGAAGTGCAGTACCAGATGGCAACGTCCGAAATCGAGCGACTCGAGGCGCCGTTTTACGCGATCATGGGCAATGAAGAATTCGGTGGTGGACTTGCGCTCTTTAAGGAGTACGCTGCGAAATGGAACGACGATCCGGAGCTGATTCCTGGTCCTAGCTATTCGTTTGCGCATAAAGGCGTTCAATTCGTCTTTGCGAGCCCCGATGCCGGTGGTCGGGATTTCACCAACGAAGGGGTTGAATGGATCCTTTCGGAATTTGAAAAGGCCTCCGACGCCTCGGTCTTACGGTTCACGCACGTTCCGGCGTCCGGCACGTTTCCAGATGGCAAGAATCGGTCAATTAGCAATCCGGAGTTCTCAAGAGTTCTTTCCCATCCTCGGTTGGCGGTCGTGTTCTCGGGTCACCTCCATTTGAACCTAGATGACCGAGTCCACATTGTTGAATCGAACGGAGTACTGCATGTTCACGTCCCGGGACTTGAGCGGACTAAAGTGGGCAGTCGCCATGTGCCTCGATTTCGACTCGTAACCGTATTTGCTGATGGAGATGTGCTGCTCGAGACGTTCAATTTAAGTGCGGGCGAATTTGAGGACGATCACTTCGACTTATTCCCGCAACTCGTCTCTGTGCCGACGTTTGAACACAAATAGCGATTGCATACTATCTCTTCCAAGAAATTCTTCTGCCAATAAACAGGAGCGGCGCATTTCGCGCTGAATTATCCACTCCAAAGGTTAAGCGCTTAACCCGGGTAGAATTCAGAAATTAGCTTGAGTCGAGTGGAGCGCGGGCCAGGCGGCGTGATCTATGCGCCAATGACGGCCCCGCGGCTAAGCGCCTGAGGGAGGTGATGGCGTGCGCGGCGTTACCATGCGGGATATCGCTAAAAAGGTAGGCGTGTCCGAGGCTACGGTTTCGCATGTGGTCAACGGCAACACGAGCAAGGTGTCGGCGGCGACCAGGGAACGGGTGCTGCAGGCAATTCGCGAACTTGAGTACACGCCCAATCGCATTGCGCGCAGCCTCGCCGTCCGCTCGACCTCGACGGTCGGTCTCATTGTGACGGATGTGGTGCGCACCCCGTACGCCGCGGCGATCAAAGGGGTGGAGTCGGTCGCGATGCAGCACGGCTACAACGTGATCCTCTGCAACCTCGACGGCTCCGACACCCGCCTCGAAAGCGCCGTCGAAGTCCTCCTTTCCAAACGGGTCGACGGCATGATCTTTGTGCTCTCCTCCCAGCCTGTGGACCGCCGGCTGATCAGCCGTTTGGCAAAGCGAAGCGGTCCGATCGTCTTTGTCAATCAACCTTCCGAGCTGCCAAGCGTGCCGGCGGTGCTGATCGACAACGCTTCGGGGACCTTTGAGCTCACACGTCAACTGGCCGAGATGGGACACCGGCGGATCGGCTGCATTCACTTGCCGCTTGTGGGAACAAACCCGGTGCTCGCCGCTCGTGAGCGGTTCGAAGGTTATCAAAAGGCGTTGGCCCACTGCGGCATCTCGTACGACGAAGCGTTGACGAGGGAAGGCGCTTTTGGCGAAGAGGCGGGCGTAAGAGCGGGCGAGCGAGCGGCGGAGGAGTTGATCCAGCAACCCGAGCCTCCTACGGCGTTGGTCTGTTGCAATGACTACCTGGCCATCGGTGCGATGCGGGCGTGCGCAAGGGCTGGTTTGGAGGTTCCCGAGGAGGTTGCGATCGTCGGTCACGACGACATTGCCGCGGCGCAATACCTCCAGCCGTCGCTCACGTCGGTGAGTCAACCGATGACGCAAGCGGGGGAGATGGGCATGCAGTTTCTGCTTAAGCGCATGTCCGAACGAATCGAGGCCTTCGCCAATCGGTCGGTAGAAACCGTGCGGCTTCCATGCACGCCGGTGATCCGCGCCTCGTCCGGCCATGCGCCCGCGTGACCAATGCAGCGTGCCCGTAGCCACGATGACCCGCGCTAAAAGGAGGCGATGCGAAGAACATTCGGCAACTTGACAATTCTTGGACCCGGCGCTTCTACAAGGACTCAAAACCAGGAGGAATGGATGTGAATCACAGGCGGTCGAACGGCAAGCGAATTGCTCTACTGCTAGCGCTGGCGCTCCTCGTCCTTTCGGCGGCGGCGCATGCGCAAGAGACGATTACATTGCGCCACTACAAGTTTAACGCACGAGCGGATCAACTGGCGATCCTCGAGCAGCTCGCCGAAGAGTTTCACCAGTTGCACCCGCACATTCGCATCGACATCTCGACGGGGCCGGAGGGGCCCGAGTACGAGGAGAACGTCAAGGTCATGTTGGCCGGAGGCGTTCCCCCGGATATCACCGAGTTTTACACTGGAATCGCGTCCGCAATGGCCGGGGCCGGGCAGTTTTTGGACCTGAGGCCGTACGTCGAGGCGGATCCCAGGTGGGCGGCCGCTCAGATGACTCCGGCGGCGGTGGAAAGCAGCACGTGGCTGGACGGGACGCTCTTTATGCTCCCCGCCGTCATGGGAGCGAACATCTTGGCCTACAACGGAGATCTCCTGGCCGAGGCCGGATTCGACCATCCATCGAGGCTCGGAGACGGCTGGACCTGGGAGACCATGATGCAGATGGTCCAATCCATCGCCCGTGACGACAATGCGGACGGGGCGCCTGAACGCTGGGGCAACATGGGACGCGTGGGCCTGGCTCGCATTCTGACCTACATGGTGCAAGGCGGCCAGTTCCCATTCAACTCCTATGTGGCGCCGACGTCGGCGGACTTCCTCGCCCCGGGCGTGCAGGAGGGCGCTCGATTTGCCGCCAACCTCCTCCACCCGTCGATCGGAACGAGCAACTACAACCAGTTCATTCAAGGCAACGTGGGCTTCATCTGGATCGGCATCTTTCCGTTCTCGGTGGAACTGGCGCGCCTTCGCTTTGAGCCGAACGCCATCGACTACCGTGTCTCGCCGTGGCCCATCGGCCCCGCCGGCAACAGCTCGACGGTGATGGAGACCCGCGGCTGGCAGATCATGAAAGACACGCGCTACCCCGACGAAGCGTACGAGTGGCTGGCCTTTGTCCATCTAAATGAGGAGCGGGCCCTGCGGTACGCCAACGTCCACGGCTGGATTCCTGCATCGAGCAGGCTGCACCTGACGTGGCTCGACTCGCTCGGGTTTACCGGTGTGGAGCGGGAGATGATCAACACGGCCCTCGAGGCGACGGTCGATCCGGGCAACGTCCCGACGCCCTTTGGTCCGGGCGTGCTCGAGGTCACGAGCGCTTGGGATCGGAGCTTCGCCGACGTGGTGGCCGAGAAGGTGCCGCTCGAGACCTTCCTCGAGCAGATGAATGAGGTTGCAAAGCAGCAGCTCGCACGGTAGGCGTGGTTGGTTGCGCCACATGTGAGGTTTCAAACTGCCCCAGGGGCCGCGGTTCGGGCTTCTGGGGCAGTTTTTCGTAAGCTCCTGATTTCCGAAAAGTGACCTCAACTTGGTCGGCACGTTCGTCGGGCTTGGGCGTAGTAAATGGAGCTTGTGTCTAGCAGGCCATGACGCGGTGAAGCGCGGCGGACGGAGGGAACCAAGCGCCAAGTAAGCGAGTACCGATCATTTTTCGGATTCGCCAACACGTTCTCCTAGATTGAGGTCAATCATAACTTGAGATTCTACCACCGATCGCAGATCACGAGCGCATTGACCGTGTTAGGAAGTCTTTGGTAATCTGGGACTGGCCTTGAATCTGGATGTGCCAAAGGTCGTTCGACTCCGCTGACCGCCGTTTCCAAGGGAACTTTGACACGAAACGGAAGATCTGCAGCTTGAACGCTAAGGAGAGATCGTGTGAATACTCGAATCGAAGGCCAACGGGCGCTGATCGTCGGTGCGAGTTCTGGAATGGGAAGGGCCACGGCAAAAGCGCTTGCCTTGGCGGGGGCCAAGGTGGTGGCGGCGGCTCGAAACGAGGCGGCGCTCCAGTCGCTCTGCGCCGAGTTGAACGCTGAAGGCGCAGATGCCTCTTACGTTACCGTGGACGTGCAGGATCGCGACCAGGTGGCGGCGCTGTTTGATCAAGCGGTGTCAACGCTTGGCGGCCTCGACCTTGTGGTGTTCGCCGCCGGTACGAATACGCCAAAGCGCGCCGTCGAAGAGCTTTCGCTGGGCGATTGGCATGCGCTCTTGGAAACCAACTTGACCGGAGCGTTTCACACGTTGCAGGAAGCCGTCTCAATCATGCTTCCAAAAGGTAGCGGCACGATCATCTTTATTTCGAGTGTGTCGGCTAAGCGCGGGGACAAGTCGGGCATTGCCTACCAAGCGTCAAAGCATGGAATGGATGGTTTGGTATGGGGCGCACGTGAAGAGTTGAAAGGGACCAACCTTCGTTTTTCCGTCATTTATCCGGGGCTGTGCGATACGCCGCTCGTCGACAAGCGTCCCGTGCCGCCCTCGGCCGAAGACAGAGAAAAGGCCCTGAGGCCCGAAGATATCGCCGACGCTTGTCTTTACATCGCGTCGTCCCCTCCGCACGTGAACATTAAGGAAATCGTGATCGATACGACACATCCGTTTTAGCGTCGAGTGCCGAAGGTCGGAAGTAGCAAAGCGCATCGCGAATCCTGACCGACAGGTCTACGGCATGGGAACCGTACTGCGATCTGATCTGGGTACACGACCGTGTCGCTCGCCGCCTCTTTTCATATTTCGTCGTGTCAATGGAACCGCTCGATCCCACTCGCCTCGAGGGCAAGCGATACCTGAGCGATCATTTGGCGCTGGGGGTGGATCTCCGAGGTTGACATTCACCCGGTGCGTGGACGCTCCCGGGACCTCATTTGAACCTGATCTACGTATACATCCGACTACATCCGACTACATGCGATTACATCCGGTGGGCTGAGATGAGGGGACGCCGCTCACGCCAGGGGCGGGCAGTTTCAAGCTGCGCTGCAAGCTGTAAGAGCGTCGCCTCATCCATCGATCGCCCGAGGAAGTGGACCCCGATCGGGAGCCCATCGGCGCCTTGATGGAGTGGAACGGACATGCCAGGAAGTCCCGTAATGTTTGCAATTGGCAGAACGGGCACAAAGGCATTCGCCCGCTCCGTCACGGCGAGCGGGTCTTCGCCATCGATCGGAGCGAACGTTCCCAATGGTGGCGGCGGCTCGGCGAGCGCCGGTGTGAGCCAGAGGTCGTACTCCTCGAAAAACTGGTTGATTTCCAACGTAAACCGATTGAGGTAACCCATTGCAAGCAGGAGCTCCGATGCGCTGATTCGCCTGCCTTGCTCGTATGTGGCCTGCGTCAGGGGTTCGAGCTCTCCGGCGGCCGGTGGTCGCCCTAGCCGCATTGACAGTCCGTCAATCTTTGCAGCGAGCCCAGCAAACCACAAAGTCATAAACGCATCCTTGACCCCTACGGCATCAAAGTGTGGAGCCGCCTCTTCGACCGTGTGGCCGAGCGATTCGCACAGTTGGGCTGCTCGCATCGCGCCTTCAGCGCAATCGGGGTGCACCGGCGTCCCGAGCGGCGATGCGACGCTGAACGCGATCCGAAGGCGGCGGAGCCTGTGGTGCCCCTCCTTTAGGGCCGTCGTAAATGACCGGGAGCGGCTGCCTGAGCGTCTTTCATCCTCCCCCGCGCTGATCGCGTCGAGAAGGGCGGCGCTGTCGCGAACCGTCCAAGTGACGGCGTGTTCGACCGTCAGACCGAGCACGTTACCGCCTGGGGAGCGTTCTCGAGAGGGTTTGAGGCCAAACAGGCCGCAACACGATGCGGGGATGCGAATCGAGCCGCCGCCATCGTTTGCATGGGCGATCGGCGTTAAGCCTGCCGCCACCGCTGCGGCCGCGCCGCCGCTCGAGCCGCCCGCCGTGCGGGAGAGATCCCATGGGTTTCGGGTGGGACCAAAGAGGTGCGGCTCCGTGGTGGGTAAGAGGCCAAACTCGGGCGAATTGGTCTTGCCTAGAATGATCAGACCGCTCGCCTTATAGCGTCGCGTGATCTCGCTGTCCGAGTCAGGCATATGTGACGCGAGGTAGCGCGATCCCGACGTGCTCGGGCTGCCCTTGAGATCCGAAAGCTCCTTGAGGAGAAACGGCACCCCGAGGAAGGGTTCCATGTCGTGATCATTATCGGCACGATCATTATCAGCACGTGAGGCCGCGATGCGGTCATCGAGCGCCCGTGCTTCTTCCATTGCTCGCTCAAAGCGGGTGGAAACGACGGCGTTGATCGTCGGGTTGAGCTGCTCGATGCGCCGGATCGCCGCTTCCACCAGTTCGCTGGGCTTGACTTGTCTTTGGCGCACCAGCGCCGCCTGGTCGGTTGCATCAAGCCTTGCGTAGGGGTCGGAGGATGACATGTTGGCTCACAAACTTTCGACTTCGTTTTCCCATCAGCCGCTTGGGTTTC
>CAYRIY010000140.1:0-7626 GCA_964424335.1 uncultured Clostridia bacterium
TTCGTCAACGGAGACGTCGCCATGATGGCCCGCTGGTCGAGTGGAATCGCCGCCTTTGGCCGAACTGAGGGATTCCGATTTGGGATCGCCCCATATCCGATCGGCCCGTCGGAGGGCGGCCGGTACGCATCGGATATCGGCGCTTCGATCTACATGGTGGCCAGCACGACGGAGAATCCTGAAGCGGCGTGGCGCTGGGCGGCGTTCTTGGGCGGCCGCGAAGCAGCGGCGGTCTTTGGAGAGCTTGGACCCGGCGTGCCGATTCACCCCGGGGTTCCGATCGGTTTCATTCCCGATACCATGCTCTTTCCCGAGGTGCTCTTTGACCTCATCGACCTGCCGAACAGCGGCAACCAGTACCGGTTGATGAGCAAGAATGCGTCTGAGATCAACCGACTGGTCGACGCCGGTTTTGCTCGGATCATGACGGGCGAGGTGCCTGCGGAGACGGAGATGCCCGAGATCGCACGGGTCGTCAACGCATTCCTGGCTCAGAACCCGCAGTAGAACGTGCTCGCCGTCGGCCGGCGGACGTACGGTCAGCACGTCGAACGCGAATTGAGTGAACCATTGTGAACGAAGGGCCGGGGCATTCACCGCTCCGGCCTAGTTTTATTGGCGTAGCCTCACCAAAAGTAGACACATACCTTCTGCCGATCGACTTCTTCGATGCGGATATCCATCTCGTACACGTCCCGCAACACATCGGAGGCGATGATGTCGCACACGGGACCGTGGCTTACGATCCTGCCGTTTCGCATGGCGATCACGTCGTCGGAGTAACACGACGCGAAGTTGATGTCGTGCAGCACGAGAACGACCGTCTTTCCAAGATCGTCGACGAGGTTTCTGAGCACCTTCATGATTTGCACGGAGTGCTTCATGTCCAAGTTGTTGAGGGGCTCGTCGAGGAGGACGTACTCAGTGTCTTGCGCGATCACCATCGCTACGAATGCCCGTTGACGCTCGCCGCCGCTGAGCTGGTCCAGGTACTTCTCCTCTAAATCTTTGAGGTTCATGTAATCGATGGCTCGATCGACATGATCGATGTCCTCCGCTGTCAATCGGCCTTGGGAGTAAGGAAAGCGGCCGAAACTGACCAAATCGCGCACGGAGAGCCGCAAGGAGAGGTGATTGGTCTGCTTGAGGATCGCGATCTTTTGGGCAAGGAGGTCGCTCTTCCACGCCCCGATCTCGACCCCGTCGATGCGCACTTCGCCGGCGTCTTTGGCAGCGAGCCTGCTGATGATCGACATCAACGTGCTCTTTCCCGCTCCGTTGGGCCCGATTAGGGACGTGATCTTTCCTTTGCGGATCTCGGCGCACGCTTGGTCGACAGCGACAAATTGGCCGTAGCGCTTGGTGACGTTGCTCACTTGGATCACGACTGACTCTCCTTTAAGACGATGTAGATAAAGTAGAGGCTCCCGACGAAGTTGACGATCACGCTTACGGTCGTGTTGAACGAGAACACCCGCTCGACGGCGATCAGCGCGCCCATGAGCGCTGCCACGCTCACGAGCATGGCGCCCGGGATCGTCAGCGCATGCCGGTGCGTCTTCAACAGCTCGTACGTGACGTTCGCGACCAAGAGTCCGAGAAAGGTGACCGGCCCAACGAGCGCGGTCGAAATGGCGACGAGCCCTGAGACGACGATCCAAAGCCGCCTCACGGCGGGGTTGTAGTCGACACCCAGGTTGATCGCGTGGTCTCGCCCGAGCGCCAGCACGTCAAGGATGCGGGCGATGGGGTAAAAGTAGGCGGCGACAAGGCCCACTGCAGCGAAGGCGATGGCGATCAGCCCTGTTCGAACGTTATTGAAACTGCCGAACATCCTTCCTTGCGCCACCAAAAACTCGTTTGGGTCGATCAGCATCTCCATGAACGATGCGAAGCTCTGAAAGAAGACGCCCATGATCATGCCGACGAGGAGGACGAAGTAGATGTTGAAGTTTTCCCGGCGAAAGAGGGCTCGGTAGATGACGCCGGCAAACAGCGCCATCAGCCCTGTCGAGACGGCGAAGTGAACCTTCTCGTTGACCCAAAGCATGTGGGTGGCGCCAAAGAAGAAGACGACCGTTGTCTGGATCAGGCCATACAGGCTGTCCATGCCGATGATGCTCGGCGTGAGGATTCGGTTGTGGGTGATCGTCTGAAACACGACCGTGGAAAACGCGATCGACGAACCGGTGAGGATGACCGCCAAGACCTTGAGCGTGCGCCTGGTAAGGGCGTAGCGCCAGTCCGATCCAAGGTCGATCCAAAGGTATGCGGCGATGAGGGCGAAGCTTGCGAGCCCGATGAGGAGGAGCTTCGTCCTAGGCTGCATGCGCTTGCCTCCTAAGAAGCATCCAAAGGAAGACGCCGCTTCCGACGACGCCCATGATGAGCCCTACGGACACCTCGTAGGGGTGAATGATCACACGCCCCAAAATGTCGCAGGCCAAAACGAACGCTGCGCCAAGAAGCGCCGTGTGGTGGAGGCTCCTTTTGATGTTGTCTCCCCGGTAGATGGTGACGATGTTGGGCACGATCAACCCGAGAAAGGGGAGTGAGCCCACGGTGAGCACGACCGAAGCCGAGACGGCTGCGATGATGATGAGGCCGACGTTGACTACTTGGTTGTAGTTCAGTCCCAAATTGGCCGCAAAGTCCTCGCCCATGCCGGCGATGGTGAAGCGGTTGGCAAACAAATAGGCAAGGAGCATCAACGGGACATTGAAGTAAAGGATCTCATACCTACCTTTCAAGATCATCGAGAAGTCGCCGTGCAACCAGACCGACAGCGTTTGGAGCATGTCGTACCGATAGGCGAAAAACGTCGTCACGGCTCCGATGATGTTGCCGAACATCAAGCCGATGAGCGGGATCAAAATCGCGTCTTTGAATTTGATCCGATTCAAAATGTGCATGAATCCAAAGGCGCCCCCCAGAGAGAAGACGAGGGCGACCAGCGTTTTCTGCAGCATGCCCGCCCCTGGGAAAAAGGCGAGGGCGCATAGGACCCCGAGTCGTGCGGCGTCCATCGTGCCTGCCGTCGTGGGCGAGACAAACTTATTGCGGGCGAGTTGTTGCATGATCATCCCGCCGATGCTGAGCGAGGCGCCTGCGACAATGATACTGATGAGCCGGGGCAGGCGGCTGATCTGGAGGATCTTGACCTGCACCGGCGATAGGTCGAAGAGGTCGAGCGGCGATATTGCTCCGACGCCGACAAATAAGGATGTAATGGAGAGTACGATCAGCAATCCGAACAATACCGCCGCATGCATCGACCGATTTGAGCTCCCTTACCGGAGAATTGCTTGGATGTCTTCGATCATCTTGGCGAACGAGGTCAGCCCGCCGCCCGACAAGTACCAGTAGTACGGATCGAGGTATGCGATGCGGCCGTTCTTGTACGCCTTGGTCTCCTTAACAAGAGCGTTCTCGACGACTTGTTTTGCCGGGGATGCGCCGTCGCTGCCGACCGCGGCGTCGCGGTCGATCACGAGGATGTAGTCGGGATCGTACACGAGGAAGTACTCCCACGAGATGTTTTGGCCGTGGGTCGACGACACGATGTTTTGGTCGACCGGCGTAAAGCCCAGCACGTCGTAGACAAATCCAAAGCGGGAACCGGGGCCGTACGTGTTTGCTTTACCGCCCGTTACGAGAGCGATGAGCGCGGTGTTTCCCAAGGCCCGCTCGCGCACATCAGCGATGGCCGCATCAATTTCGGCGAGTGCCTGCGACACGGCCTCCTCCTTGCCGAAGATGGCGCCGAGCGTTGCCATGTTCTTTTTAAAGGAGCCAACGTAGTCGGAAGTGTTGACACCGACGTAGACGGTGGGGGCGATGCGCGAGAGCTCTGGGTAGTGCGTGGACTGACGCCCGGAGATGAGGATGAGGTCTGGCTTTAGCTCGTTGATCGCCTCAAAGTCCGGCTCCGTAAGGCTCCCCACGTTTGCGTACTGTTCCGAGCGGTACTTCGCGAGGTAAGGCGGCAGGTTCTGCTTTGCCGTTGCGATCACGTCGATGCCCAGTTTGTCGAGGGAATCGAGGGCGCCAAAGTCAAAGACGACGACGCGCTTTGGGTTTTTGGCGACTTCCGTCGTGCCGAGTTCGTGATCGATGACGATCGTCTGCGCGAAGGCGACCGAAGCGATCAAGAGCGCGCAGGCGATCGAGAGTGCCAGGATGGTGGATGTGCGCTTCATACGTTCACCTCATGTGTGAGTTTTGATTTGAATCTAGATGTCTTCGCCCATGTCGTGGTCGGGGTGGTTGGCCGTGCCTATCTTCCAGTAACCGCGGGTGCAGAGCGCTTCGCGGGCAATTCCGCGTTCAAAGATCAAGTGCTTGCGTATCTCCCTCATGATGCCGGCCTCACAGCCGATCCAGACCGCTCCTTGTCCCGGAGGCGCCTGAAACCCACGGACCGCCTGCTCGAGGAGGCGTCCCGGGACGTCGACGCTCTCCCGCGCCCGATGGAGCCAGGTCAGTGAGAGGGGGGCTTTGGTGATGAGCTCCAGCTCATCGTGATTGCTATCGACCTCTATGTACACATGGGCTTGCATGGTCGGCGGGAGCGCCTCCAGGATCGTGCCGATCGCCGGCAACGCTGTTTCGTCACCTCCGATCAGCAGCCAATCGGCGGCAGGGTCAAGCAGGTACGGGCGACCTGGGCCAGCCACGACGACAGTATCTCCGGGCTGGGCATTGCGGGCCCAACGCGAGCCGGGGCCGTCGCTGTGGGTGACGAAGTGGACCTCGAGCTCTCCTTTGACCGGATCCCACCGCCTGGGGGTGTACGTGCGGCTCACGGGCCGCGGTCGGCCCGGAGGAGGTTCGGGCCCGTTTGGTCCCCAAATCGGAACGACCGGTTCAGTCTCGCCGGCCGGCGGGAAGAACACCTTGATGTGTTCAGCAGGGCCCTTGGTTGCAAAGCCGGCGAGCTCGTCGCCGCCAAATACGACGCTGCGTAGGTGGGGCGTTACGTCGGCCACGCTCAGCACGCGCACTTTGCGAAAGGTGGGGCGCGGGCGCCGGAAGGCCGGAGATGGTTGACCTGTCGACATTGGTTACATTCCTTTCCCAATCGACATCGCTGTGAGGCCGCGGGTGCGAAGGAAGCCCGCATCCCTGGTTGTTGGCAGACCGTATTAATATATTTAGGTCGGCCTAATCACACGGATAAGGTAACACTTTCCTCTGTGGCTGTCAACCCGTGAATTCGTGGGCGCCGCAGGGCCTTGAGCGCTACGCGGTTATGACCTGCATCCCCCGGGGAAGGAAACGCGTCCGCTTGCTCTGAATGTACTCGCCATGATGACAAGACCCGGACGAGAGCGGGAATGCGAGTTGAGTAGCGCCGTACGCCGCCCGATCGAACCGTTCTGGGGGCGAGGGCGGATCGAGTCCGTCAACCTCGGTCGCAGGCGGCACAAGCCGAAAGAACCAGTATTTGAGCTCACATTGACACGGGGACACGGCGTGGAAGGGGACGTCCATGCAGGCGAGTTTCGGCTCCACGCAGTCAAAGAGCCCACCTGGCCAAACACCCGAGAGGTGTCGCTCATCGACGCCCATGTCCTTGACGAGTTCGCTCGCATGGGCTTCGATGTCGGCCCGGGCGCGCTCGGAGAGAACATAACGGTCCGGGGCATTCCCCTCGACGCCATGGCGCCGGGCGATCGTCTCCACTGCGGGTCGCTCGTCCTTGAGGTGACGGAGAATCGCATTCCCTGCACCGTACTGCCCACCGTCGACAACCGGCTGCTCAAGGAGATGCTTGGTCGCTCCGGATTGCTCGCGTACGTCGTGCGAAGCGGTACGATCCAAGCAGGGATGGAGGTCTTCGCCGAGCGGGCGGAGATGCCGGCGTCGAGCCGAGAGGAGCTGGTTGCGCGGGTGCTCGAGGCCGCCGAAGAGGCCTTTGGCCGCCACCTGCGAGGCGCCGTGCTCAAGGGCTCCGCGCTCAAAGGCGGGTTTATCCCGGGCTACTCGGATTTCGACGTGCACCTTTTGATTGACGAAGCTGCGATGGAAAGCCCTCGCACGCCAAAGCTCGAGTACGCGGTGCGCCTCCAACGAGGCCTTGGAACGATCGATCGCGGCCCTTACCGCGTTCACGATATCCAGGTGTACGCAGTCTCTTACGAAACATATCCCGAAGATTGGGTCCCTCCGCTGCCGGACACGTTTGCTTGTGTCTACGGCGCTTACCCGGAAGCCTGGGACCGGCCTGACTTGAGTCACCTGCGAATGCGGGCGGACGTATTTTTGTCGCAGCTAGCCAAGGTGCGAGCAGGGCATATTCGCTCGTATCTCGA
Organism: uncultured Clostridia bacterium; assembly: GCA_964424335.1. GTDB lineage: Bacteria > Bacillota > Limnochordia > DTU080 > RSA5 > CAYRIY01. The sequence goes on from CAYRIY010000140.1 coordinate 6,315, forward strand.
CAAGCACGACGCCGGGCTCGCCCGGGTGGTGCGCCTCTTGGGCGCGTCCGTGAAGCCGGCGCTCTACTGCGGGGCGGTCAGCCGCGGGTACCACCCCGTCGACGTCTGGACGGTACGACCGCTCGAACTCGTCCAGTGGTCCAGGCGAAAGGGCCTTGCGATGGAGGCGCTCTGGCGTTTTCTCACGGCAATCGGGGAGTGGGAGCTGATCAGCGATGATCCGGAAGCCTTGCGCGCGCTTTGGCTCGACGGGATGAACGGGTTACAGGACATTGAAGCCTGGGTCCATGGATAAGGGAGGCGAATGTCATTCCGACGCAACCGATCCGCCTCGTCGCCCACCGCGGGTGGAGCCGGAGGTTTCCTGAGAACAGTTTGGCAGCCCTTGCCGCAGCCTATGCGGCTGGTGCGCACGAGGTCGAGTACGACGTGCGGTTGAGTAAGGACGGTGTGCCAGTCTTATGTCACGACCCGTCCGTGGACCGGGTGAGCTCGCTTACCGGTCCGTGCGGCGCCCATGATTGGAACGAACTTGCTCAGGCCGACATCGTCGGCCCGGACGGTGAACGCTATGAGGGGATGGGATTTGCCGCACTTGGACAAGTCCTCGACCTTTTGGGTGGCAAGATCGGTATGAACGTCCACGTCAAAGAGGCGGAGGCCGTGCCGCATGTGATCCGGCTCTTTCGTGATCGGGGGTTGGGCACCGAGGACTATTACATCGCGGGAGCCGTTGACGTCCTCGTAGCAGCTCGGGAGCTTGCGCCGAATATTCCCCGTTGCTGCCTCGCGCAATCCAATGATCCCGATCGCCTGCTTGAGCACGCTGTAAACCACGCGTGCAGTCGGGTACAGTTTCGCTGGAATCACTACGACGCCTCATACGTCCAAAGAGCCGTTGAACTGGGCTTTCTGCCCAACCTGTACTACGCTGATGACCCGCATGGCGCCGAGCGGGCCTTGGACGCAGGCATCGTGGCCCTATTGACCAATGACATCGGTCCGATCAGGCTTCACCTCGAAAGGGCCGGGCGCACTTTGGCGTAAACGATGCTGGCCTTATTGCGGTTCGGCAGTGCTGGGCCTATCGTGTCGCAAGTTGAGACGCATGGTAGACGAATTTTCCAAGGAGGGAGATCGATGATCACTGGACTCGATCACGTGCAGATTGCGATGCCCGCGGGCGAAGAAGCTCGGGCGAGGGAGTTTTACGCCGGGATCTTGGGTATGCAGGAAGTGGAGAAACCGGCGTCGCTAGCCGTTCGGGGCGGGTGTTGGTTTGTGGGAGCCGGCGTCCACGTGCACCTTGGCG
>CAYRIY010000141.1:0-7383 GCA_964424335.1 uncultured Clostridia bacterium
GATAGCAAGGGACAAGGGGAGCACGACCGGCAACGCCACCAGCACCCCCACGACGTCGATCACCCGCTTGAGCCTGAGATAACGACTCTGGCCTTTGAAGAAATCAGAGATCCACCCGTCGTGCAAAAGACCCAGAGAGACCTTGCCGGAGACCGCTTCGTGGACCGCTGCGGCATGGTAGATCGTACTCCCTGAAGCGGCGCACTCCGCGATGAACCGGTTCCACTCGCCGGTGAGTCGCTCGTGCAGGTCGACCACGACTCCGTCCACGCGCTGCCCCGGCCCGAGCAACGAAGGGGATTGCAGCACTTTGATGCCGCCCTCGATCTTTTGCCGCAGGAGATCGACTTTTTCCGAAGGGACCGCGACGAGTTGCCTGCGCAGATCGACCGAAATGAGCAGTGAGTCGATCACTTGCCAAATCACGATGAGAATAAACGACCCGATAAGAAACGGCCGAGAGTAGTAACTGCGTGAGAGCAACAAGAAGACGGAGATGCAGGCATAAACGAGCGTCACCGACGTCGTCAGCCTGGCTGCTCGTTGGAACTTGTCCGCGGTCGTTTTGGCGATGTGAACTTTTAGTACGGGTAAAATGCAGGTCACGGCCATGATGATAAGGCCGATTTCAGGTCGGCGCCACCGCTGGATGCCGCCCCAGGCGTAAAACGACATGGCCACGAATACGAGGGCGATTACCGCAACGTCCACGACGAGATGGAGACGGCGATCGAGTCTGAGGGCATGGCTCGCTCTGGCGATAGACGTGCTGTGAACATGGAGGTTCATTGGTCGGTTGTCACCACGATTTACCGGGAGTTTTCGAGGATTCCCCGAGGCACCCGTTGCCACGCCCCCCGTTCTCGTACCCGTATCTTCGGTTTATCGAGGATTGATTCCTGTTATTCCTGGATATTCCGGTTGCTGATACACCCCATGATGAGCGGCACGTGAAGCATAAAAATGTCATCGACCAATACGTGCACCCAGAATGGAATCATCATCACGAATGCAAGCACCTGAAATCGCGCTGGTGAGCGCATGAGGGGACGAATCGCGAAGCGGGCCAGGTGTACGAAGAACGCGGCAAAGCCAACGATGCCCCAACCGCTCAAGACATAAAGGTAGAGATTGTGGGGAGATGCCGCGTGCTTTTCTTCGTCTGGAAGTTTGTATTCTGGATACACCTCGCCGAAGTTGCCGGGACCGATGCCGAAGAGGGCATGGTCGAGGAACATGTGCCACGTGCCTGTCCAGATTTGGACGCGCTCGATATTGCGCTCTAGGTCCACGATCGAAAGAACTCGATTGCCGAAACCCGGAAGCGCGTACAGTAGCACGGCAACACAGACCGCGATTGCGAGGGCTGCAATCAATAAACGTTTTGGTGAGCGGGCGAGAAACACGAGCAACAGGGCAACGGAGACGAAAATGCCGAGAAGCGACCCTCGTGACAATGTTACCGCGATGCCCGCCAGCGCAAACAAAGACGCCAGGAGGTATAGGGCGCGGTTCTTTTTTTGAAGTAACGCAAGCCCAAGGCCTCCGGCGACCGCGGGCTCCATGAGGGCTGCAAGGCCATTGCTCCTCATTCCAAGGACGTTGCCCCTGGGACTCGGCCAGGCAAAGTTCGCCAGAATCGGAAAGTCGCCCACGATAAGCTCGACTTCCAAGGCCCGGGATACGACGACTACAAGTCCTAAAAACCCAGCTCCGAGAGTTAGCGCCGACAAAAACCGGATGGGTTCTCGAATCCCCCAAGCACCGTACCAGACGATGAGTAGAAACAAAATAAGCACGATCGAGGTGCCGAATCCTACAAGCTTGTTTGGTGCAAGGGCGGTACTGATGCACGACGACGCGGCCAGAGCGAGCAGCGTGTATCGACTAAACCGATCCGACCACATCTGTCTTGTCGCAGCCGCGACGCCGCGCGGCGCGGTTAATATGTACGCGAGCGGAGCTATAGGTGTAATGGGCGCGAATATTCCCCAGATTGTATCACGTGATCGCTTGGACATACGGGAGGCAATTCGTTCAAAAGTGCGTTTCTCCTAGTGGCGCAGCCACCAAACCCATTTATTTCAGATATAATCTTGAACGTATATGACTGGCGAAAGTGGGCGGTAGTCTTGGGAATTCAATGCGTACTTTTTGATATCGGTGGTGTGCTGATCGGGGACGGCGAGGCGAAGTACCGCCAAGGCGTGGCCGAGCGATTGGGCGTTCATGATTTCCCGGCGCGGTATGAGGCGTATGTGCCCCGCCTCCAGCGCGGTGAGGTGGATGAGGCGGATGTCTGGTTTGAGCTCGCTGGTAGGCACGTCCAAGACAATGCCTTTGACGACATCTTTGAGCGGGCGTTTCCCGTCAATAGGGAAATGGTGGCCTTCGCAGCGGAGTTGAGGGCGAAGGGCTTGCTCACGCCGGTGCTCTCCAATACCCAAAAGTCCCACGCCAGGGTGATGCGCCGGCTTGGATTTTTGGAAGGGTTCGATCGTGAGTTTTTCTCCAACGAAGTGGGCGCAAGGAAGCCGGAACCTAGGGTCTACCGCCACGTATGTGAGGCGCTCGGGCTCGAGCCGCAGTCGATCATCTTTATTGACGACATCGAGGAGTATGTGCAGGCGGCGATCCAGTTTGGGCTGCGAGCGATCCGCCATACCGGCGACCTCGCCGCGACGCGGGCGCGCGTGTGGTCGATCATCGACGGGCCAGGAACTTAACTATAGCCAACCTTTCGCTTTCATCGCATCCACGATACGATCTGCCAGCAACGCGTTGCCGAGGCTGTTTAGGTGATGCGAGTCATAATACAGGGGATCGCGGCCACGTTGGGCTGCACATCGTTCCATCACGAACGTATTACAAAAAATCGACTCAGGAAAAACGCGCACGAGGTTCTCATGGTCATCGATCCTGCCAAGTTGCTCGTATGTATTCCTCGTCCGGGTCTCAAACACAGCATAGCTTGTCGAGAGAGGCTCCTTGCGCTCAATGCCAAATTGGATCTCCCTTGCCAATCGGCTCGGGACGTGCCATCCCACCTCGGGTACCGGATAAATCAGGACGACACGTTTGCCATGCTCCAAAAGCGCTTCAACCGTATCACGGATAAGCGTTCCAAGACGCTCGATTCTCAAGGAATCGTTGATAAATGCTCCGCGCTCGTCGAGCGGTAGAGCAAGATCTCCGGCTCGACCGATTTCGATCCCGCCTTCCCGGTTGTCAAAACTCGTGCCTTCCATGAAGTGTGTCCATTTCGCGAGGAGCACGACGACCTTGATCTGCTCACTTGACTCCAGGAAATCTAGGACATCGCGATTGAACCGGGCGCACTCCGGTCCTTGATTCATGCGCCTATACCCAAGCGCGGGAGGGCAGGCAGTAAAGGTGAGTTCCGTCAGACTTAAACGGTAAGGCTCGATCGCATTCGCGAGTTGGGGTGACAATCCATTTGCGTGGCTGTCTCCCCATATGGCTACGCGCACGTGGCTTGCTTCGTTGTATGTACACGCGTTGTTCGGAGAAATCACGCGGCCTGAATTTGAGTAGCACTCTGATCGCCTTTCGTTCCTATCGTCGCTCTGTTTTACAATCGCCGCGGCTTCGGCGACCAGTCGTTGTGGTAATCCGGATGTCACATGCCCGGCGAAACCGATGCCGATTAGAGCGACGGCGAGCGCAGCAGAACCGGCGAAAACGGTTGAACGACTTAGCCAGTTTCTGTTGCGAAATGGTTGCTCGATTACATGCCACGTCATGTACGCCAGCGCCAAGGTAACGACGCTGAGCATCAGAAACACGGATGTTGGGACTGCATCCAGGCTTCGAATTCTTGCAAATGTGAACAACGGTTGATGCCAAAGATACGCGCTGTAGCTGATGAGTCCGATCTGCACCAACGGTCTCAAACTCAAAAGCTGACCGACCGAGTTTTCCTTGCCGGCGAATACAATGATAAGCCCGGCCCCAATGACAGGCACGAGCGTCCAAACGCTTGGAAACCTAACCGTTTCATCGAAGGCAAAGATCGAGAATAGGACTAGGAACAGACCGGCGAGGGACCCGTACCGTGCGAGACGTGCATTGCGAATTTGGCGCTGCCTTAGTCCAAGCGCGATGAGGGCGCCCGCGCAGAGTTCCCATGCCCGCGTCGGCAATAGGTAAAAGCTCTCGGTTGGGTAAACCCTTGACCCCCATTCGGCCAAAGCCAAGCTAGCGATCGAGATGCCGGCGATCACTAAGATTATCCTTGATTGTCGCAAGTGCTTCAGTATGAGGAGGAGCAGGGGGAAAAGTATATAGAATTGCTCTTCCACGGCTAGTGTCCACGTGTGTATGAGCGGCTTGAGTTCAGAGGAGACCGCGAAATAGCCGCTCTGTCCAGCAAAGAGAAAGTTCGATGCAAACAAGTTCACCGCTGCGATACTTTCAGAGAAATCCTTGAATTCCCGAGGGAGCATCCAGAACCACGCGAATGGAATACACACAAGCGACACGAAGAACAGCGCAGGAAGGATCCGCCTCACTCTACGCTCGTAAAAGCGCGAGATCGAGAAGTCGCCGTTCACCATTTCTTCGTAAATGATGCTCGTAATCAAGTAGCCGCTAATGACAAAAAAGATGTCAACGCCTACAAAACCGCCTGAAAAGAGATCCAGTCCGGCGTGGAATAAGATCACCGGAACAACAGCGATGGCCCGGAGACCATCGATCTCTGGTCGATATGTCAAGAGTCGAACCCCCGATTTCCCCCACGTGGCTCTTTCAACCGAAGATTCGAACGACGCCGGTGATTACCTCCCATTCGTGTGGTAGCGTGAAGTGCAGATATTATATTTGAAATGTCCAGAGGATTCCGTCGGCCCTCAGATGGTAGATAGCTCTATAAGCTCTTAAACTACGCCGGGCATTTTGGTGGCGACGTACGGGGGGCGATCCGCATCGCACCCGCTTATAGAAAGGGGCCGACACCCGTGGCAAGACAGCGAATACCGACCTTGCGTTGGATTGAGCGACTGGCGATCGCGGCCATCGTTGCGGCGTGCATGTGGGGAGGATGGCACATGGACCTCGAGGCCGCGTCCAGGGCGGAGCGGTACGATTGGGGCTCGGTTCCGATCGGCGGTGGGGGCTACATGACGGGGATCGCCATTCATCCGGCAGAGCCCGATCTGATCTACATTCGCACGGACGTAGGCGGGGCGTATCGCTGGGATGCTGATGGTGAGCGATGGATTCCTTTGCTCGACGTATTCGGCACGTCCCACCAGGCGTATTACAACGTCGACGCCCTCGCGGTGGACCCGCGCGATCCCGACGTTGTGTACGCGGCAGTCGGCAGGACCGTTGGCGGACAATCGGCCGTGCTTCGCTCGATCGATCGGGGGCGGAGCTGGCAGGAAACCAACATTCGGGTTGGGATCTACGGCAACGCCGACTTTCGTTGGGCGGGGCCGAGGCTTGCGGTTGACCCAAGCTCTGGCGCTGTGCTTTTTGGCACGCGGGACCGGGGGCTGTGGCGAAGCGACGACGGCGTGGACTTTTACCGTGTCGACTCGTTCCCGGTTGTTGGCATCGGTTCCGGCGACGTGCGTGACGGCGTCGACGCCGTCGGATTGACCTTTGTGGCCTGGGATCCGAGCTCCGGTGTGGATGAGCAAGGTGCGACACGGCGCATCTATGTTGGCGTCTATGGCGACGAACGGCCTGGAGCCAGCCACGGCGGCATCTATGTCAGCGACGACGGGGGCGCTGGTTGGAGCCGCATTCCCGGCAGTCCGTTACAGCCGGTACGGGTCGCGGTCGATCGAGATGGGCGCCTTTTTGCAAGCCACACCGGTGGGGTTGTCCGCTGTGATCCGGCTGGGTGCACGGAAGTCGCTCCAAATCCCGGCGCCTACTCCGGCATCACGGTCGATCCAAATCGCCCGGGTCTCGTGATGGCCGCCGAGCGAATTCGAACCTCTGCAAACCCGATCTACCTCTCACTCGATGCGGGAGCGTCGTGGAAGCGGATCGACGTTCCCGTTCGCAACCGCACACCTGAGCCTCCGTGGTGGCCCGATTCGTTCTTTTCGTCTGCAACATCGACGCTCACGCTGGATCCGCATTACCCAGGGCGGGTGTGGCTCACGGATTGGTTTGGCGTCTGGCGCACGGATGACATCTTTGCTTCCGAGACCATTTGGCGCTCCTTTGAGCAGGGCCACGAGGAGGTGGTCGTCCATGCGCTCACGAGCCCACCTGAAGGCAGCCCGCTCATCAGCGGAGTCGCCGACGTCGCCGGATTTCTCCATCACGAGGGTCTGGATCGCTTTCCGACCCGGGACGACCGACTCCCATCCAACCGTGCGACAGGCGGCGTGCAGGACATCAACTCGATCGCGTTTTACGAGCCGGATCCGCGGCATGTGTACATGGTCGGCAACATCCGTAGCCAACCGGTGGGAAGGGCGTACCGTTCGACAGATTACGGCGCCTCGTGGCAGGTGATCGACCCGGCGGAGATTGCGACGCTGCCCGACGACGCACGGGGAGGGCGAATCGCTGTCTCGAGCGCGGATCCTGATCGGATCGTTTGGCTTCCCCTGGCCATGAGGCCTTATTTTTCTGGAGACGGAGGCCGCACGTGGCAGCCGTCGGAAGGGGTCACGAGTGCCGAGATCGTTCCCGATGTGTGGAATCCCAGCGTCTACCTCACCTCCAACGCGTCCGGCGTTGAGACCTTTTACATCTACAAGCCGGACGTTGGCCTCCTTCGCAGTCGAGACGGGGTGCGTTTTGAGACGTTAGATGCCGGGCTCCCTCGCACGACTGCACGGTATACGTTTATTCACGCTGCTCCCGGCGTGGACGGCGAGGTGTGGGTGAGCATGGATCGCGAAGGCCTCTACCGCTCGGTCGATTTTGGGGAGACGTTTGCCAAAGTGGCCGCGGTGGAGCAGGCGCTCCTCTTTAGCTTTGGCAAGGGAAGGCCTGGAACAGGCCGGCCCGCCGCCTACATCTACGGCAGGGCAAACGGCGACGGGGTCGAGGGTGTGTACCGTTCGGACGACCTCGGTGAAAGCTGGGTGCGCATCAGCAGCCCCGATGTCCTCTTTGGATCTGGGCCAAAGGTGATGGCCGGGGACCGCCAGGTGTTCGGGCGGGTGTACGTCGGCGCCTCAGGGCGGGGGATCTTCGTGGGCCAGCGCTCGCCCGCCTATGCGGAGCTCACTTTGGCCGGCGCCGAGGTGCGGATTGGCGCATGGGCGACCGAGTACGACGTCGAGCTGCCTTTTGGCACGGATCGGATGCCATCGTTGCTGGTCCGTCTGCTCGCCGATGAGCTGGAAGCGGCGGTGCGTGCTGGGGTGGGTGCGGCTTCGGGGGCGGCGC
>CAYRIY010000142.1:0-7329 GCA_964424335.1 uncultured Clostridia bacterium
GTCCTGACTCTCAGAGCCTTCCAGGAAAAGACCTGCTAAACGGCGGCGGCGATGATGACTATGAGCCAAATTCGTAAGCGTCGACGAGTCGACGCGGTTTTCTGGACGACCCATGGCTCATAGTGTATCCTCAGACGACCGGTTGACCGATATGTACTGCCGGAGCGCCAACTGTCCCAAACCTGATCGTGCGAGGCCGACTGCCAAGGGCGCTTTTTTCAAGACGCCTTCGCCGTAGGCGGATCAAAAACCGAGGGCTGCAAGCATCCGTCTCGTGGTAAACGAGCTCTGGCCTATGTCAAGACTCGAGCCTAGCCACTGGACTCAAAGGATATTCCCAGGGAATGGCGAATTTCGTAACCGCTAACGGTTTTTGCCGAAACGAACCTTGGAGTTGTAGCGATTGAACGACGGCACAGGAGCGGCACGAGGGCGAAATCGTGGCACGGCCGGTCGCCAGGCGGGAAGGGCGTCCAAGCCCCAAGTGACCATCTACGATGTTGCGAGGGATGCCGGCGTCTCCTTCGGCACCGTCTCGAGGGTGCTGAACGGTCGGCGGGATGTGAGCGAAAAAACCCGTGCAAGGGTCTTGGAGAGCATCCAGCGGCTCAATTACGTCAGCCACCCCTTCGCCAGAGGATTGGCGCGCCGGAGTACGGGGCTTGTCGGCTTTGTGTCCGGTGGCGCTCGTTCGAGCGGAGACCGCCACTCGTACTACGCCCTTGAAATGCAGCAGGGCGTCTTGCGGGGCGCAGGCGATGCGGGTTACAACGTCGTGATTCTCGACCCCGAAAACGCGCACCCAAAGACGATCGAAAGCTTTTCGCGGCTTGTCGAGGGCGTCATCGTCCGAGGAAACATGCCGGACGTGTTGAAAGAGCAGCTCGACCCAAAGGTGCCGGTGGTCGGGATCAATTCGCCGAACGTGCAGCCCAGCGTGCGTGTGGACCACGAGAGCGGCGCGCGCGAGGCGGTCTTGCACTTGGTTGAACTCGGCCACCGCAGGATCGCCCTCGTCCCGGGAACGGGCAGAGGAGCGTCGTCCGCAAGGCTAGCGCGTGAGGCGGCGTATCGATCCGTGCTCGACCAGTGCAATTTGGCGTACGACCCAGCGCTACACTCAGATTCCATCGACATCAACAAACCGCATAAGCTCCATCGCGTGCTCGACGGCTTCTTGTCGCTGGACGATCCTCCTACGGCGATTTTCGTCGGCGGGGATACATTGGCTCTGGAGACCATAAATTATCTTGCTGAGCGAGGAATCAGGGTTCCGGGCGACATCTCGATCGTGGGTTCGTCCGACCTTCCGATCGGCGCGCTTGCGTTGCCGTCGCTCTCGACGGTGCACATTCCCCTGGCTAAGATGGCTGAGCGGGCGGCGGAGATGCTCGCTGAGCTGATCAGGGATCCCTCCACCGCAATTGCCGACGAATCGTTCACGACGCGCCTCATCGTACGGGGCAGCAGTGGGCCTCCGAGCGGGTGCCGCAAAGAAGCTAGCCCTTAAGTGTAAGAGCGGGCCCGTTTTACTGACGGACACGGCCACGCCTCAAAAAACGGATTGTCCACGTTGAACTGTAAGCGCTAACGGACCGCAGTTGTTCCTACGGACGGTCAGGAAAGGATACTGACGAGTGAAGATCGAGCTTAAGCCGTACACCATGCACGACCCCGGCGTCCCGGTTTATCAGATTACTCCGAGCGACGGATTTTACATTCACACATTTTACGACGTCTCTCCGTGGAGCCCGTCGGGGCGCTACCTCGTCGCATTGCGGCTGCCCTTCCAAGATCGAGAACCGGGGCCGGACGATCCCGCGGAGATCTTTCTCTTGGACTTCTTTGACCTCGAGATTCGCCACGTGTACACCACGACGGGGTGGGGAATGCAAACGGCCGCGCACCAAATGTGGGGAGCGACCGATCGGTACTTGTACTTCAACGACAAGCGAGACGGTCTGCCGGTCGGAGTCCGTTATGACTTGGAGCAAGACAGGGCGGAGATCTTTGACTACCCGTTTTATCAAGTCGCTCCCGATGGATCGCACGCGGTCTCTCCCTCCTTGATCGGCATCAACAAGACCCAACCGGGCTACGGAGTCTCGGTCGCCCCTGAGTTTGACCGCCCAAACCGCCCCGGCGCCCCGGATGACGACGGGTTTTGGAGGGTCGACCTTGCGACGGGAGAACGTTCGTTATTGGTCAGTTTCAAACAGGTCGCAGACCTTTTGGAGGAGGCCGGTGAGGTCGTCGAAGGGACGTACTACGGCTTTCACGTCAAGTTCAACCCCCAACAGACGCGCCTCATGCTCGTCGTCCGAACGGTTGGAACAGAAAAAGGCTGGAATCCGATGCTGTTCACGTGCAACGTGGACGGCTCCGATCTGCGGCTCGTCATTCCATACCGGCGGTGGAAGCTGGGGGGACACCACCCCGACTGGCATCCAAACGGCGAGCGGATCGTGATGAACCTCGCAGACGCCTCGGGCGCTTTGCGGTTTCACGAGTTTGGCTACGACGGCACGTGGGAGAGGATCATCGCTCCCTCCGTCGTTGCGTCCGGCCACCCCACCTATAGCAAGAATGGGCGGTTCCTGATCACGGACGCGTATCCAAAGGAGCCCGTCTGCAAGGACGGCCTCGTGCCGATTAGGCTTATCGACATCGAGAAAAACACCGAAGAGACGCTCCTTTGGATATGGACGCTCGGGATCTACGGCGGTCCGCTCAGACTCGACCCGCATCCCGCTTGGAACCGCGAGGGCGATCAGATCTGCTTCAACGGAGCGCCGGATGGCGCCCGTCAGCTCTTCATGGCCGATCTGTCCTCACGTCCCGACGTGATTCAAAAATAATGGGAGACGAACCGATGCGGCCCAACATTTTGCTCATCACAACCGACACGCAGCGCGTCGACACGATTTCGGCCATGGGAAACCCTCATGCGCTCTCGCCCAACCTCGATCGCCTAGTTGCAGAAGGGGTGACGTTCGACGAAGCGTATACGAGCTCGCCCGTGTGCAGCCCGGCGCGCACGAGTCTGCTCACCGGGCTGCACGCGCCGGTCCACGGGGTCATCGAAAATGGATACGGGTGGACCGGCGACTTCACGCCCTTTACAGACCTGCTCGCGAACGCAGGGTATACGAACATCATGGTGGGCAAGACGCACTTTGGACCGACGCCCGACTCCTTTCACGAGCAGGTCATCGTCAAGGGGAAAAAGTCGGGAACGGGCGATGACCCGTACTCCGAACGGCTGAGGGCCGCAGGGTACGAGAAAGTCTCCACGCATCCCAATCCGATCCCTGAGGATCTGTTTGAGCCGGCGTTCGTCGTCGATGCGACGATCGACGCGATCGGGCGGACGATGGACAAGGCGAGCGGTCCGTTTTTTGCCTGGTGCTCGATCCTCTGCCCCCATGGGCCCCTCGACCCGCCCGGCAGGTGGGCCGGTGCGTACGACGGCGTGCCGCTTCCAAAGCTTCGCTACCGCCCAGGTGAGGTGGCGAGCCACCCGCGCCACCTCAAGGAGTTGCTCGGGCTGACCGATGGCCGCCCGCAAGCGCCGGCGTTCGACGAGAACGACGAGCCTCGCTTTGACGTCATCGATCCAATCCGGCGTCTTTATTACGGCCTTTCGGCTTACTGTGACGATCAGGTCGGCCGCCTCATTCGCTACCTCGATGAATCGGGGCTTCGCGACGACACGCTCGTCATCTTCACGTCGGATCACGGTACGGAGCTTTTTGACCACGGATTCTACGACAAACACAACTACTACGACGCCTCGTGGCGGGTGCCCCTCATCATGAGCATGCCGGGGAGCCTGCCCCAAGGCGAGCGGCGGGATTTTGCCATTTGGAACGACCTCACCGCGACCATCCTCGCGGCCGCCGGCGTCGACTCACCCTACGTGCAGGGCTTTGATCTGTTGGCCAGCGCCTCCGGGCGCGATGCTCCACCGCGGCGCTGCGCCGTAGCGGCGCTTTACAAGTCGTGCGCCCTCGCGACGAAGCGCTGGAAACTCGAGTATTACTTTGAAGAGGGCCGGGGTCGCCTATTTGACCGGGAGCGCGATGTTGACGAGCTGAACGATTTGTGGAACGATCCCGACGTGCGCGGCCTGAGGGACGAGCTCCTGACCGCCCTGTTGACCTGGCGGGCCGATCTGACGGACGTCGAGGGCAGCCACCGCACCATCCGGGGCGGCGGCCGGGTAGCAAGGCGTGTCGCCACGTTGCGCGCCAACGCGCGTGGAACCGATGCCGATCGCCGGCTCGATGACGCGGTCAGCTCGATCCTGGACCGGTGGCACGCTCGATGATCGTGCGTCGGCTGGAAGGCAACCCCATCATCCGTCCGGATATGGATGGGCGCATGGGCGCCAACATCAACGGGCCTTCGCTCCTTCAGGTCCCCCACTGGGTGAAGGATCCGCTCGGCAAGTACTACCTCTACTTCGCGCACCACAGCGGCACGTACATCCGCCTGGCGTATGCCGACAGCCTGGAGGGACCGTGGCAAACCTATGAGCCCGGCACGCTGCAACTGGATCAGACAGGCCTAACGGGACACGTGGCCTCACCTGACCTTCACGTGGACCACGAGCGCAGGCGGATCGTCATGTTCTACCACGCGGCGTTTAGGAAAGGCAGACCGCCCCAAGTGACGCAGCGGGCGCATTCCGAGGACGGCATTCACTTTGAGACCGATCAAAGGGACCTGGGAAAGGCGTACTGGCGTGTGTTTTGTTGGCGGGAGCGCTACTTTGCCATCGCAAAGCCGGGCAAGCTCTTTCGTTCGATTGACGGGTCCTTGTGGGGCGAGTTTGAGGAGGGGCCGCAGATTTTCCCCGATGAGGATCGCCTGCGGCACCTGGCGGTGGACGTTCAGGACGACACATTGTGGGTGTACTACTCGCGCATCGGCGACTGCCCTGAGCGGATATTGAGAAGCGCGGTTCCCCTGGGCCCGGACTGGCGGAACTGGACTCCAAGTGAGCCGGAGGAGGTGCTCGCGCCGTCTCATGAGTGGGAGGGGGGCGAGTTGCCGCTCGAGGCCTCTCGAGGGGGACAGATCAACGTTCCAGTCCGCCAACTGCGCGATCCTGCCATCTACCGGGAAGGTGATCGCACGTATTTGCTCTATTCCGTCGCCGGGGAGCGGGGGATCGCTGTTGCCGAGATTTTTGAAGACTGAACGCCACAGCTGACATACGCGCGTCACGAACGCATCGTTCTCAACCTTCACCCCACAGAGCGCCAACTTGCTCGTACGGATAGAAGAGTGGCACGATGGCATCTTCGATCTGGACGATTGACGAGACTGTGGCGTCGTATGATCCAAGTACCTCCATGCAGGTCACCGTTACGCTGAAGGTTGTCAATGTGTAAGGTTGGTGAACAGTGCCTGTTCTGGGATCGATCAACCGATTCCAATTGATCGTCCAGTTCCGCAATCGCAAGTCGCTCGTTTCATGATGGCGGCATGGGTGCCGCGCTTGCATTTGATCAATAAACGCGTCCCTCGTGACTATCGATTTCCTGTCTGGATGAAGCAGATGATCGTATATGCTCCCGTAATCTCGCTCGATGAGGAGCTTTCGACCGTACGTTCGGATCACGATCTGCCAATGGTCCTGTGATGGTGCGTGCTCGACCAGGTACTGTATGAGGCGACCGGCATTCGCTTTGTTTTTTGAGTGGGCCCAAAGGCACGCGTATGACGGCTCCTGGGGGTTGTTTTCGCGCATCGAGCCCGGAACATAGCCACACCGCACCTCTCCGTCAACACTGCCCCACATCCAGCGCTCGGCCACTTTCAGGCTTCGCACGGCCTCGGGCGTTATATCCAGCACGGAAGAGAGCTCGGTGATCCAGCCGTTGCGATCGTATCGCTCAAGAAGAGCGAAGGGAATGAGTACGACGTCGATAGGGTTCTCCCATGCAACCGCACGCAAGAGCGCATCGTCCATTGACGGTGTGATGATCGTTTCCACATCAAGGCCGTAGCTCTGCTCAAACTGGGATATCAACTCGTGCAGGATCTCAGTTACAAAGCTGTTGGTTGTATGGGAATAGACATAGATTGGTGCGTTTGCTTCACTTGCACAGGACAGCAGTGTGGGGAAAGAGCAAATTATCAATGCTGTTAGTGTACATCTTGTCATTCGCTTCGTGGAATTCTATTCTCCGTCATAGGTGATCACTGGCCACTCTGCCGCGGATTCAAAATCTAGTTATGGCGCCAGCCCACGCGTCTCAAACATGTCTCGAATCCCGGCTTCGAGGTCCTTTAACGACATGACCTTGAAACCTGTGGCCCAAAAAACTGCGAGCCAAATCAGCAGGGGAATAGCGATCGCCACTACGACCCACTTATTGTCGATGAGATCGGTTCGGGGAATCGGCCCGGACGCGCGTCCCGAAGGTCCAAGTTCTTCTATGTATGGCAGCCAATACTCGTCCTCCGTCAGTGTCGTCTCCACTTTCACGTTTAGGCGGCGGTCTTCCGCATACCGGAGTACGATGTCACGTATCCGTTTTTCGTCAACGGCGTCAACCGGGCCAATGACTTTGACGCAATTGTCGGCGATGGACACGTCCAGTTTTTCGGACCGCCTTAGCGTAAAGGTCTGGTACAGCAAATACTGAATCGCGGCGAGTGAGGCCGCGCGCGGAACTCGTTGCGCCATCCACAGCATCCACCGCATGCTCGCACCCCATAAGGCGCGTGCCAAGAGGGGACCTGAGACCGCAATGACCACCCACTCGAACCCAACGATTTTTGGATCGCCAAAGCCAATTGCAGTAGCCAATCCGAGGATGTGCCCGAGGACGATGGCATATAGGTTGGCTGCGTTTATTCTGAAAACGGAGAGAGATATGTACCATCCACTTTTGATCGCCCGCCGGTAGAGAAATACATAGGAGAGACCCAGAGCGACCGCCGCAAGGCACACAAACGCCCAGCCGGCGAATCCGAGTGGCGGGAACACGGAGCAGATTTCCGACTGCGACCAGTGACGGCGATTGCTAAAGAGACAGTAGCTCGCAAACCAGATCGGCGAGCCAAGTAGAATGGAGGCGAAACCCGCTAACACACTGGCTCCCACCGCAAATGACACCGGTCCGTAACCGGATAATCCCTCAGAATGGAGGTAGCGCGTTTCTACCTGATTAAAATTGGAATCTCCGGATTTCATACGCAAAGCCTCCTCGTACGCTTTGATTGCGAAATCTCCCAAGGAGAGCAGTAGAACGTTTTTATTCAAGGGGGAGTCTTACCGTTGCCGTGAAAGCCAACGCAGGTCGGAGAATACCG
>CAYRIY010000143.1:0-7132 GCA_964424335.1 uncultured Clostridia bacterium
GTACGCAGAAGAAATTCCGTTTTACAACTGGCGCCATCACGTAAAGCCGGGAATCACGGGCTGGGCCCAAGTACAGCAAGGGTATGCGGCGGGACTGAGCGACACGCGGGAGAAAATCGAGTACGACCTTTACTACGTCAAACACGTATCGTTTTGGCTCGACCTGTCGATCGTGTTTCGCACGATCAAGACCATTCTGACGGGCGGCGGCGCTCGCTAGATATGTCACTCAAGGGTTCAAGCAAGACTTTGCAGTGCCTTGCGGGCGTTTACGACCGCGTCAATACACGCTCGTACACAGCGAGCGTCTTTTCGAGCATTCGTTCAAAGGTAAACTCCGCTTCGTAGCGCTTGCGCCCTTCAGCGCCCATTTGGATCCTCAATTCAGGGCTCACAAGCAGGGTTCGCAGCCGCTCGCGCAAGGCGTTTGCATCGCCCCGCGGCACGACATATCCGTTTTTCCCCTCTGCGACCGACTCCGTCACACCGCCAACATTCGACGCAATCACGGGAAGCCCGGCGCGCATCGCTTCGAGAATCGTGCGAGGAAAGCCCTCCCACTTTGAAACCAACACAAAGAGCTGTGCGTCGGCCAGTCGCCTATCGACATCTCTACGCACGCCGGCAAACTCCACCCGATCGGCGATACCGACCTCGTCTGCGAGCCGCTCCATCGATGCCCGCGTCGGTCCATCGCCGATCAACTCGAGTGTCCACGGTAGATCCGTCAGGCCGCGTACCGCCTCAAAGAGGGTCTCGTGATCTTTTTGGGGCTCAAACCGCGCCACCATGACGATGCGCGGTGGCTGGACACCCGGATTTGCGTGAAACGAGGGCGGAATGTCCGGCATGCCGTTGTGGACTGCGACAAGCTTGTCCTCCCTTGCCACGCGTTCTTTAAGCGCGATCTGCCGGTCGTGCTCCGACACCGTAATGATGCGGTGAGCAAGCGGCGCTACCCAGCGCTCGGCCCGGGCATACATCCGTCGCTCCCGCTCGGGCACCCCTTCGGTGAACGCCCAACCGTGCGCCGTAAATACAACGGGAATCCTTAGCGTCCTTGCCGCCAATCGTCCGACCCAGCCGGCCTTGGACGAGTGCGTGGAGACAATGTCGGGGCGGATCGCCCTTAGCCTTTTCCGCAGCTCCACCACGGCCCGGACATCCGTGAGCGGGCTGATGGGGCGAACGAGATGGCGCAGGCTGTGAAACGGAATCTCGTGCCTCGAGAGCTCCTCAGTGAACGGACCCTCGCCACCGACCAGCACGACGGCTTCGTGCCCCAACGCACGCAAGTGAAGGGATAGATCGCGCACATGGACGTGCGCGCCACCGATCGAATCGGAACGAGTGATCACGTAAGCAATTCGCATGAGGACACCTCGGGCGCCAGATTTCTAAATATGAAGTGAAAATCAAGGAAGTAACGCACGCCTGATCTTCTCAACACTTGCGGCGGGATCAGCCATCGCATCGACTTTGATCGTCGATATCCAATCAATTTTGGAGACGGAGGGCGTTAAGGTCTCGATAAGGCTTTTGTAGACGTTATTTGCCCGCAAGACATCGGCTCGTACGTCTTTGCCTGCGCGCACGAGGTGGTCGATTCGGCTTCTCCCCAACGCTTTGCGATCGGCGAGGCGACGCACGAGTGCGTCCAGGTCGTCCGTCTCGAGCAACACGAGCGCCATGGCGCAGCCCGGGATCGTCGCTTCAAAGAGGCGAACGAAGCGCGAACTTTCAAACCGCCCCCCGGAATACATCACGGACCAGATCGATTGAGCGAGCCCCTGATCGAGAATGTGCACCCCAGAAACCTTGGCCGCACGTGCCAACGTACCGCTCACGTACCAAGCGTTTAGCACAAGCCGCAATGCGACGCGCATCGAGGGTTGGCGGCTGCGGACTATCCCGTTCAACCACGCGGCTGCAACATGGGGGCGCTTGATCGCCCACGCGCCTGCCGTCCAGAATTTCCACACGACGCGCCTTAGCCCACCAAACTCGTGATCGACGCGGTACGTCGGCTCATACACCGCATAGCCACGCTGCCTGAGGTCATCTCCCAGGCGGCTCGCCACCGTCGACGTCCCCGCCGACGGCACGCCGACAAACTCGATGATTAACACGTCGCTCGATGTCACAGGCATTCCCAAACCGCGCGCTTCACCTGGAGTATGACCTCGTCAAGAGGCTGATTGGCGTCGATGTCGACCGTACGCCCTGCGCCAAAATCAATGCCCATCAGTGCGTTTTGCCTCGCTTCGATTTCGCCGACCGGCATGTCCTGCTTGCGTTTGTAGGCAATTTCGGGATCGACGTGGAGGCGGATGAGCAAGTCCGGAGATTTTTGCTGAGCCATTTCATAGGGGATGCGCTCCCAGCGCGCAAGGCTCAATGAGCGGCTGCCGGCGTGGGAAAGAAGCGGACCATCGTTAAATCCGAGGACCGCATTTTGTGGGTATCGGTCACAGATCACAATGACGCCGTTGTTTCGGGCCCGCCACGCCTTATACAACTTGTTTCGCTTTTCCCGTGCCAAGGTGAGCGCCCACAGCATCACCGCAAACCCCTTGCGGCCCGCCCCCGGCGCGCCCGAGCCGCCACCTCGCTTGCCGGGTCTCAACACACGGCGTGCGATCACGAGCGGCATGCGAAGCAGCGACGAGGCGCCCTGTCCGCTGCCCATGTACACCCGCATGACGTCGGCCTTCTTGGAGAGCCACTTGGTCACTTGTGCAATCACGGTCGACTTGCCGGAGCCGTCAACACCAATGACGGCCACCAACAATCCGCCTGTCACGCATCGCCGACTCGAAAGGACAAAACTCTTTCTCAGTCTCCTGCTCACACCGGCAAAGAGCCAGACGACCTCCCGTCCAAACCGACGGACAGCCCCCGCGCCGCGAGTAAATCTCCGGGACAGCGCAAGGCGCGCCACGATCGCTCGGCGGAGCTGCCTGAGCCTTTGGTCACTAAACCCCCGCTCGAGAAGCCGCGAGGCTGCCACGGCGGCCGCCTCACCAAAATACTCCTTCATCTCGGCCACGACTCGGTCATGTGTCACGCGTGCGCATAGCCACTCAAACTCGACAGACGCCCCACTCCGGCGACGCTTCTTCACAATGCTTAGAAACCGATCACGAAAGCGAAGTTTGAGCGCCGAGCGCACGAGGAGCAACATGAGCTCATCGTGGGGATCGGTCACCCACGTCTCGTTTTCCTCGTCCCAAACGCGGCGCTCCAACACGCGCTCCGTCCAATCGAGCCGGTGCCCCTTGAGGTGGTTCTCCCCCACTACGAGGTCGTAGTGAAGGTGTACGTGCACCAAATCGCCGGACGCTTGATCGAGGCCCAAATAGTCGTCGATGCTCGGATAGCTGCGCACTGAGGTGGCCGGAAACCGCTTGAATCCAAGGCTCCAGAGCGCGCTTTCGACGGTTGCGGCATCCAATCGGTGCACAAGGAGATCGAGGTCAGTCCGGGCATGGAGCGCCTCATGCAGTTTGTCGTTACTTTTCCAATGGCAGTACCGAACGCCGCGTGCATCGAGCTCCGCAATCAACGCCTGCCCCAACGTCATGTCCCCATGCAACCGAATACGCCTCGCCATTCGTTCATGCGCCGCCGCGAGTCGCAAGCTGGCCGACCCTCGGGTCCGACCACCGCTCGCTAAGCGCATATACTCCTTGAATCAATCCAAATACAAAAAGGACGACCGCCAACGCCGACGGCAAACCCATGAGGCCGATGATCGTGAGGCGGCCCACGTAGTACGTGGCAAGCGCCATGAGCGGTATTGTGAACGCATCCTTCTTACACCTCAGGAGCACGCGGAGTGTCACCCCGGCAATCACGCCCATGAGAAGGTAGATGGCGATGACGCCGACGACGCCAAAGTCCGCATACGCCTTCGCCAAGTACGTCATGCTGTAAAAGGTCGTCCGCTGCGACCCCGGGTTGAGCGTAAGAAAAAGCTCGTGTGAGAACGGCGGCCCGTATTGAACTCCGGGAATCGAGTTTAAGAGCTCCGTCAGGTGAATGTCCCCTCGCCTAGGTGCGATCACTCCCTCCCTGACGAGGTTGACCGCGATCACCGTATACTCGCCATTTCCAAAGAGCACACGCTCTCCGACGGAGCTAATTGCGGTGCTCCAAAACCCGTCTTTGCCGACCGCGTTGCTGAGCTTGGGCGTCACCGCGCTCAAAAGGATCACGCCGAGGACGATCACAGCCGCAGTCACGGCGACCGACCGCATGCGCAACCATCCAAGCAGCGAGTAGGCGACGACGACCATGAGCACTGCTTCGACAATCGGCGCTCGAGTCCCGTCTCCCGCGATGAATGCCGCGCCCACGAGGGCAATGCCCCACTTGAGGACGGACCACTTTGGCAGGCCGCGACACTCTCGAGCCATGATCGACGCCACGATAAATAGAAAGGGCCAACCGACGCGCATCAAGGTGCGAATCGCTCCCTGCCCCCGGTACGCCCCGCCAAAGTAATGACTCTTCGTGATCTCTTGTCTGCTTTCGCCGAGAAACTTCGCTACTTCGCCTGCGCCGCCGCTTTCAATCAGCCGCCAAAGCCCGACGACAAGCGGCGGAAGCCCTTGAAAGAGGAAAAGGCCTAAAAGCGCTAACAAGAAAGCGACGGTGAGCAGCGAGAAAAACACGTGGCGCTCACTGAGCGGTGTAAGCGGCGCCTGTTGAAACGCTGCCAAATCATCCCGGCGGTGCTTGGCGGCAAGCAAAAAGCCGCCGTAGGCGAGCATAAACGAAAGGACGGCGGCCGCCGCCAGCAACAGGACATACGGATCAAACCCGCTCGTAACGTTCTCCTGAACGACGGCAGGCCATACGAGCAGGGCCTCGAGTATCATGAACCACAGGAAGGGAGTAATTAGGAGTGCGGCTCCCGCCCGCTCTATGCGCCAAACTGCTGCAAGGCAGAGCAGGCAAACAGCAGCTACGAAAAAAGTCCATATCATTCGATGTCGCTCCGATGCCCCCCTTGATCAAGATTCGCCGCGATCGCCCCTACGATCCTTTGTGCGGCGTCACCGTCCCCGTACGGTCGTGCCGATTTCCCTTTTTGGTCCAAGGCGCTGAGTATTGCGCGCTCGATCTCGAGAGCATCACCCGGAGGGACCACGTGGTTCCAACCAAGTGCCACGAGCTCTACCCACTCCGTCTCCTCACGGAGCGTCACACAACTTACACCGTGAAAGAACGCCTCTTTTTGCACACCGCCGGAATCGGTCGCGATCAGCCTCGCGTGCTTTTCAAGGACGAGCATGTCCAGATAGCCGACAGGTTCGATCACTTGGATGCCGCCTGTCGATACTCCGTGCGACTCCAGGGATTTTGCCGTCCTGGGATGGAGCGGCAAGACAACCGGGACCTGGTCGGCAACCCGCCTGAGCCCGTCAATGATCGATTCGAGCCTTGCTCGTTCGTCCGTATTTTCCGCTCGGTGGATCGTCGCTAGGACGTACCCCTTGGACTCCAATCCCAAGCGGTCCAAGATGCTGCTGGTGGAATCGGCGATTTCACCAAACACCAAGACAGCATCGTACATGACGTCCCCGACCGTTATCACCTTCTCAGGCGCGATACCTTCCTTTGCAAGGTTGGCAGCGGCCTCTTCGGTCGGCGCAAAGAGGAGCGTCGAGAGGTGATCCGTCACGACTCGGTTGATTTCCTCCGGCATTCTCCGGTTGTATGACCGAAGGCCCGCCTCGACGTGCGCCACAGGGATGTGCAGCTTTGCAGCGGCGAGCGCGCCTGCGACGGTCGAATTGGTGTCGCCATAGACCAAGACCATGTCCGGACTCTCTTTGAGCAGCACCTCTTCGATCGATTCAAGCATTCTCCCCGTCTGTTTGCCATGGGAGCCCGAACCGATCCCCAGCGAGTACTCAGGTTGCTTCATCTGAAGCTCCTGGTAAAAGACGTCCGACATGCTCCGGTCGTAGTGCTGGCCGGTGTGGATCATTATTTCGCGAAGAGCGCCCGATTCAGCGATCGCCCGCGAGACTACTGCTGCCTTGATAAACTGCGGCCTCGCTCCGACGATCGTGACGACTTTAGCCATTATTCCTCGGCCTCCTTGACACCAACGGCCGCTTTCCACAAGCGCATGCGGGACCGTACCGACGCAGTGACGGAGAGCTGCTCCTCGGCGTATGCCCTCGCTCGTTTTCTCAATTCGCTGCGCATCTCATCGCTCTCGCGACACACGTCCTCGAGCGTCTTGGCTAGGTCGTCGATGTTCCCGTACGCCACGGTCTTTCCGATGCCGTTCTGGGCTAAGAACGCGTTGTCGACCACGTCCCATGCGATCACAGGAACGCCGCACGCAAGGTATTGAGGGATCTTCTGCGAGTAGGACGCCCTGAGAGTCTCGCTGCCAACTTGCATGGAAATGCACGAGAGATCGATCGCCGCGTCCATGGCGTTGATGTACTGCGGTACGCTCGCATACGGCACCGATCCGGTAAAGACCACGCGATCTGCGACACCGAGCTCCCGGGCGAGCGACTCGAGTTCCGCTTTCCTGCTCCCGTTCCCCACGAGGAGCAAGCCAAATGACGATTCCGCGTCCACGCTTGCAAACGCCCTAATCAGCAGGTCGATATGGCGTTCCCCGTCCAAGGCGCCGACGTACCCGACAAGCCGATCAAACCTGTCCAAATTGAGATTTCGTCTCGCCGACGATTGATCCTGGACCGTGAAGAACTCGGTATTCGCAGCGTTCCTCACGAGCGATACCCGGTCTTTGGCAACGCCAAAGTAGTGCCCGAGCCATTCCCGGTACGTCTCGCTTACCGTGTCTGCCGCAACCGCCCGCTTGATCGTGTGGATAAAGAGCGGGCGCGAGATCTTGGAAAGGCTGCGCACGGAACGCTTGGACTTGCCGGTGTCTCTTGAAAAGACAAAGTACTTGGCGAGGGTCTTGAGGATCAAAGGGACGCGAAAGAGGCGAGTAAATGCCAAGGGCACCAGTGGCAGGACCCCAAGACGGGTCACAAGTGCGCTGATGCGTCGCCTGCGATGCAGCGTCACGAGCCGCCAAAAAGCCGACGTCATAAAGAGAGCGTATAATGCGGGGTGTCGCCCGTGGTTATAC
>CAYRIY010000144.1:0-7088 GCA_964424335.1 uncultured Clostridia bacterium
CTCCTCCGACTTGATGTCCAGCGCTCCCTCTAAAGCCAGTGACGCGATCGCCGCCTGGACGGCGTCCAGGTTTGTCCGGACAATGGTGGAGCTTTGCGACTCTTTGCTGACGACGAGCGAAATGCTCCGCCTCAAGTGAAACTCGAAAACATTGATCACGGAAAGCAAGCCTTTTTCGATCTCCGGCTTGACGGCAAGCCGCGGCACGACGGCATATCCGTGGCCGGAGAGCAGCGCCTGCTTGATCGCTTCCGTATTGGGCAGCTCCGTCACGTTGAAGGCGGTGAGCCCTCTTGCCCGAAACACCTGATCGATCCGATCCCGCGTGGCCGATCCGGCCTCCCGCAGGAAGAGCCGCTGGACCGCAAACTCTTCCAGCGTCACACGCTCCATTAGGGCGAGCGGCGACCCTTTGGCGCCGACGGGCAGGAGCTCGTCTTCCATGATCGGCGTAACGCGGAACCCCTCGTCCTCTACGGTCCCTGCAACGAGGCCCAGATCGCTTTGAAAGCTCTCGATGCGCGCCAACACATACTCCCGGTTGCCGATGTCGATCTCGATCCGCAGCTCCGGATTATGAGCCGTCAATTGCTCGATGAGGCGAGGGAGAACGTACACCCCGGGGGTCGTCGTCGCCGCGATGCGTATGCGCCTTCTCTTTGTTTCGCGAAGCTGCGCGATGGTCTCCACAGCGTCGTCGCAGAGGGCCAAGATCCGAACGGCGTAGTAGTAAAGGGCTTCCCCGGCCTCCGTAAGTCGCACCTCCCGGCCGACCTTTTGAAACAGGCTCACTTCGAGTTCCTGCTCGAGCCGTTGAATCTGCGCGCTGACGGCAGGTTGACTGATGTAAAACGCCTCCGCCGCCCGAGAAAAGCCTCCGTGATCGGAGACGGCTACAAAGAGTCGCAAGCGGTGAATGTTCAAGGACTATTTCTCCACCTTCCACGCCTGCGCGATGACCAAAAGCCTACGGAACGACCGCGACGCGCAGGGCCACGCGATCCCGGCAGAGCTCGAGTGCACGCTCGGTCTCCACAAGACCGACGCGGTGCGTGACGAGATCGCCGTGCGGAAAGCGGTCTCGTGTGCGACGCACGAAATCGAGCGACTGGACCAGATGCCGGGGCGCGTAATTGTGGACCCCCCGCACCGTCAAACACTTGAAGACGACCTTCCACCAATCGATTTCAGCATGGGCGCCCGGGCTTACGAGACCGAGCGTGAGAAAACGACCGCCGATTGCGCACATCTCGATCGCGGCCGGCACC
Source organism: uncultured Clostridia bacterium (assembly GCA_964424335.1). Classification (GTDB taxonomy): domain Bacteria; phylum Bacillota; class Limnochordia; order DTU080; family RSA5; genus CAYRIY01. Next base: position 1,269 of record CAYRIY010000144.1, read on the forward strand.
ACGCGGCTTGAGCCCGCCACTTCGACGACAAGATCAGCGCCCCGACCATCCGTCAGGGAACGTATGCGCTCTCCAAGATCCTCTGCCGTCTCGGAGCCGACCTGCACGATCTCGTCGGCCCCAAACCGCCGGGCCAGTTCGAGGCGGGCTGGATCCACGTCCACGGCGATGACGCGCCCGGCCCCGCGATCTTTGCTCATGGCGCACGCCGTAATGCCCAGCATTCCAAGGCCCATCACGACGACGCTCTCAGACGGACGCACGCCGATCGTTTCCAACCCGCTCGCCACGGTCGACGTCGCACAGTTGATCGGGGTCACCTCTTCGTCGCGCAACTCATCGGGGACCTTGATGATTACGGTCCCGGGCGCCAAGTACAAGTACTCGGCAAATCCCCCGGTCCAGAAGGGAAAGACATCGCAACGCCCATGCCCGTACTTGTGCAACTTCACGCATTTTTGAGGAAGATTCGCGACCCGACAGTAATAACACGCCCCGCAATTCGCGTACATAGCGTAGGTGACCCGGTCGCCCACTTTGAGAGGCTGGCCCAGCACATCGTGGGTGAGGCCGTCACCGAGCTCCACCAACTCGCCCGTCGTTTCGTGCCCCAAAATCCCGGGAACATCTCCGGATCTGTGTCCAAGCCACGTGTGGACATCGGAGCCACACACGGTGCACATCCGCACTCGAACCAAAGCAGCGCCAGGCTCCGGTCTGGGCACTTCCATCTCGCGAATCTCGATCGGCGCTCCAACGCCCGTAAAGACTGCGGCTTTACCCTTCATCACGTTTCAAACCCCCTCCTTACGACTCGGCGACTCCAAGCTTTGCATTCTCGCCTTCAAATTCGAGGAGTCGCACGATGTCGAGGTTCATGCGGACCTCCTCTTTGGGTATGCTCGGATTATAGGCGTAGATCGGGACCCGGCTCTCGTGACGCGACCCGTGAGAGCGCACGTCCACCGCTGTACGCACCGTATCAAACGTGCCAAAGACGACGCCCGGACCGCCCAGGACAAAGAGATCGCCGATGCGGTTTGGATGGAGACCAAACTCCGTCGCCGCTTCTTCCCTTGCGTACACCGCCTCTACCTCCGGGACTTGTTTGAGCGCATCGATGGCCCTGCTCTTGTCCATCTCTTTCTCAAAGAACAGATACGCAATGCCGGCGAGGTTGTTGTGGTGCACGGTGTACCGATCTTTGATGATGGGTTGAAACGTGGCTGCGATGCCCGCCTCGCGCAAGGTTTTTTCGAGATCCACGCCACAGTCCATTTGCCGCATGCCGTGGTCGGCCGTCACGTACACCTCTCGGTCGGGGTTTTGGTCGATGATCTCGCCGATCAGAGCATCCATTTCCGACGTGTGCCGAATGGCGACCTCATCTCCGGGCGCGTACATGTGCTGCACATAGTCGGTCGTAGAGACGTACATCACATCGGGATCCGACTCCTTGATCACCTGGTGGGCCGCTTTGAGCAGCCAGATATTGATGTCTGCCGAGTAGATGTCGGGCGCCGGACCAAGCCTGTCAACTAGGCCTTTAGGCGGCTCTTCTGCGGTGAGGGCTTGCACCCGCTTACTTTTGGCCGCGGGCGTCGTTGCGTGGTATGGCTCTGCTTCATCTCCGGCAAGTAGGTGGAGCAGCTTCTTCTTCGAGGTGAGAAGGGTCGCCGAAAGGCCTGCGGAAACGGCCCGTTCGAGCAGCGTGGGATGGAGCACAAATCGGTGGTCCTCCATGTAGACCCCCGTCCCCTTCTTAGGATCATACCAATAGTTGGTTGTAATCCCGTGGTCCTTGGGAAACGCTCCGGTGATGATCGATGTGTTGTTCACGTTGGTCACCGCGGGGATCACCGACGCTCCATCGACTCGGAACCCTTCTTGTTCGATTCGGTCAAGACTCGGCGTAGGACTTGTTGCGATGTACTCCGGGTCACAGCCATCAAGACAGACGACCAATACCTTCCGAGACAATCGGATCACCTTTTCCTTTGCGACGATTGGATTTACGAATCCATGGTTGCAAGGCCCAGGTTTATTATAAGTTCGCTCTGATCTCGAATTCTAATAGGAAATCCGGCACGAAACATAACCCTTCGGTTATGCCCCGATTCTACACGCCTCGCCGGAAGTCTGCCTGTCGTGAATCGGAATGGCTCGGAAATGGGCCAGAATTTCAGCAAGTATAACCGATTGGTTTTGCTTCCTAATGGATAATGTATTGGACGCGCTCGTAACACGAAAATACACTCAATTTAAACAATCGCCCCCCCAAAACCACTCCTCACTCCCCGAGCGGCCGGAAGGATGTGATCAATTCACGCAACGATAAGCCTCATTCGAACGCCATCCAAGACGTCTCGTCTTTGTCGTCTCCGGAGATTATAAAGGAGGGACCTAATCCGTGACACGTAGCCGCAAGGTAGTAGATGCGTTCCTCGTCCTTGGGCTCGTGAGCTTGGCGCTGGCGTTGACCTCGACCGCGAGTTCGGCGCAGCAGCCCGTCCAGATTACGATCGTTTCAGAGCAGAGCTTCTGGCGACCCGCCGTGGTCGATTGGCTCGACGAGGTGTTTATCCCCCGCTTTAATGCGGAGAACCCCCACATCCAGATCCAACCCGTGATACGCACCGCCAACTGGTCGGATCGAGGCGAGAGACTAACCGCTATGATCGCCGCCGGCATTGCACCCGATATCGTCGTTGTGGGTCACACCGCCGCCAACACCGAAGGTGTGGCTCGGGGCTGGCTCCTCCCCCTTGATCGCTATCTTGAAAGCTGGGACGACATGGAGAACATCGTTCCGATCTCCTGGGGTCATTTCCGGCCGGGCGGCGTGACTTATGCCATCCCCCAAGGAGCGACGCCGAGGGTCATCGCCTACAACAAGAGGTTTCATGCAGAGGCGGGACTTGGCCGGGAGGCCACTCCAGCCACGTGGGACGAGATGCTCGAGATGTCCCAACGACTCCTTGTGACCGACGACACGCGGGTCATTCGGCGCGGCATCCACTTGCCCTCCGCCACGCTCGACCTTGCGCAAGAGTTTCAATTGTGGGCGTTTGTGAACGGCGGACAAATCCTCACCGAAGACCGAACCGCCCCCGCCTTCAACACCGATGCGGGTCGCCAGGCCCTCGAGTTTGTGCGCCGCCAGTACGAAATCCACAATCCCCCCGGGTTTCAAGTGACGGGATTGTCGAGCTCCCCGAGGACGGGCTGGTTTCGCGAGGAAGTGGCAATGTTTCGCGCTACGCCGTCGCTTGGCTCGGAGCTTCGCATCAATCACCCCCACATGATGGATGACCTGGGCACATTCTTCCTCCCGCCCCGCACCACGGACTACGCTCCCGGCTCGGGCACTTCGATCAACGGGGTGGGTATCATGAGCCTTTCAAAGCACCCCGACGAAGCCTGGGAGGTGCTGAGCGCCCTGCTCAGCAGCGAGGTAAACGAGCAGTTCATCCGCCTGTCAGGGCATGTCAGCACCCGCCGAGACATGATCCCCGTCGTGCTCGACTCCGCGCCGGAACTGCTGCCGTGGTACGAAGTGATGGAAGTGGCGGTCCCGTTCCCAGGATGGCCTTCCGGCGCCGGATACAACTACTCGTCGGCCCTTGGCGAGCCGGTCCGAAGCGCGGTTCGCGGCGAGATGCCCGTGGAAACCGCTCTGGAAGAAGCGGCGCGCCGGGTGCAAATCATGCTGAACGCCTTTTGGGAGGAAGTTGCAGCGCTTCAGTAACACCGTATTTGTGATACTACGGTATCGCACAACACTTGCGAGCCCCACCGACCACCAGGTCAGGTCTTGGGGCTCGTTTCCATTCGCCATGTTAAGTTTAACCTTCCCATTCCCAGCTCTTCGACGGATTCCGCCCAATCGACGTCATTTTACCTCCCCCAACCATGACATAAAAGGTTGAATGTCCCCCTATTCGCGCTAGAATACTAACATCACCGACCCACAAATTTACACGAAAGGAGGTTTTTGGGAGGTTTTTGTTCGGGGTCGGTCATTTAACCTGACGTGACAAGGAGTGTTTTGAGCATTGAGCATGTTTTCCTTCACGGGTCCTCAAGGCGTGTGGCGAAGCGTCTCCACGGCGTGCGTCACCGCACTAACGCTGCTATTGACTGCCATTAACGTGCAGGCCTTTGACATCATGGAAGCCACGATACCAGGCATTCACGCAGCGCTCCAGCGCGGCGAACTGTCCTGTGTCGAGCTCGTCCAAGGATACCTTGACCGCATCGAAGCGTACGATCAGCAAGGCCCCGCAATCAACTCGATCCAGACGGTAAATCCGCTAGCCATCGCAGAGGCCGAGCGCCTCGATGCCGCTCTTGCGACCTCTGGGCTCGTCGGTCCGTTGCACTGCATTCCCGTCCTCGTGAAAGACCAGGTGGAAGTGGCCGGCATGCCCACGACCTACGGCTCGGCTATTTTCAAGGACTTCGTCTCTGACAGGGACGCGACCATCGTCACAAAGATGAAAGAGGCTGGAGCGATCATCCTCGCCAAGACGAACATGGGCGAGTACGCCTCGGGTTACGTAGGTTCCGCGTTTGGCGTTTGTCGAAACCCCTACGATCCGACCCGAAACCCGAGCAGTTCCTCGTGCGGGACGGGCGCCGCAGTCGCCGCGAACTTTGGAACTGTCGGCATCGCCGAGGACACGGGCGGCTCTACACGCGGCCCCGCGTCGCATACCAGCACGGTCGGGCTCAGGCCCACAACGCAGCTCATCAGTCGGTACGGCATGATGCCCGCGACACCGAGCCGCGATACACTCGGCCCGCTGACGCGCACCGTGCGGGACGCGGCCATCCTGACCGACGTGATCGCCGGGTACGACCCAAACGATCCGATCACGGCGTACGCCTTCGCACAAATCCCCGAGACCTACACCGCTTTCCTCGACGAAAACGGCCTCCAAGGAGCAAGGATCGGCATCATTCGGGATCCAATGTCAAACGCTGATCCCACCGCCGCCGATTACATCGCCATCCAAGCCATTGTCGATCAAGTGGCGAGTGACATGAGAGCGCTCGGCGCGGAAGTGGTCGATCCGTTGATCATTCCGGACTTGAGATCGCTGATGGACGTAGGCGGCACAAGCTCCGAAACCGAAGCGGCCATCAACGCGTACCTGGATCAGCTCTCGAATCCACCCGTTGATTCGTTTCGGGAGATCGCCACATCGGATCTCGTCGTTCCTTCCCGACGAAACGGCCTACTCAACGCCCTAAATCGAACCACGGACGACCTCGACTACCTGCAATCCCTGGTAAAGCGAGAGAACCTGCGGCAAGTCATCATCAAGGTCATGGCCGATTACGAACTGGACGCTCTGGTCTACCCGACGTTCTCTCACCAGCCCGCCTTGATTCCCGAGGGCATCCTTACCGGGGCCGGCGGGGGCGGCACGCCGGGCAGCAACCGAAGTCTCAGCCCGTACATCGGATTTCCCGCTCTGACCGTCCCAGCCGGATTCACCCCCGACAACTTGCCCGTCGGCATCGACATCATGGGCCGGCCATTCTCGGAAGGGTTGCTGTTCAAGTTCGGCTACGCGTTTGAGCAGGGAACGATGCATCGTCGGCCGCCTGCGTTCACGCCTGCGTTGACGAAGTGACGATTAAGCCTATGACAGGAACCAATTGATCAAAGAAGCCCAAGCGGAACGGGAACCCTCCCGCCCCGCTTGGGCTTCTACCCTTGTAGTCGACAACCAATCCGATCGACAATCGGCCATGAGCTCGCGTGAGGAGAGCGCCTCTACATACGGCTTCGCCACCGAAACCGAAAACCTC
>CAYRIY010000145.1:0-6987 GCA_964424335.1 uncultured Clostridia bacterium
GGGGCTGCGAACCACAATCCGGCGATACGTCGTGAGCGCGGGCAGACCGGAGTCCGTCACTTCCAGGATTACGTGGATGTCCCGCTTGCCGAGATCGGCCGGCACTCTAAGGCTCGCCTTGCCGGGGCCGATCACCTGAAGCGGCGCATCGCCGGGGTAAGACCCGGCCTCTTGGTACACCCACCAGGCAAATGAGAGCTCATCGCCGTCCGGGTCGCGCGATTCCGCAGCGTCGAGAATCAGCTCCGATCCGGGCTCGGCGGCGAGGATGAGCGCGTCTTTGCTCTCATCGCCGTTGACAACGGCAATTGGGGGGTGATTTGCTTCGGGCACAGACGAGACACACCAATCCATGCGCGCCGCAAACTCGGCTTGAAAAGCCGGCCGCCATCGGTACACCGTCGCCTTTCCGCTGAAATCCTGTCCGACTCGGTCGGCGACGTCCCTGAAGTAGCTGCGTAGGCGGTCAAACCGACCTCCCCACCCGCCCCATGCAGGCTGGTCGGGTCTGTTTAGTCCGTTTCGCAGGAAATAGAGCCAGGACGGGGTGTCGCCTTCCTTGAGGCAACCGTGCGGGTTTGGGCCCGTATAGGTCTCGAGGGGGTAAGCCTCCCCGAGCGGACCGTGCCCTTCCACAACATTTCGGGTCACCCAGTCCCGGGAGGTGAGCGACTCGTCGCCCCCGAGAAACATCCCTCGATAACAGGAGTTCCACTTGTTTTGGTCCCTTGCGAGGCTCAATACGTAAAAGAGCGAGGGAAAATTCTCCCGAATCCACGGCCCGGTGACGTCTTGGTCTCCGATTGCATGCACGCGAATCTTTGAAACAAATGCCTCGCACTCTTGCGAGGCGCGATCGTGGCGCACCCGCCAGAGCGCCTGGGCAAGGTCGGCCGGTCCGCCCCACACGGCGATGTCGACAGGCCGAGGATCGTCGCGGTCGACGACGTTGATCAGCCAACGGGAGCCCTCGGTATCCTTTCCCTCCCCCACGATGGATTCGGGATCGACATTGCCGCCGTCGTCGGCGGCGGGCACGTAGACCATGCCCCGTTTCACGACAGCCTCGAGCCGATCCGCGCTCGGGTACCCCGCGGCGTGTTGGCTCAGGTTTGCATGGACCATGCCGTACCTGTGGATATAGTCGCGCACAAGCTCCATCTGCTGCTCGGGCGTTCGTCCGTTGCGGCCGTGCGTTTCTCCGTCCCAGTGCTGGGGGATGATCGCCTCAATGTCAAACTCGTTCGCATACACCAACAGGCGAACCAAGCTTTGCTGATCGTCGGGGTCGCCTCCGATATCCGTCAAAATGCAAAGTCGCGGCCGCACGTCCATGTCGCTCCTCCACTCCGTTCAAGGATTTCCCGATTCGATTAGTTCTCCGCCTCACGCGTGTCGGCCTTGCGCCATGCGCTCATGCTTCGCCGCGAGCGACGAAGGCGACGCGGCGCCGACTAAAAGCTCGTTAGCAGGCGCCGGAGTGGACGCGCCTATCGCGAAGTAGGCTTGATATGATGTACTATAGTGCTAACGCGCCTTTTCGCGATCACCGTAGGCAGAAGGAACTGATGATTGAGTGCGACACTATTTCACCGGACTTCGTCTACTCCAACTTTGGCGAAAGGAGTTCGAAGGTTATAACCTACATAAGTTTCAGCGAGACTTGCTCGCCGGCGTGACCGTAGCCGCGGTCGCCTTGCCCCTCGCATTGGCGTTTGGCGTCGCATCGGGCGCCACGGCCGCAGCGGGACTGGTCACCGCCATCGTCGCAGGGATCGTCATAGCCATCTTTAGCGGCGCCCCTTTTCAAATCTCCGGCCCGACCGGCGCCATGTCGGCGGTGCTCATCGTCGTCTCGACTCGCTACGGCATCGAGGGCGTTTGGACGGTCTCCGTACTTGCAGGCATCATCATCATCCTCATGGGGCTATTCAAGCTCGGGCAGATCATCAACTTCATCCCGTCGGCCGTTATTACGGGATTTACCGGCGGGATCGCAGTCATCATCTTTGTTGGTCAAATCGGCAATCTGCTCGGTGTGGATACCATCGTCGCCGACAACTCCGTGTCCCAGCTTTGGGGCTATCTAAAGTTCGAGCAGGCGCCAAACCTCAGCGCCGTCCTCTTGAGTCTGCTCGTCATTGCCACGATGGTGCTTTGGCCCCCCCAACTGGGCGCAAGATTTCCCGGCTCGCTCCTTGCGCTTGTCCTTGCGACCGCAGCAACTGTCATCTTCCAGCTCGATGTTCCGACGATCGGCACGATCCCCCAATCGATCGTACTCGAAGACCGCCTCAAATTGACCGGCATCCCGTGGCACCGCATCGGCGAGCTCATTGGACCGGCGCTCTCCGTAGCCGCGCTCGGCGCCATCGAGAGCCTCCTTTGCGGGGCCGTCATCGGCCGTCAAGCAAAAGTAAAGATGGACGACATTCAGGAATTGTTTGCACAAGGCGTCGGAAATATCGTCGTGCCGTTCTTTGGCGGGGTGCCTGTGACCGCTGCGATCGCCAGGGCGAGCGTTGCCGTGCGAAGCGGCGCCGTCACGCGGCTGACCGGTGTGATACACGGGCTGATGCTACTCGTCGCTGCGTTGCTCTTCGCCCCGGTGATCTCCCAAGTGCCCATGGCCGCGCTCGGGGGCGTCTTGGCCGTCACCGCATGGAGAATGAACGACTGGAGATCGATTCGAGACATATTTCGCCATCGGTTTCCCAGTGAGTTCCCGGTCTTCCTCATCACGCTGCTCGCCACGGCCGTCCTCGACCTCACCCAGGCGATCCTGCTCGGATTAGGATTCTCGGCGCTCATCTTCGTCCTGCAAAGCAGCAGGACCGAGATCGTGACCAGGCCCATCTCAGTCGAAGAGATGCGCAAAATGGGCTATGAGCTCCGCAATAACGGCGACCGCATCATGGTCGTGTATATTGTGGGGCCGCTCTTTTTCGGGACCGTCCACAAGTTCAGCACGACCCTAGAGCAGCTCAATTCCTTTGACGACGTCATCTTGAGTCTAAGGACGGTGCCGCTCATCGATACCAGCGGACTGCGAGCCGTCGAGGAGTTTATCAAACGCCATGAGGCGAACGGGCGCCACGTCTACCTAAGCGGCCTCGCAAAGCCCGTCCGTGACAAGCTCGAGCGGGGCGGCGTCATTGCCATGCTGGGCGAAGACCGTGTTTACTGGAGCGCGGACCAAGCGATCATAGCGGCCGACCGTCGCCGTGCCGAGGCCTGATCGCCCGTGCGCGAGAAACTAGTAGCGCCGGATGGCTGCGCGCCTTAAATGTGGAATGTGACATGTGGAATGTGGATCAGCGGCCGCCCCGCGCCCGTCCAACCGCGTCCATAAACCGGGCCACTTTGTCGGGGTCGACGGGCTGCCACCACATGCCGCCCGTCTTCAGCGAGCTGCCGACAATCACGCCGTCTGCGTCTTGCAGCAGCTCCCCGACGTTTTCCGCGTTGGCTCCGCTGCCGACCAAGACCGGGAGGCTGGTCCCCGCTTTGACGGCGCGCACCTCGTCCACAGGTGTGGCAAAGCCCGTGTGCGATCCGGTCGCGATCAAACCATCAGCGCCGTAATACTCGGAGTCGTGGGCGATCTCCGACGCGCTGCGATCGGCCACGATGGCGTGACTCCCATGCTTGACCCGGACGTCTGCAAAGACCCGAATGTGGTTGGCGCCAATCGAAGTCCGATAACGAAGCGCTTTGGGCGCTTGGGCGTCGACGAATCCGTGGTTGCCCAAGTACCCGTACACCCACTGCGTCGCCCGCACAAACGCGGCCCCGCTCGCCTTGGCGATCGCGAGCGCGGGAATGACGCCATCCGCAAGGCAACTCACACCGACGGGGAGGTCAACCTCTTCCTTGACGAGCCGCGCCATCACGGCCATGGTCGACACGGTCTCGTGACTGATGTCATCGGGCTTGAGGAACGGGAGATCTTGAGCATTTTCGACCATCAGGCCGTCGATGCCGCCTTGCGCGTACCTCCGGGCCTCACGAATCGCGTGCTCGTAGACCTCGTCCATGTTTTGGCCGCGATAGAGCGGAGAGCCGGGCAGGGGCAGCGAGTGTACGACCCCGATCACCGGCTTTCTGACGTGAAACAGGGCCTCGAGCGAATCCTCGCCCCGTGAAAAAGGTCCGTCAGGCACGGGTCTTCTCCCCTTCTTTCAAACCTTCTTTCAAAGGCTCGCGGCTTGGAAGCCCATCGTCGCGTGCGCCAGCCCTCGCCGCCCCGGCAAACTCCGCCATCTTCACCCGGCTTTTCTTTCCCGGGGCGTCTTCGATTCCAGACAGCACGTCGACGCCGAAGGGACGCACCGATCGTATCACCTCGCGGACGTTTGCCGCATTGAGCCCGCCCGCTGCAATGACGGGAAGCGAGACGGCAGCGACGACCTTGCGCAGCGATGCAACCCCCACCTGAACGCCCGTGCCGCCGGGCCGATGGGCAACCTTGGCGTCGACGACCAACCCGGACACGCCCGTCCGCTCGATCGCCCTGGCAGCCTCAGCCACGTCCGCAATCTCGCCGGAGGCCCGGCCTGTGTCGGGGCTGATGCGCAAGGCGCGATACACCTTGATCCCCAGGGGCTCGACGAGGCGCACGACCTCCTCCGTCTGGGCAAGACTCTCGTCGCCGTGCACCTGGAGCGCGTCGGGACGGACCTCGCGGGCCAGCTCAGCCAGAAATTTAGGCGTGCCCGAACAGACGACGACCGAGGTCGTACCGGCCGGCACCCGGGCTACGAGCGCTCGACCTTCGTCCCTGGTGAGGTTCCACGGCACGGGTACCGGGTAATCGACGACGATCCCGACCGCGTCGACGCCGAGTTCCACGCAAGCCGCCACGTCGCGTTGATTCATCATGCCACACATCTTGAGGTACACGGCAGACTCCTCTTGAGATAGCGTCATCAGCGATCTGTGTCATCGCTGGTCGTGACGCCGTAAAGGTTCATCCGCTCGGCGCGTCAATCCTCGGCAATGCCGCTCAACTCGCGCCATCGCCGGACCGGGTCGTCCGCCTTGAGCAGTTCCGTTCCAACGAGAACCCCGGTGGCTCCGACGTCGACCGCCCGGCGGGCTTCCTCCGGCGTGTGAATGCCGCTCTCGCTGATCCAGACGGCGCCGTCCGGAATCATCTCTGCCAACGCCTCGGAGGTTGCAATCGTACCGTGATCCAGTTCCAGGTTGACGATGTCCCGGTTGTTCACGCCGAGCACGTCATAGGCGATCGTGCGCACACGTTCGAGCTCTTCGGCGTCGTGCACCTCGACGACGGTTTCGATGCCGCATTCACCTGCCGCGGCGACGAGCTCCACAAGGAGCGATTGGTCGAGCTGAGCCGCAATCAAGAGCACGGCGCTTGCCCCTGCCTCCCGCGAGGCGGCAATTTCGTCTGCCGTTTGGATGAAGTCTTTTCGTAGCACGGGGGCGCGCCCCTCCACCGCTCGGACGACCGACTCGAGCAGCGACAAAGAGCCGCCAAAGTGCTTAGGCTCCGTGACGACCGACACCGCAGGCGCGCCCGCATTCACCAAGGCGAGCGCGTACTGCTCCGGGCGGCGGTCGCCAATGAGCTCCCCTTCCTTTGGAGAGCGTAGTTTGATATCGGGAATCACAGGGATCCCGCCCGTCGCCCGGCAGCGGACAAGGGCCGTCTTGAGCGAAGGGCGCGCGCTTTGCGTGCGCGCGCCTGATCTATATGCCAAAGTTTCGACCTCTTTAGGACGCCTTGGGCAAGCGCTGTGAAGCCTCGATCAGCTCTTCCAGTTTGGCCTGGGCCTTGCCCTGGTCAATGATCTCTTCGGCCAGGCGGACTCCTTCGTGCAAGTCCGTAGCCTTGCCACCGACGACGAGGGCGCCGGCAGCGTTCAAAACGACGGCGTTTCGCTTGTGGCCCCGCTCCTCACCCGCAAAGATCGCCCGCAGGATCGTCGCGTTGACCTCGGGCATCCCGGTCTTGATATCCTCGAGCGTCGCCCGTTCAAAGCCAAAGTCCTCCGGCGCCACCTGGTACTTGGTCACCGTGCCGCCCTTTACCTCGGCCACTTGCGTTGGTCCAAGCAGGGAGATCTCGTCGAGGCCGTCAAGGCCGTGGACGACCAAAGCGTGGTCGTAATCGAGCTGGCTTGCAACATCGGCTACCACGTCGACCAGTCCCGGCTGGTACACGCCGAGGATGTGGCGGTTGGCCCCGGCCGGATTGATCAAGGGACCGATGATGGTGTAAAAGATCGTTTTGATGCCGAGAGCCTGCTCGGGAGGGAGCACCTTGTGCATCACGGGGTGAAAGAGGGGGGCATACATAAACCCGATGCCGACCTCGCTGATCAGTTGCTCGACACTCCCCGGCGAAAGGTTGATCTCGACTCCGAGCGACTCCAAGACATCGGCGCTCCCCGAAAGGCTCGAAATCGACCGGCTCCCGTGCTTGGCGACGGGAATGCCCGCGCCGGCCGCCACGATGGCGACACCCGTGGAAATGTTGAAGGTGCTAAGGCCCCCGCCCGTGCCGCACGTATCGATGAGTTCGCCGGATACCTTGGGCGCGATCTGATCACAGTGGTCGCGCATGGCCCGTGCGATCGCGGCGATCTCCGGAACGGTCGGCCCTTTCATCAAGAGCGAGACCAAAAAGCCTGCGATCTGGACATCGGACACCTCGCCCTGGTCGATGGCGTGAATCACATTGTATATCTCTTCGGGCGTTAGGTCCTCTCGTCGAGTCAGCTTTTGCAGTACCTCTTTCACAGTGGGCTCGTCCCCCTTTGGCAAGAGTATTGCAGCTAAAAGAGCGGCAAACGCAATACGCCAAAGTTAGCCCTCAGCCTCCTACAATCCTTCCGCGAAAAAGCGCGCCCCGACTTCCCCCAAGGCGCGCCGTGATCAAGTTCACTCTGTCCAATCGTTCATTCGGCTCCGACCTGGCCTAGAGTCCCCCCATGCTGCTCCTCATGTAACTCCAAAAGG
>CAYRIY010000146.1:0-4106 GCA_964424335.1 uncultured Clostridia bacterium
GCGCATCTGGTAGGTTTAGGTTGAAACTCAGGGGAGCTCGTGACGGGCTGAGAGGGCGGATGATCCGCCGACCCTTGCACCTGATCCAGGTAATACTGGCGCAGGAAGAGTCAAACACACGCGCGAAAAAAATACGCGCGGCCGTCACGGAACCTCCCTGCATATCATGAGGGGGTTCTTTTCATGTCCACCAGGTCGCATTTGGCCTCCCGGCGCTCGGTGCGGCTCGCCGTGTTTGCGGCGATCGCCGTGCTTTTTGCCCTGCATGCGCCGGGCGCACTGGCCCAAAACCAGCAACTCGTCGTCTACACCTACGATTCGTTCGTCTCGTGGGGACCCGCCGAGGCCATCGAGTCCGGCTTTGAGGCCCTGCATCCAGGCGTCGACGTGGTTTTCGTCGCTCCCGGCTCGAGCGGCGACGCCTTGGCCCGCCTCGTCACCGAAATCGAGACGGGCGGGACGACCGCCGACGTCTTTGTCGGCATCAGCGACACGCAGCTCCCTCGAGCGCTTGGGCGCAATCTCTTTGCGCCGCTCGACCGAGATCTGCTCCCCAATTTGGCGGCGGTCCCATCGGAGCTGCAGTTTGACGATTCGGGGCACGTGATCCCCATCGACGTCGGTTACATCACGCTCGTGTACGACAGCGAGCTCCTAAAGCCCGAGGAGGCCCCAAAGAGCCTCGAAGACCTTACCGATCCTCGCTTTCGCAACAAGTTGATCGCGATCGATCCCCGCACCTCATCGGTCGGCCACGCATTCTTGATGTGGACGATCGCCGAGTACGGAGACCCCGGATTCGTTCAGTACTGGGAGCGACTCTCCCCCAATCTGCTCACGATCACGGGCGGCTGGTCTGAGGCGTACAACTTCTTTACCGCCGGGGAGGCGCCGATGGTCGTCTCCTACTCGACCGACACCGCCTACAGCGTCACCTACGAGGGGACCGACCGGTATCGAGTTCTCTTGATGGACGACCAAGGGTATCGCCAGATCGAGGGGGCCGGAATCGTCCGTGGATCGGACCAGATCGACCTCGCGCACGCATTCCTCGACTACCTTCTCTCCGTCGAGGTGCAGGAGCTGATCCCGCCGACCAACTGGATGTTCCCGGTCAACCAGGATGCGGCGGTCCCCGATGAATGGGAGGCCTACGCAATCATCCCTGATGAAGCGGTACAACTGGCGCCTGAGCTCATCAGCGAAAACGAAGCCCGCTGGTTTAGGATGTGGGCCACGGCGATCGCCCGGTGAGTGCGAGCCCCGTCGGCCCGGCGATGCCCGGGGTCGGACGCCGAAGCGTGAGGGGCCGTCCCTTTAGAGGGACGACCCCTTGGCTCCTCATGGGCGTTCCGGCCCTGTTTCTTGCTGCCTTCTTTTACCTCCCGATCGCCGAGGCGCTTGCCAGAGGGTTTCGGGGGGCAGAAGGCGGCGTTTCGCTCCAAACGGCCGTTGATCTCCTCAAAGATCCGTACATACAGAGGTTGATTCGCTTCACGGCGCTGCAAGCTGCTGCGTCCAGCGTTTTGAGCGCGCTCCTCGGCGTGCCGCTGGCGTACATTCTCGCCCGGACAGAGTTTCCCGGTCGGCGGTTTGCGAGCGCCTTAGCCATGCTGCCCTTTGTCCTGCCGAGCATCACGGTCGCCCTTGGTTTCTTGTTGATGTTTGGAACGAACGGCTGGCTGAACCAACTCTTGCGCAGCGCGTTCGGCGTCGAGGTGCGCGTCCTTCACTCGATCTGGGCGATCCTGCTCGCCCACGCCTTTTACAACGCGCCGGTCGTCGCCCGCATGACGCAAAGCGCCTGGGAGCAGATCGACCCAAGGCTCGAGGAGAGCGCACGCTCGCTCGGCGCAAGCCCGCTTCGCGCCTTTCGAGACGTGACGCTTCCCGCCACGCTTTCAGGCCTTGCGGGCGGCGCGGCGCTTGCCTTCATCTACTCGTTCATGAGCTTTCCCATCGTGCTGGCACTTGGCGGAGCTCGATATGCCACGCTCGAAGTCGAGATCTTCACCAACGTACAGGTCTTGTGGGACTGGGAGACAGGCGCCGCGCTCGCTGCGATCCAGGCGGCCCTCTCGCTGGGATTTGTCTACTTCGTGCTCAGGCTGCAGCGAGACCCGACCGCCTTTGGGGGCCGCTCGTCCGGGGCACGAAGGCAGCCGCTCTTTGGCCGCCCGACGATCGGCAGACTGCTCGCGTGGGTGTTCATCGCGCTCATCGCTTTGTTTTTCATCGGCCCGATCGCGTCGATCGCCCTTCACGCGTTCACGGACGCACACGGCGGATTCTCCCTCGACGGTTTTGGCCGTATCTTTTCGTCGCAGCACAGCGCTTTGATCGGCAATTCGCCGGCGGGTTCCGTCGCTACCAGCCTGTACTTCGGCGCCACGGCCGCATCCATCGCGCTCATCGTCGGAACGGCGTTTACCTACGGCCATCTCCGAGGCCCTTGGCGCGGGAACGTGTGGGTGGAGACGCTCGCACTCGCCCCGCTCGTCGTCTCCTCCGTCGCCCTCGGTTTTGGCGTCCTGCTCGCATTTGCCAAAGCGCCCTTTGCCTCGATCCCGCCCGACTGGCGAATTATCCTCGTCCACTCGGTCCTCGCCTTTCCGTTTGTCGTGCGGGCCGCCCGTCCGGTGCTCGGCGGCCTCGATCCAAGCCTCGGAGAGGCGGCACGAACCCTCGGCGCACGGCCCCTGCGCGCGTTTTTAGGCGTCGAGCTGCCGCTCGCGGCAGGCGGCATTTTCGTCGCCTACGCCCTCGCCTTCGGCTTGAGTGTAGGCGAGATGAGCGCTACGATGATGCTGGCAAGGCCCGGACTCGTGACCATGCCCGTCAGCGTCTATCGATTTCTCGCCGCCCGCGACTTTCAATCGGCGAGTGCGATGGCCTTGGTGCTGGCCTTAGTGTGCGGGGGCGTCTTTGTCGCCGTCGAATGGGCGTCCCGATCGATTCGCCGGGAGCGGTCTTAGAGGCGTTGCTCGAAAGTGGGAGATGTTCGTGAGCGTTCGTGTGGTCGAAATTACGAAGCGGTTTGGGTCGGTGACGGCCGTCGACCGCGTCGATCTCATTGTCGAGGCAGGCGAGCTCCTTGCCGTCGTCGGACCTTCCGGGTGCGGCAAGACGACGTTGATCCGCATGATTGCGGGACTCGAAAAACCGGACGCCGGCAAGGTGATCATCAATGGCCGTGACGCGACGGCGCTGCCTCCGGAACGCCGCAACGTGAGCATCGTCTTTCAAAACTACGCCCTGTTTCCACACATGAACGTAGCGGAAAACGTCGCCTACGGGCTCAAGATGCGTTCCGTCGCCCGGCCCGAGCAGGCGCGCGCCGTGGATGAGGCGCTCGAGCTCATCGGTCTCTCGGACCTTCGCCGCCGCAGGCCGGACGAGCTCAGCGCCGGCCAGCAGCAGCGGGTGGCCCTGGCACGGGCGCTCGCGCCACGGCCGCAGACGCTCCTGCTCGACGAGCCCCTTTCTGCGCTCGACGCGGATTTGCGCGAGCGCCTTCGCCTGGAAATCCGGCGCATTCAGCGAGAGCTTGGCATCACGACGATCCTCGTCACGCACGACCAAGACGAGGCGCTTGGAATCGCAGACCGCGTGGCCGTGATGAACGCGGGGATGCTCGTTCAAATAGGCGATCCGTGGCAAGTATACGACGCGCCTATCTCTGCATTTGTGGCGCGCTTCATCGGAAAAGGCAATTTTATCGAGGCTGAAATCGGGCCGGAGGGCGCCCGACTCGGCTCGCTCGGACTTGTCCCCCGCCATAGCCTCCCGCAAGGGGTCGCGCCGGGCAGAGCCAATGCATTCATTCGTCCCGAATCCATCCAATTTAGTGGACCGCTCGACGACGAGGATGCGCCGGCGTACGACGTTCCCCAAAGCGTTGCGGCAGAAGCAATCTTGGATGACGTGACCTTTATGGGCCACGTGTGCGCGCTCCACCTCAGAGCCGAGGGACATTCGCTTCTGGTCACGGCCCCCGGCCACGAGGCGCCGCGCCTTGCCGGTGCGCTTGGGCGCCCTTTTCGCCTGTTCTTGCCCTTTAATGCGCTGAGGTGGCTAAGGTAACCGACGCCGCTCGGCATGGTTAC
>CAYRIY010000146.1:4206-6919 GCA_964424335.1 uncultured Clostridia bacterium
TACACGTGCACGACCACGTTGCCGCGCTCGACGGTCACAGGATAGCTTTCCGCTTTTGGCCACTCATCGTCGTCCTCAGGCTCGATCGTCACGTCGTAGGCGCGGACGCGACACTTGAAGGGATCGTAAATTGACTGGCCGTTTGTGATGTCAAACTCCCAGCCGTGCCACGGGCACCGCAATATTTCACCGTCTCGGGCCCAGATGTACTCCCCAGGCTGAGATGGCAGCGTCGTCCCCGTGATCTCCCCCTGGCAGAGCGGAGCTCCCTGGTGCGGACAGCGATTGCGCAGCGCGTAAAACGTTCCTTTGACATTGAATACCCCGATGCTGCGACCTGCGACCTCGACGATCTTGCACTCGCCGACGGGAAAGTCGGCCACTTTTCCAACGACGTGCTTTGCCATGCAAACGTCCCCCATTCTCACGTGATGCGTCAATCGCCGACTGCCGCTATAATCCGTAGAGCTCCTTCGCGTTGCGGTAGTAGATCCGCTCCTTCATCGCCTCGGGCATTGGCGGGAAGGCGTCGGTCGGCGAGTCGAAGTCCCAATGGGGGTAGTCGCTCGAGAACATCAGGATGTTTTCGGCGTCGATCATGTCAAACATTTGGAGCAGGTGCTTGCGGTCTTCAGGCTCCTCGATCGGCTGCGTGGTAAAGCGCATGTGCTCCCGCACATAGGCGCTTGGAAGCCGCTTGAGCCATGGAGTCTGCACGCGCAGGGCCTTGTAATTTTTGTCGAGCCGCCACAGTAATGGCGCGAGCCAGCAAACGCCGCCCTCCACCATCACAAACCTGAGGTTTGGAAACTTCTCGAATACACCTTCGCACACGAGGCTCACAAGGTGCGTCATGTACGTTTGGGAAAGGTTGGTGTGCCACTCGATATAGTAGGACGGGTGCCCGACGGCGGTCGGCGCCGACCCGATCCCTGAGCCCTCGGCCCCCGGATGGAGCGCGATCGGAAGCCCCTTGCGCTCGGCCGCCTCGTAGATGGGATGGTAAAAGGATTGCCCGTACGGAAAGCGCGCCGCGCCGGTCATCACGACCTCCACCATGTCCGGATGATCCCCGAGCCGCTCGATCTCGCGCACGGCCGAAGGCGGGTCTTGGGGCGCCACGAGGATGGCTCCTTTGAACTGGGGATACGGCTCGAGCCACCGCTCGATCAGCCAATCGTTGTGGGCTGAGCATATCGCCGCCGCATACCCGGGGTCCGGATGCACGCCCATTCGCAGGAGCGTCGCGTGGATGAGGATGGCGTATTCGATGTTGTAGGGCTCGATGAGCTGCTCGATGATGAACTCAGGATCGGATCCGGCCGGCCCGCCGGCAGGAGGGTTGGCATCACGCCTCGTCCCGCCGATCGGGTTGCGGTAGCCATGCACCGCGGTGTCGACGCCGCTTTGTGCGACCAAAGTGCGGAACGGCTCCTTTAAATAGGGCAACAGGTCAGCGGTCTTGCGCCATGTGGGATGCACGTCGCAATCAATCACTTTGTTCAACTTAACGGATCACCTCAGGAAGGAGCGAAAAACCCAACCACGTTTTGGTTTGATTATAGGTTGGATTTGGTTTATCCGTCAACCACAGCCAACACCCCCCCTGTGGGTCATAGCAGGTTGGGGGGCGCCCTAGAGAGCAGTCTCGGCAAGAAGGGTGCGGGCTTCCTGAGGGCTCATGCCAAAACGCGCGCGAAAGGCGCGTCGAAAGTGCGTGACGTCGACAAATCCACACTGATTGGCGATCGATTCGATCGTGAGCTGCACAGATCCGGTGGCGATAAGGCGCATGGCCTCTTCGAGCCTCGTCTCTCTAATGTAGCTGGCCACCGAGAGACCATACTCTGCGAACGCGCGATAAAGTGTGGCTCGGGAGCAGCCCAGCGACCGCGCGATCATCGCCGCATCCAGGTTGGGATTGGCCAATTGCTCGATGATGATGCGCCGCGCAAACGCGACGCAACCCCTTCTGTCCAGCGCGGGGGGCTTTGAGGGGTTAGCGAACGCCTGGCGCAACACGGTGAGCGCCAAGTCCATCGTGTTGTCGAAAATCGCAGCTCGGTCAATGTCCGAGAGCGAAGCAAGCTCACGCGCGAGCACTCCGAGCTGCGACTTCAAAAATGGCGCGAGCGAAGAGGTGGAGAGTTTGCGGGCAACCACGCTGCCAGGGGGAATATCGCCAATCACCGATTGAACCATCTGACGGGGAAGCGATAGATGGATCCCCCGATGGTCGCTCCATTCGACGCGGGACGGTTTCGCGGCGTCGTAGGAGAAAAAATCTCCCGGACCGGCGATCGAGACTTCGTCGGTCTCATCTCTATGGATGCGTCTCCCCTCGAGAACGATGCCAAAGTTGAATCGATCAGCCTCATCGGCGCGAATCTGCCGCGAGGTCCGTTGCCCGGAGACGCCGCTCGACTCGTAGACAAAGAGATCACCGGATGGCGCCACGACTGCTTTTGCCCAAGCGTTGAAGCCCATGAGCCCACCCGGCGGTCTGCGATCTGCATCAAACTGATAGTACGCGATCTCCCGTACGACTCCCCCGGCGCCACGTCGTCCGTCGAGACTTCAAAGAACGTATGCACTTTGGGAGGGCCAAATTTGGGCGACCATCGCCCAATCAGCGGCGACCAGGCCCAGATTTCAGGCGACCACTCCCACTGGTTGGCGGTACCTCCCCGTTTCAAAACCCCGACCCTCACTT
>CAYRIY010000147.1:0-6759 GCA_964424335.1 uncultured Clostridia bacterium
AACTCCTCTGAAAATCCGATTGGCTGCCGTCCCCACTTGCCGCCCAACAGGGCCCAGCAATGCTGGCCCGCTAGGAATTTCATCCGCTCGTGGCTTGGCTGGGCCGATAAGGTCGGGCGGCCCAGTGGGTGACTCCTTCAAAAGCCGCTCGTTATGTGGCCGAGCACCCAAAATGAAGGACTTGTCAGATATTTGGCTGAAACACGGGTCCCTTTCGATGATGCGCCGCCGCTCTCCTTTGCGAAAACACGGCGGCGCACTACAGACAAATCAAGGTCGATTTCAGCCGGAGTGCTCGTGGCTTGCTTTCTCTAAAATATGGCCTCAAATGGTCATGGCGCTAAAGCCGCCGTCGACCGGAATCAAAGCGCCCGTAACAAACCCGGATGCCTTATCCGACGCCAGCCAAACGACCGTGCCGGCAAGTTCATCAGGCTCCCCTAAGCGACCCATCGGCGTGTGTCCGATGATGGCGTCCACACGCTCTTTGGACAAGATTCGCCGGTTTTGCTCTGCCGGGAAAAACCCGGGGATGAGCGCGTTGACGCGGACCTTGTGGGGAGCAAACTCTCGGGCTAGCCACTGCGTGAGGTTGTTGACGCCGGCCTTGGAAACCCCGTATGTAAACACCCTCGAGAGAGGGGGGCCAGAAGAGATCGACGAAATGTTGATGATCGACCCGCCCTCGCCTCTCTCAACCATGTGCGATCCAAAGATCTGGCAGGAGAGAAACATGCTCTTGAGATTGGTGTCCATGATCCGATCCCACTCGTCGTCCTGGATCTCAAAAAACGGCGTAGTCGAGTTGACTCCGGGAGCATTGATAAGAATGTCGATCTTCGCGAGCCCTTCCAGGAGGCGGTCTCGGGCTGCTTCTACTTCCGTTCGGCGTGAGACGTCCGCGACGGCGCCAACAGCCTGGGCTCCCGAGTTCTTTAGGTCGGCGACCGCGGCATCGACTTTCTCCGGCGTGCGTCCGACGATGCCGATCGAAGCTCCTGCGCCGGCTAATGCCCTGGCAAAGACTCCGCCGAGCACGCCAGAGCCTCCGATGACGACCGCCGTCTTCCCTTTGAGGGAAAACATCTCTGTTGAGTTGAAGAACATGTATACTCTCTCCATAACCTTGATTTCGTCTTTCCAAGAATATCACAATACGGGTTTTACTGCTATTGGGAGGCGCGTGACATGGGAACGTTCGACGTGGAAAGCACCGTCGGCAACCAACTTGCAGCGAGCGACCGGCTTGCCCGGCAAATCTCATTCATCCTGGAGATCGACAAGGCAAAGAACGTGCTGCGCCGCTCGAGGATCCTTGACGAATCAAGGCGGGAGAACGACGCTGAGCACTCCTGGCACCTGGCGATGATGGCGCTCCTGTTGAGCGAGTACGCGAATGAGCCGGTCGATGTCTGCAAAGTGATCAAGATGACGCTCGTCCACGACATCGTAGAGATCGATGCGGGGGACACGTTTGCCTACGACGGGCCAAGTCACGACGACAAGGAGGAGCGGGAGCAAAAGGCCGCCGACCGGATATTTGGCTTGCTCCCTGAGGACCAGCGAGACGAAATGCGATCGCTGTGGATGGAATTTGAAAAGCGTGAAACTCCCGAGGCGAAGTTTGCCGCGGCGCTAGACAGGCTCCAGCCCATGATGCTCAACTTTTTCACCAAAGGCTCTACATGGAGGGAGTACGACATCCCCAAAGACCGCGTGAAGAGTTTCAACGAGCACATGACCCATGGATCGGCGCAGCTTTGGGAATATGCCAAAGGGCTCATTGATCTTGCCGCTCAGCGCGGGTACCTAAGGCCGTGATTGGAAATTGGGCGGCCTAGTGCAAGCGTACGGGCGTCCCGCCATTTTGCGCCGATTCCATGCAGGCGTCGACCACCTGTGCGTTCGCCAGGCTTTCGGACAAGGGAAGCGGCGGCGCTTTTCCTTCGAGGATATGGCGGGAAACCGCTTCAAACTGCAATTCAAACTGCTGCGCAACGACGAGTTCCTCATCTTTGAGGCCTCCGTGCACATCGAAAAGGGAGATCTTCCGCTGCTGGTTTCGGTTGCCAAACGCCGAGTCGACGACGATCTTGCCGGCGCTGCCGATGATCTCGTAACAGTTGCGGGAGGCAGACAAGATGCCGCAGTCGATGAGCGCGTTGACTCCGCCTGGGAATCCGAGCATGATCGCGACGTTGGTATCGACGCCGGATTCCGGATCGAAGTTGGCCCTGCTGACGACATACTCGGGCTCGGCGCCGATGACAAGCCGGGCGGCGTACACGCAGTAACCGCCGATGTCCAGGAGCCCGCCGCCGCCGTGACGCTTTTGCCAGCGGTAATCGTCTCGCCTGCCTTCAAAGCTCCAGCCGAGGCTCACGCGGACAAAGCGTGGGTCGCCGACGGCTCCTTCCCGGATCCGCTCGGCTGCTCGATGATGGATCGGGTGAAAGTGGGAGGCGACGCCCTCCATGATAAAACGGCCGGTCTCCTCGGCGATCGCTATGACTTGCCGCACTTCGTCGGCGTTTAAACCGAGCGGTTTTTCTGAAAGGACGTGTTTGCCGGCGCGAGCAGCCCGCTTGATCCATGGCAGATGGAGGTCGTTGGGGAGCGGGACGTAGACGGCGTCGACGTCCTCAGACTCGATGAGCGCCTCGTAACTGCCGTAGGCGTTTGGAATGCCGAGCTCCTCTGCAACCTGTGTCGCTCTTTCGAGGTTGCGACTTGCGATTGCCGTTACGGCGCCGCTCTCGGCTGCATTGATGGCCGGGATCGCTTGACGCAATGCTATGCTTGCCGTTCCTAATATTCCCCAGCGGATTTGCTTCACGATAGTTAATGCCTCCCAGCGTTCATAGGACATGGTTTCGAAACCGGAGGGCAAACTCCTCGAAACCTTCGGGAAGCGGAGCATCTCCACGGACGGACGTTCCAGGAGATCGGGCCGGCGCGCTGAATTAGCGAAATTGAAAACCGCAAGGTTCGGGAAGGAGCAAAATCGTGTCCCAAGTCGAATCGCGTCTCAAAGAGCTGGGCTTTGAGCTGCCGGAAGCGCCGAGCCCGGTGGCGGCGTATGTGGGTGCAGTTCGCACCGGCAATCTCGTGTTTGTTTCAGGCCAGGGCCCATCGAAAGATGGAGAGAGCATCAAGGGCCGAGTCGGACAGGACTTGACGCTCGAAGAGGGGTACAAGGCGGCCCAACTCTGCATCTTAAACGCGCTTGCACAGGTCAAGGCGTTGGTCGGTTCGCTCGACAACGTGGAGCGCGTGGTCAAGCTGCTCGGATGGGTGAATTGCACGCCGGACTTCGATCAACAGCCCTTTGTGATCAACGGGGCTTCCGAGCTGCTCGTAAACGTGTTTGGCGACAAAGGAAAACACGCACGCTCGGCTGTCTCGGCGCACGTGCTCCCCTTCAATATCGCCGTCGAGATTGAAATGGTCGTCGAGGTCAAGTAGAACGAAGAAAACACGTGTGGGCGCCTCCTCCTTTCGGGGCTAGGGATCGGCGGCCCACACAAACTCCCCGCGCTATAGATCGCGTGAGGCGGCTACTTGCGGGTTGGTCTCATGGCCCGCAAATCGATCCAAAGCAAAGCAGAGGCTGTCGGCGACGAGTTCGGCTAGGCGCACGACCAGGCTGAGCCGGGTGTTCTGCAAAACGAAGTACTCCATAAACCCGCCGACGTTGACCACGCCTACGATGTGGAAATCGCCCACGCTGGGCAAGGTCTTGTTCACGCCGGTGCCGGGCTGGAGGGCCCCGTCTTTCACGCAGATCGTACCGACGTTCTCAGCGCGGCCAAGGCATGCATCGACCGCGATTACCAGGCGGTCCGGCGTGAGGTCTCGCAAGCTTTCCGATAAGTTGGCGGCGTGGACGGGCCGCTCGAGGGTGCCTCGAACTTCCGCCACCAATGGGCTCACGCGTTGGGCGAGGCGAGTGCCGACAAGTGGGCCGAGGGCATCGCCCGTCGAGCGGTCGCTGCCTACGCAGACGACCACGATCGGCTTCTCGAGTGGACGTAGCGGCAGTCGCTGCGCTATCGCCTCCGTAAGGCGCCGGAGCGCTCCCGGCTCATCCATGTGCACCCTCCGACTCGACGGGACGGCGCCCACCTCATCGGTCGCTCGGGACGACGTTTCCGTATGGGGTCGCTCTTTGAGGCGCATGCGGCTGGACCACACGGTACGCACTCCTTTTTGAAGTGAACTGGGCAAGGAAGCGGCAAGCGACTTTGCGTCCCGCCCTTTGTGCGACAGTATATTCACCAGCGTTCCCCTGCTATTCAAGGAAAATGCGCATCTGGATGCGAAGTTACGTCTCATGAAGGCCACGTCGGGAGGAACGAGCGAACGCGATGGGAAGATATGCGTTTTTTCAGGGGCGCTTCGTCCCCTTGGAAGAAGCCAACATCAACGTACAGACACATGCATTTCTTTATGGCACCGCAGTATTTGAGGGGATAAGGGCGTACTGGTCGGAGGAAGCGCAGGATCTGCTCGTCTTTCGGATGAGAGAGCACTACGAGCGCATCTTGCAGTCGTGCAAAATCATTCGGATCGCCCCCGCTTACAGCGTGGACGAGTTGTGCGAGATCTCGATCGAACTCTTGCGGCGAAACGGGGACAAAGAGGATGTCTACCTGCGCCCCGTATTTTACAAGAGCAGTCACATGATCGGCGTCAAGCTCACGCCGCTCGAGGACGACTTCCTTGTGTTCGCGGTTCCTTTTGGGGCATACCTTGACCTTGATAATGGGCTTAAGGTGCGCGTCTCGTCATGGCGTCACGTGACGGACAACGCGATTCCGATGCGAGCCAAGATCAACGGAGCGTACGTCAACGCGGCGCTCGCGAAAAACGAAGCCCTCGAGGACGGGTACGACGAGGCGATCTTCTTGGGCGACGACGGGCACGTGTCGGAGGGGAGCGCCGAAAACATCTTCATCGTGCGCGGCGGCAAAGCGATCACGCCCCCTGTAACCGCCGACATCCTCGAGGGCGTTACCCGGGCGACCGCGATGACGATCCTCCAAGAAGACATGGGCATCGAGGTCGTCGAGCGAGAAATTGACCGGACGGAGCTCTACATCGCCGACGAGGCGTTTTTTGTCGGCACCGGCGCACAGGTGAGCCCGATTGTCGAAATCGATCGCAGGCCGGTAGGCACAGGCGAGATTGGACCGATCAGCCGCGAAATCCAAGAGCGATATTTCGATGTCGTCAGGGGCAAAATCGAGAAGTACAGCCACTGGTGCCAACCGGTTTACGGGTCGAAGTAACCTCGATTTCTAGGTGAATCGATTTTTTTGTCATCCAAGTGGGAGCGATGCGCTCCCGGAATGTGATATGGTTATTGATTGGCGGCCGGTGTTTTTTAAGTAAACAAGCGCGGCGCGCTTCTTCGCGCATATCGGACCCGAGAACGGAGGTCAACGAGCTTGAAATACCTTGAGTACCAAGCCAAAGAGGCGTTTGCCGAAATTGGCATTCCCACGCCGAAAGGGCGGGTGGCAAGATCGGCCACCGAGGCACGGGAGATCGCTGAGAGTCTTGGCGGTCGCGTCGTCGTCAAAGCGCAGGTTCCGATCGGCGGCCGCGGCAAGGCCGGCGGGATTGCCGTGGTGAAGTCGGCGGACGAAGCACAAAAAGAGGCCGAAAGGATCCTGTCGATCGACATCCGAGGCTATCCGGTCGAGGAGGTGCTCGTCGAGCCCGCGGCAGAGATCGAGCAAGAGTTTTACCTCGGCGTGACGGTGGATCGGGACCGGCAGGCGCCCGTACTTATCATCTCCTCCGCGGGCGGTATGGACATCGAAGAAGTTGCCGAGAAGCACCCCGAGAAAGTGGCCCGCGTCTGGATCGACCCCATGATCGGCCTGAGGTCGTTTCAGATCCGTGAAGCCTGCTATCGGGCCGCGGTCGACCCCGGTCTGGTCAAGGCGATGGGTTCCCTCGTACAAAAAGTGTACCAGTTGTTTCGTCAAAGCGACGCCATGCTGGTCGAGATCAACCCCTTGGCAAAGCTGTCCTCTGGCGAACTGATCGCACTCGACGGCAAGATGGAGACCGATGACAATGCCGCATATCGCCATCCGGACGCAAAAGGCGTCGACGAACAGGCCGAGCACCCCCTCGAGCTGAAAGCAAGGGAGTTTGGTCTCGCGTACGTAAAGCTCGACGGCGAGGTCGGCATCATCGGCAACGGCGCCGGCCTGGTCATGACGACGCTCGACATGATTCAGCGAAACGGCGGCAAGGCGGCGAACTTCCTCGACATCGGCGGGGGCGCAAAGGCCGAAGTGGTTAAAAATGCACTGAATATCGTCCTTTCGGACCCGAGCGTCAAGTCGGTGCTCATCAACGTCTTTGGCGGGATCACCCGTGGCGACGAGGTGGCAAAGGGCCTGCTCTCCGTCATCGAAGAGATTGGCGTCAAGGTGCCGATCGTGATTCGCCTCGCGGGCACCCGGGCGAAAGAGGGTCGAGAGCTCCTCGCAGGGAGCGAGCTGCACACGGCCGAGACGTTCCAAGAGGCCGCCCGCAAAGCGGTCGAACTTGCCGCATCGTGAGGCAGATTTGGCTTAGATAAAGGAGGCGCCCACTTGGCCGCTCGACCTCGTCAGCCCGGCTAGGCTACGAGCGGACTAAATCCGAGGAGCGGCAAGTGGGGACGCATGCCAGACGGATTTTCTAAGGAGGCGCGGTCTCACTTTGAGCGTGCTTGTCAACCGTGATACGAAGCTGATT
>CAYRIY010000148.1:0-6622 GCA_964424335.1 uncultured Clostridia bacterium
GCGCGGTGAGCGTTGGCCGATCTATCGCACGCCGCCGGGACTTGCCGACCAAGTGAGCCGTGACGAAGTGCTGGAAACCGGCATCAAGGCGATCGATTTGTTGACGCCTTTGGAGCGCGGCGGCAAGGCGGGGCTCTTCGGCGGCGCGGGCGTCGGCAAGACGGTGCTCATCACGGAGCTCATCCAAAACGTAGCCACAAAGCATCGAGGTGTCAGCCTCTTTTGCGGCATCGGCGAGCGATCACGCGAGGGTGAGGAGATCTACCGGGAGATGGGCGAGGCTGGCGTCCTCGATCGGACGGTCTTGGTCTTTGCCCAGATGAACGAGGCTCCGGGCGCCCGCTTTCGCGTCGGACATACCGCGCTCACGATGGCGGAGTATTTCCGAGACGTTGAAGGCCGCGACGTCCTGCTCATGATCGACAACATTTTTCGCTTTATTCAGGCGGGCCAAGAGGTATCGGGCCTCCTCGGCCGTCTGCCTTCCCGCGTCGGGTACCAGCCGACGTTGAGCTCTGAGCTCGCGGCGCTGCAGGAGCGCATCGTCGGCAGCCGCACGGGCAGCATCACCTCGGTGCAGGCAGTGTACGTCCCTGCCGACGACTTCACGGATCCGGCCGCCGTGCAGACGTTCGCTCACCTTAGCTCAACGATCGTGCTCTCGAGGAAGCGTGCCTCAGAAGGGCTTTATCCTGCGCTTGCTCCCCTTGACTCGGGTTCAAAGATGCTCGCGCCGCACGTCGTGGGGCGCGAGCACTACGAGGTGGCTGAGCAGGTCCGCCGGACGCTTGCCGAGTACGAATCGCTCAAGGACGTAATCGCAATGCTCGGCATCGAGGAGCTTTCTGAGCGGGATCGCCTCCTCGTCGGCCGCGCCCGCAGGCTCGAGCGCTTTTTGACTCAACCGTTCTTTACGACGGAACACTTCACGGGCCAACCGGGGCGGTACGTTCCCGTAGAAAAAACGGTCGAGGGGTGCAAGAGGATCCTCGAAGACGAGTTTCGAGACATCCCTGAGCAGGCCCTTTACATGATCGGGACCGTCGACGAAGCCTACGAAAGCGAGGCGGTCAAGGCTTGAGGCTGCGCGTGCTCCTTCCCGACCGGGTCCTCTTCGACAGCGCTGTAGAAAAGGTTGTCGCAGAGACGACCGCGGGGTCCCGCGGCTTTCTGCCGCGCCACATCGACTTCGTCGCGCCGCTGCGCCAGGGGATCCTGGTCGCTGAGTTCGCGGGTGGGGACGAGCGGTACTTTGCTCACGACCGCGGGCTTTTGGTCAAGAAGGGAGACACCGTTACCGTCACCACGATTCGGGCGGTTGCATCGGACAAGCTCGAAGGATTGCGCGACCTGGTGCGCGCCGCAGAGGAGCACGAGCAGGATCTGGCCCGCTCGACGCGCACGGCCCATGTCCAACTCGAAACGCGGCTCGTCAAGGAGTTTTTGGAGCTGGTGCGCTGATGAGACATTCCCCTGGCAAGCCTCGGCAAGACGCAAGCGAAGACGAGGGCTTTGAGCAGAGCGTGGCGGCCAAAGAGGCCCGCATGCGGCGCTCCCGGCGGATGGGCGACCGCAGCGTTTGGTTTGGCCTGGGAATGTTCGGCGTCGTTGGGTGGACGATCACGATTCCCGTCCTGCTTGGCACGTTTCTCGGCGTTTGGCTGGACGGGCGCACTGGCGGCGGGATTCGGTGGACTTTGGGCCTCATGGCGCTCGGGTTTATCTTTGGTGGCGTCAATGCCTGGAATTGGATCGAGAAGGCGCGCACCGAAGGTCTGGATGAAGCGTACGACCCCGACGAATCGGATCGCGATCACGGCGGGGACAGGGAGGACGAGCCTCGATGATGGTCGATGTTCACCCGGCCTCTCTACTGCTCAGCCTCGTCGTCGGCTTCGTTGCCGGGCTTGCATACTTTGGCGGCCTGTGGTGGACGGCCAAGCGGGTGACCAAGGTGAAAGCCGCGCTGCCGCTGCTCGCCGGATCTTTTATCTTTAGAATCGCGCTGCTCTTGGCTGTGCTCTATCTGGTAGCGCGGGGCGAGCCGGCGCCGCTTGTCGCCTCGCTCGTCGGGGTTTGGCTCGCCCGCAAGGCGTCGATTGCCTACGTCGAACGAGGGAGTAACTCCAACGGGCGCGCCGAGGTTCGAGATTGACAAAAGGTTGTGCCGTCACAAGATTGTGAGAGGGAGGCGGATCAGACGTGGATGGCGGGGACTTAAAGCTTCAGTTGACGTTTTGGGAGACGATGGTCAACACGTGGATCGTGATGGCCGTATTGGTTTTTGGCGCCTGGTTGATCGGTCGGCGCATGCGCGTCGATCCGCCGTTCACACGGGGTCAGCATGTGGCCGAGGTGATCGTCGTCGCCATTACGGACCAGATCTCGGAAATCTCGGGCGGCGAGGCAAAGCCCTACGTGCCTTTCGTCGGCACGCTCTTCCTGTTTATTCTCGTTGCCAATGTCCTTTCGATCGTGCCTAACCTCGGCGATTCGCTCTTTGGCTTTTCCGTCTATTACGTGCCTACGGCCGTTTTAGAGACGACCGCCGCTTTGGCGATCGCTGTGTTCTTTGCCGTTCCCATCTATTCGATCGCACTGAGCGGCATTCGGCATTGGCTGCGTGGGTATGTGCAGCCGTCCCCGTGGATGCTGCCGTTCAACTTGCTCGGCGACGTCTCGCGCACGTTGGCGCTTGCGGTTCGCCTGTTTGGCAACATGATGAGCGGCATGGTCATCGGAGCGATCCTGCTCAGCATCGCACCGTTTGTCCTGCCTACGGTGATGCAGGCCTTCGGGTTGTTCACGGGCTCGATTCAAGCGTACATCTTCGCCGTCTTGGCCATGGTGTACATCGCATCTTCCGTCCAAGTCGTCGACCGTCGCACTTCAAAATGAGGGCGGGCTCGGTTTGCCCACGGACATCAAAGGGGTTGAAAGCTAGTGGATGCACTCACAGTAATCGCTACGGTTTCGATAATCGCTGCGGCCGGTGCAATTGCCATCGGCGGCCTTGGTCCTTCGTTCGCACAAGGGAAGGCCGTGACTCAAGCGCTTCAGTCAATTGCAGAGCAGCCAGACATGAGCAATGTGATCACGCGCACGCTCTTTGTCGGCTTGGCGATGTTGGAGACGGCGTCCATCTACGCATTCGTCGTGGCGATGATCTTGATTTTCGCCAACCCGTTCTGGAACGCGCTTTTCCAGCGGATCGCCCAATAGGGGTGGTGCGTAGAAAAATCCGTATCGGGGAGGTTCTAACGAATCCGTGAATCTAAATGGGTGGACCGTCCTCGCGCAGATCTTTAACTTTCTGCTGCTCGTTTGGCTCCTAAAGCGCTTCCTGTACGAACCTGTGCGAAAAGTGATCGAGGAACGGGAGTCGAGACTCCAGCGCGTGCGAGCGCAAGCCGAAGAGCAGGTGGAGGCGGCTCGTGCGGAGGAGCAAAAGTACCGGGAGCTTGCCGCCCGCCTCGAAGCAGACCGCCGGCGCATCCTAGACGAAGCGGCGTCCCAGGCCGAACAGGAACGGGGGCGGCTGATCGAAGCCGCCCAAAAGGCTGTGGCCGCCGCGAGGGAAGAGATGTATCAGCGGCTTCGCACCGACAAGGAGCAACTCGAGTCAGAGATTCGCAAGGGCATTATCGATGCAGCGTGCACGTCTGCGGGCAGAATTTTGCAGGAGCTTGCGGGAACGACAATCGATGACGCGCTGATCGACGCCGTCGAGCGCAAGCTTACCCCTCTGTCGCCGCCCGCGCCCGTCGAGGGGCCGTTCGACGGAGCTCTCGAGATCCGTACGAGCTTTGCGCCCACGGAGGATCAACAAGGGCGTTTGCGCTTCATCGTGGAGCAATGGACAGGCAAGACTTCGCTGGAGACGACGTTCGTTCACGATCCATCGCTCGTCTTGGGGATCGAGATTGCCGGGACAGGCGAGATCGTAAGTTGGTCGGCCCGCGACTTCTTGGAATCGATCGCCGGGTCGGCCTTGGTGAGCCTCGAAAACAGCGATTCATATCGAGATCAAGCAGTCGATCCTTCTCATGCGGGCGCCGCCGGGACGTCGGATGATGGTCCGTCGGAACCGGGAGCGGTTAGTTATGCTTAAGGCCCTTTCGGATCAGGCGCTGGGCGCCCTGGATCACGCCCTTACGGGAAACGGCGCCCACATCGTGAGGCGCCCCATCGGAACGGTGCTCTCCGTTGGCGATGGAGTCGCTCGGGTTGCAGGGCTACCGCACGTAAAGGCGGGTGAGATCCTCGAACTCGATGGGGGCGTGCGGGCGCTGGCGTTTGACCTCGATACGGATTCGATCGGGGCGGTGCTACTCGATTCCGACTCGCGCACCACGGCCGGAACGCGGGTCCAAGCGACCGGCGCCGTGGCGACTGTGCCGGTAGGCGACAGCCTCATCGGACGAGTGATTGACCCGCTCGGCCGGATCCTCGACCGCGGCGGCCCTTTGCGCGCAGTCGTCCACTACGAGATCGAGCGGCCCGCCACCCCGATCATTGATCGGACGCCGGTCACCGTGCCGTTTCAAACCGGCATCAAAGCGGTCGACGCCTTTGTGCCCGTGGGGAGAGGGCAGCGCGAGCTGATCCTTGGAGACCGGCAGACCGGAAAGACGGCGATCGCGCTCGACGCCATCATCAACCAGGCCGACACGGGCGTCGTTTGCGTTTACGCCGCGATCGGCCAGCGCACGTCCGCCGTTGCACATGCGCTCCACAGCCTTCGGACCCATGGGGCCATGGCGCACACCGTGGTCGTGGTCGCCGGAAGCGACGACCCGCCGGGTCTGCAGTACCTTGCCCCCTACGCTGCGGCTTCGGTCGCCGAGTACTTTATGGAACAAGGGCGCGACGCCCTCGTCGTCTTTGACGATCTTACCAAGCATGCGTATGCCTACCGGGAGCTGTCGCTCATCTTGCGACGGCCGCCGGGGAGAGAAGCGTTTCCCAGCGATATCTTTTACGCGCATGCGCGGTTGCTCGAGCGGGCGACCGCCCGCAGGCCCGACCGGGGCGGCGGATCGCTCACCGCCTTGCCGATCGCGGAGACGCAGGCCCAAAACATCTCCGCCTACGTTCCGACCAACCTCATTTCGATTACCGACGGGCAAATCTACCTCGACAGCGAATTGTTCCAGAAAAATATCCGTCCGGCCGTCGACATCGGCCTTTCGGTATCCCGAGTGGGAGGAAAAAGCCAGCTTAGGGCGTTTCGAAGTGTCGTTTCTAACCTCAAACTGGCCTACAGTCAGTTTGAAGAGTTAGAGCTCTTCTCTCGTCTCGGAACTAGGCTCGACGAGCACTCCGAGCAAGCGATCCGCCGAGGTCGAGAGATACGTGAGATTTTGCGTCAACCCAACCTCCAGCCGATGCCGCAAGCGGAGCAAGTCGCTCTCCTCGTCGCGGTCACGGGCGGGGTCTTCGGCGAACTCGCCCTCGAGGCCATCAACGCCGTCGAAGGACATGTGCGGCAGCGCTTCCGGGCTGAAGCCAGCGATATTCTGGCGGCGATCACGAGCGGTGAGGCACTGTCCGATCAAGATCGAGAGCGGCTGATTGCAGTAGCAAAGTCTGCCGTCAAAGAGTTCAGCGCTCGTCATGGCTCGGGGCGGAGTTGGACAGCGGGGCGCGCCGGCGCTCGGCGTAAGGGAGGAGCTTAGCGTGGCGATCGAAGTCGAGGGGCTCAGAGACCGCATCGCCAGCGCCGAGAGCCTACATTCGATTGTCGAGACGATGCGCACCCTTGCGGCCGTCAACATTCGCCGGGCGAACCAAGCGACCGAGGCGGCGAGGGAGTACCTGCGCTCCGTGCATCTCGCCCTTTACGTGGCACTGAGGGAGTATCGCGAGGCGCAGCCCGCCCGGCGAAGACCGGGTGATGCGTTCGCGCCCACGCTGTTGGTCCTTTCCTCAAACCAAGGTTTATGCGGGTCGTTCAACGAGCGGGTGACCAAGCACGCGCTCGAGTTGGGAGCGAAGGTGGCCCAGGAAGCTGGCGTCGAGTTTTCAGCGATTCCCTTTGTGTGTGTGGGATATCGGGGCGCCGATCGGCTCGCATTTTTGGGCGCTCGGGTCGTATCGGTGTTTGATGCGCCGAGCTCTGTCGAAGCCGTCGGGCCGCTCGTTCGCGCGATCTACTCCGAAGTGGCCGATCGCCTCGAACCGGGAGCCCGGTTGCTCGCGGTCTACAATCAGACGACGTCAAGCTCTGGATTTGTCGAAAGCGACCTGCAACTCCTGCCCTTCGAGGTCGAGCGTTGGCGCGAACTGCCCGAAGGTGAGACGCCGTTCGCCACCATTCCCATGGTCTCCGGGCGATCGGCCGAAGCCGTCCTCCCTGACCTCGTGCGGGAGTTGCTCTATATCGACCTCTACCGCACCCTCGTCGAGTCCTTTGCTGCAGAAAACGCCGCCCGACTGTTCTCGATGCAAGGCGCCACCGAGAACATCGAGGAGCTCCTCGCGGAGTTGAACGCGGCCTACCGGGAAGCTCGCCAGGATGCAATCACGAACGAACTCATGGACATTCTCGGCGGGATCCTTGCAACCGAG
Organism: uncultured Clostridia bacterium; assembly: GCA_964424335.1. Taxonomy (GTDB): domain Bacteria; phylum Bacillota; class Limnochordia; order DTU080; family RSA5; genus CAYRIY01. The sequence continues at coordinate 6,571 of CAYRIY010000148.1, forward strand.
GAGCAGTCCTAGAGGTCGTCGGCGCAAAGTATCGAATTCTCCATGGCGAGTT
>CAYRIY010000149.1:0-6440 GCA_964424335.1 uncultured Clostridia bacterium
ATCTGGAGCGCTTCGTAGCCCTCCGCTGAGTTGAACGTAACCTGACCGGTCTCATCGTTGTAGACCGAACCGCCCGCCGATTGAAGCATCCAGAAGAACGTGATGTACGCGTTGAACCCGTCCCATGGGAAGTGGGTTCCCGCACGCTCGAAGGTCCCGTCCGAGCTTCGCAAAGTGAACTTCTTGGCAAGGTCAATGAATGAATCCCACTGGGTCGGTGGCTGGTCCGCGTCAAATCCCATGGCCGAGAACTGGTCCGCGTTGTACAGGTACGCGCCGCGGAATATGCCCATAAAAGGCAGCGCATACAAGGCGCCGTCGTGCCGTCCAAGTTCAATCAGTCCGGGCATGTATTCGTCGAGTGAGAACCCGTCTCGCGCAATGAACGGGTCAAGGGGTTGCAGCATGTTGTTCTCAACGAGGCGCGCTGCAAAATCAAAGCCGAAGTGAATGACGTCCGGGCCGGCGCCGGCGGACGCGGCGACCAAGAAGCGTTCATAGGCGCCGGCGTCACCACCCGGAGCCGTGTAGAGCTCGACCTCGTACAGATCTTGCGACGCATTGAAATCGTCGACGAGCTGTTGCCACCAAGTGGCGTTCGGCGGTCCCCAAGGGGTCCAAAACAGCACCTTTTCTGGAGCCGCGCCCACGAGTCCGGAGAACGTAAGCAGCAAGGTTACCACAAGAAACGCTAATCTTCTCATCCTACTAACTCCCCTCACGATAGAATGCTAACGCGTTAGATTGTTTCTTGGCGAATAGAGTAAAACCTTCCGAGGATCATTTTTTTGATGCGAATTTTATGGTTGGCTAACGCGTTAGCAAAGTCTGGCACACCAATTGCACCTGCAGCAAGCAATTCGAGTCCCGTGCCCTAACCATAAACCACAAGAGGAAGTGTGAGTAGTTGTGGCAAAAAATGGTACGACTTGCTTGCGGCCGGACTTGCGTGCGCATGCGTCACGTGGGATCCTCAGCCGCAACGTTAATAGGGAGGCGTCGGCATGGATCGTTTTTGTAGTCTCGACTCGTATCGACGGCGTGTGATGCTGGCAACGTTGATCGTCTTTTTTGCGCTTGCCGCTTGCAACGCTGCCATGTTTGCGGCAGCGTCGGCTCAATCCCAAGTCAGTGCTCTCGAGGTTGCGCCGGGTGTCGCTTACCAGGTAATTGACATCGAAACACCGAGGGGAACGGCCCGCGCCCATGTTATCGAGGTCGACCTCAGTCATCCCGATGTCTATGTTGACTTGCTTTACCCGGGGGTGGTGGCCTCGGCGCTCCCCCTGTCGGAGATGGCCGCACTAAGCGGCGCCGTAGCGGCTGTGAATGGCGATTTCTTTAACATTAGCGCGACGCAGGCCGGGGTTGTGCCCACGAATGCTCCCGTAGGACCGGCAATCGCGAGCGGGGTCGTACTCAAAGCCGCCGTGCCGACGCGCCAGCGGTTTGGACCGAGCCTGCCGCTCGGCGCCTCGGTCGATGACGTCATCGGCGTTGGGGAAGACGGCGTGGCGCGCGTTGCCCGCCTGACGCTCCATGGAACGATCGTCACGTCGGAGGGCGTCTATCCTTTGGCCGGGCTCAACCAGTACGCCATAGCGCAGCGCGGCATTGGGGCGTTCACGTCCGACTGGGGGAGCGTCTCTCGGCGGCGGGCCACGTGCGGAACCGACTCGCGTCGGGAGGATCCGTGCAGCGTCAACGTGTTTGAGGTGATCGTGACCGATGGACGAGTTGCGAGCGTTTCAGACCAGCCGGGCGAAGGAGAAATCCCCGACGGAAGCGTTGTCCTGCTCGGTAGGGAGACGGGCGCCGATCGCCTTCGTACGCTGCGTTTGGGCGATCCGGTCTCGATCGAGTACGAGCTTCGTTCGACAGTCGACGTTCCGTTTCGATTCGCCGTCGGCGGTCAGCCGCTCGTGCGCGATGGCGGGGCCGTGCCGGGCCTCGACAATCAGGTCGCAGCAGTTCGCAGCGCGGCCGGCATAAGTCCCGACGGTCTCACGCTCTACCTTTTCTCACTCGAGCGGGGAAAATCGGGAATGACCTACGCCGAAGTAGCGTCGCTCCTCCTCTCGCTTGGCGCCTCGTCGGGCGTCAACCTCGACGGAGGGGGCTCGTCCACCCTGGTTGTACGTGATGAGATCGGAGGGGGCATCACTGCGGTCAATCTCGCTCCGGGAGAAGCAGAGCGACGCATTCCAAACGGGATCGGCGTTTTCGTGCGTCCCTAAAGACGACTCGTACCTATTGATACCACTGAGCCTGCAGGGTGAACATGCGGGCGTATTCGCCGTCCCGGGCGACCAACTCGTCGTGGCTGCCGATTTCGACGATTCGGCCGCCTTTCAAAACGACGATGCGGTCGGCCATGCGGGCCGATCCGAGCCGGTGGGAAATGAGGATGGATGTCCGGTCTGACGTCATCTCGCCGAACTGCTCGTAAATCTCCGCCTCCGCCTTGGGGTCGAGGGCGGCGGTCGGCTCGTCGAGCACGACGACGGGCGCTCGCCGCACGAGCGCGCGGGCTATGGCGAGCTTTTGCCACTGGCCGCCCGAGAGATCGAGCCCGCCGAGCGGGCGCCCAAGCAAGGTGTCGTACCGCTCAGGGAGGCTTTCGATAAACTCTGCGGCGCCGCTTACGCTCGCAGCCCATTCGATGTCGGCCGGCGTGGCGTCGAGAAGCCGACCAAAGCGAATGTTGTCGGCGACCGGAAACTGGTAGCGGACAAACTCTTGAAAGACGGCGGAAAAGTAGCTTCTCAGCTCAGACTCGGGCAGGTCTTGGAGCGGTACCCCATTGATCGAGATCTCGCCTTGGGTTGGCGCATACAGCCCCATGATCAGGCGGACGAGCGTCGACTTGCCCGCGCCGTTTTCGCCGATGAGCGCAATGCGTTCGCCGGGGGCGATCGTCAGGTTGATGTCCTCGAGGACCGGGCGTTCCCCTCCGGGGTAGGTAAACCAGACGTTCTTGAGCTCGATCTTGGCCGCGGTCTGAGGCGCTATGGGAGACTCCGGCTCGGGACGCTCCGATTTGATGTGGCCGTTTACGGAGATCGATGCCGATCCGCGCTCCTTGGGCGGGACGGGCGATTTGCTCGATTTGTCCATTGTAGGCGAAGGCCCGTGTATCTTGTATACGTCATACTCCAAAAACTCGTACAGGTCCGCCAAATACAGGCTTTGCTCGTGAAGGCCGCTCACGTTGCGCATCACCTGCTCGATGCGCGCGCTGAACTGCTGCAGGGCCTGCATGATGACGGCGTACATGCCAAATGTGATCCGAGCGCCGGTGACCATGACGGCAAGCAGGGCCAAGCACCCTGCGTACGCCGCCGTGCGAACACCATCCGTGAGCAGCCCGAGCCACGCCTGCTTCACCTCGAGTTGGCGCCGCTCGACGTGGAGCCCTTTTGAAAGGGAGAGCCAGCGCTCGAGCAAGTGACCGGCGAGCGTGAAGAGGCGGACTTCCTTCGCCTCGTCCCTGCGTGTCATCAAGTTGTTGAGGTACATGGCAAGGCGGCTTTCGGGCGTGCGCACCCTGTACACCCAGTACGTTTTCTTTCGCATCTGGAGCATGACCCAAAAGCCTGGCGCGACGCCGAGCGCCATGATGGGGGCTAGCGACCAATGGGCCTGCCAGAGCACGATGAGGATGCCCGCCATCCCGGCGAATGAGGCGACGACGTCGGTCACGAGCCTTAACAGCGTGACTAGCCGCGATCCCATGTCCTGGTTTGCCCGTTGGAGCGCGTCGTAAAAGTCGGGGTGTTCGAAGTGGACGAGGTCGACGGAGTGCGCCTTCTCGATCACTTCGCGCTGGAGGTAGATCCCGACCTTTTCTTGGACGTCTACCTCGCAGTAGGACCGGAGCATCTCAAGGAGGATGCCGAGGACCATCACGCCGCCCAGCCAGATTACCCACGGCGCGACGGCGCTCATCGGATCGAGTCCGGACGCGGCCGATGCGGCTCCGCCCCGAAGGGCCGTCTGGAGCGAATCGATCAGGCGCTGGGTGACGATGAGCTGTCCGGCGGCGATGACGCCGTCGCCGAGGGCAGCGGCGGAGAGCCCGGCCGTGGCGAGCGGAGCGCTCTTGATCACTGCGCCTAAGAGCCTTGGAATGAGGCGAGGAGCGGACAGACGGTTTCCTTTCGCGTCGGCCCCATCCCGAGGCATGGGTGGGAGCGCGCGCATGCGCCCTCTATGTTCAGGCATGCCCACGCTGTTCACCCCCTGTCGGGCGGTACCATTTCGCCTGCAGTTCAAACATGGTTGCGTACATTCCTTGCTGCGCGAGAAGCTCGTCGTGGTGGCCGTTTTCGATCAATCGTCCGTCTTCGAGCACGAGGATTCGGTCGGCGATACGGGCCGAGGCCATCCGGTGCGACACAAAGATCGCGGTGCGGCCGCCCGCAAGGGCCCGGAATTGCTCAAAAATCTCCAGCTCGGCCCTTGCATCGAGGGCGGCAGTCGGCTCGTCGAGCACGAGGACTCGAGCGTCGCGGAAGTAGGCCCGGGCGATGGCGATTTTTTGCCACTGGCCGCCCGAGAGGTCTTGGCCGCCTTCAAACGTGCGGCCGAGCGTCGTGTCAAGGCCCGTCTCGAGGCGCTCGATCACCTGGTCGGCGCCTGCCGCCTGAGCTGCGTGGGAAATGCCTGGCAAGTCATCAAGGCGCTCGGATTGCCCGAATCCGATGTTGTCCTTCGCGGTCAACTGGTAGCGCAGATAATCTTGAAAGACCGCGGCGCAAAGCTTGCGAAAGCTCTCCGGTTCAAACGTCCGGATATCCTGGCCGTCAAAGAGGATCCGCCCTTTGGTGGGCCGGTAAAGGCCAAGCAGGAGCTTGACGAGCGTCGTCTTTCCAGCTCCGTTGGAGCCGACGAGCGCCACTTTCTCCCCGGGGTAAATCGTAAAGGTGAGGTCCTTGATCACGTCGGGCCCGCCCGGGTAGGCGAACGTCACGTCTTCAAAGTCGATGCGGTACGTGTGCGACGGATTGGGCTCGGTTTGGCCGGTTTCATCTCGTTCCAGTTCGACGAAGTCGTGAAGGTCGCCCAGATAGAGCGCCTCTTCGTACACGGTGCCGACCTGGCGCATCACTTGCGTGAGCTGGTTTTGAAAGCGGGTGGCGGCGCTGATGAGGGCGACGAATCCTCCGATGCTCACAGCGCCCGCAACCGTCCGGTCGAGGAGGAGGAGAACGGCTCCGGCAAAGCCGACAATCGCAGTGATGCGGGAAAGTCCGAGCTTGACCTGTTGCGTCCGGGTGAGCTTTAGCCGCTGGTCGCGCAGGAACGATGCGACCCTGTACCAGACGTCGATCAAGTGCTTGCCAAGCTCGTAAAGGCGCAGCTCCTTGGCGGCGTCTCGATTGGTGAGCAGCTCGACCATGTACTCGGAGCGGCGCAGCTCCGCCGTTTGGACCCGTCTTAGCTGGTAGCGCTCCCGACCCCTGCGAAGCTGCGAGATCAAGTTGGGCAGGGCGCCGAGCGCGAGCACGACGGGCATCATCACGTGGGCGCCGATGAGCAAGACGAGGTACGATACGAGGTTGACGGTGACTTCGGCCACGCGCAACGTGTTTTCAAAGATGACAAAAGACCGCCATGCCGCGGCCTGCGTGGCCCGGCGAAGGCGGTCGTGAAATGCGGGTTGTTCAAATTCTTCTAGGGGGACGTGCCCCGCCTTTTCGATCACGAGCTGCTGCAGGCGCCAGCCTGCGCTCTCTCGCAGGTATGCTCGGGAGACCGCTCGGGCCGCCTGCACGCCCGCCGTAAGAGCTTGGACGCCGCCCAGGGCCACGATCCAGATGATGATCTCGGAGATATCCCCGCCCAGTCCGCCCACGCGGTCGACCGTATCGAGCAAGCGCTGCAAGATGATGAGCTGGCTTGCGGGCAGGAGGCCCTGAACGACCATCAGCGCGACGTTGACCGCAACCGCAAGAGGCCGCTCCCGCCATAAGAGGCGTGTGAACCAGTAGACCATCTTAAGGCTGCGGCTCTTTGGCACCTCGTTGTCGGGCTCGGTTGCGCCGGTGCTCGGCGGGGCATTCCAGGCCTGGCGGCCGGGGTCTGGTTGTCTGCGTCCACGGGATTCGTCGGCCAATTTCCGTCGAGTGCACCTTTCAAGCGTTGTGCAGGTTATTGCGGCAAGCATACCATCCGCGTCGGGAAACTACCACTGCTTTCGCATTTCACCTCAGGGCTCCTTCTCCTCGCCCTTCTTTCGCCCAAATGCCTCGGTTGATGACATACTACGCAAGCGGTGTTCCAAGCCGACCACACCAATAGTTCGGGTCGGGACGACACGGGTCGTCATCACTTGGCGTTGCGCCTGATCATGAGCGAAGGCGGGAGACTTCATGTTCGGGGTTCTGCTTAAAAGTGCAGTCTTTATACGGAAAATCGCGAGAAGTAGCAAAGGATCA
>CAYRIY010000150.1:0-1690 GCA_964424335.1 uncultured Clostridia bacterium
GAGTCCTTGCAGCAGCTCGACGAGTACTGGGAAGTGATTCGCACGTACTACCAGCCCTTCGAATCGGGCCTCAAAGCCGGCACGGCCGAAGTGTACGTTCACGAGATGCCGGGCGGGCAGTACTCCAACCTGCGCGAGCAGGCCAAGGCGCTCGGTCTTGGGGACCGTTGGAACGACATCAAGCGGGCCTACGTCGATGCAAACTACTTGATGGGCGACATCGTGAAAGTGACGCCGTCTTCCAAGGCGGTAGGCGATCTCGCTTTGTTCATGGTACAAAACGACCTCGACAAGGAAGGGTTGCTCGAGCGGGCCGAGACGCTTACGTTCCCCGACTCGGTCGTCTCGTTTTTCGAAGGGATGATGGGGCAGCCCATGGGCGGCTTTCCCGCAGAGCTCCAAGCCAAGGTGCTCAAAGGACGGCAACCGATCACGTGCCGCCCGGGCGAGTTGATGGAGCCCGTCGACTTTGGAAAAGTAAAAGCAGAGCTGGAAGATGAATATGGCGTATCGATTTCGCATCGGGACGCGATCAGCGCGGTGCTCTACCCGCAGGTGTTCCGAAATTTCCTCGAGCACCACGCGGAGTACAGCGACACGTCGGTGATGGATACGCCTACGTTTTGTTATGGGCTCTCCGTGGGCGAAGAAACCCGAATTGAAATGGAGCCCGGCAAGACGCTGATCGTCAAGCTCACGGCCGTTGGAGAGCTGCTCGAAGACGGCACGCGCATCGTCTACTTCGAGTTGAACGGCCAGCCCCGAGAAGTGCGCGTCTTAGACCAGAGCGCAAAGGTGAAAAAGGTCGAGCGGCCCAAGGCGGACAGGCGCAACCCCAAACACGTCGGAGCTTCGATGCCGGGAACCGTCCTCGAGGTAATGGTAAAGGCTGGCGAGCAAGTCGCCAAGGGGCAGTCGCTGATCGTTACCGAGGCGATGAAGGTGGAATCCACCGTCCAAGCGCCGAGGGCCGGGACGGTGACGGAGGTCGCGGTCAAGGCGGGAGACAGCGTTCAGGCCGGCGATCTATTGCTTGTGATTGAACCGGACGACGACAACTAATCGATGTGATGAAAAGTGCCGCGCCTCGTTGACCGTGATGGGGTGCGGCGCTTTTTTCGCGTGTAAGGGAGGCGTTAACGTGCTTACCGAGGTCGATTTGCGCCATCTTCGTCGGTGCGTCGAGCTGGCCGAGGAAGCGCTCGAGGCGGGCGATGAACCTTTCGGCTCTGTCCTCGTCGGTGCAGACGGTACCGTGCTGGCTGAAGACCGAAACCGCATTGCCGCCACGGGCGATCCGACCCAGCATCCGGAATTCGCGCTCGCTCGTTGGGCGGCGACGAACATGAGCGCTGACGAGCGCGCCGCAGCTACGGTTTACACGTCGGGCGAGCATTGTCCCATGTGCGCAGCCGCACACGGATGGGTCGGCATTGGGCGGATCGTTTACGCCAGCTCCTCGGAGCAATTGACGGCATGGCGCCGAGAGCTTGGGGCCCCGGCGCCTCCGGTGCAGCCGCTGCCAGTCCAGGAGATCGTGCCCGGCGTCGTGGTGGAGGGCCCGGCGCCTGAATTGGCGGAGCAAGTGCGCGAGCTGCATCGACGACTGCATCATAAGTAGAGGACTAAACAGAAAGCCCACCCAATCGAACGATGTGCAATGATTGATAAACTCGCCGAGTGCATTTCT
>CAYRIY010000150.1:1790-6357 GCA_964424335.1 uncultured Clostridia bacterium
GCCCAATCCGGCCCATCGGGCTCTCGTCGAGCTTGAGACAATGGGGCGTATTGAGAAGATCGTGACGCAAAACGTTGACGGGTTTCACACAGAAGCCGGCAGCCGGCGCGTGGCCGAAATCCACGGTTCCCTCAGGCAAGCTCGCTGTCACGAATGTCACCGCGTGTATCCTGTCGCTCTTTTGGAAAAGCCCATCAAGGCACTTTCTGAATTGCCTCGTTGTAGATGCGGCGGCCTCATTCGCCCGGGCGTCGTCCTCTTTGGAGAAATGCTTCCTCAAAAGGCCCTAGATGACGCCATCGAAGCGATGGAGACGTGCGAGGGGCTTCTCGTGATCGGATCCTCTTTGCAAGTGCACCCAGCGGCTGGTTTGCCGAGGATCGTTCTCGGCAGAGGCAAACCCCTTTGGATCGTCAATCTCGATCCGACCCACTACGATGCGGTAGCCGACATCGTCGTACGAGCGAAGGCTGGGGAAGTCTTGCCGCAGGTGGCCGCGATTTGTGCTGGTGACTACAAAAAGAGCGAATGATCGTGGCGCCACCGATCATTCGCTCTTCTTGTTTCTTTCGCTTGCTATTTGCCCATCGCTTTCAAATTGCGCAAGCAGTGCTCCACGCTCTCGAGCGGCGGCTTGCTGTATCGCTCGTGCTCGACGATGTACCACTCCGTGCCGCCCTTGGACTCGCAAACGGCAAAGACATCGTTCCAAGGCACGATCCCTTCACCGACGATCGTGGTCTCGTCGTTGGGGTCAAACTCCTTGACGTGGACCGTCTTGGCCCTGCCCGGATAACGCTCGATCAACGCGACGGGATCGGCGCCGCCGCGCATGGCGTGTCCCACGTCGATTTGCACGACCACATCCTCGCTCGTCGCATCGAAGAGCGTGATAAAGGCGTTGGAATCGCCGTCCGCAAACGGCTCCACTTCGACTTTGTGGTTGTGAAATCCGGTGTACATCCCGTGGGGTTTGAGCGCTTCGGCGATTTCGTTCAAGATCTTTGCCGTCTCAAGGCAAGCCTCTTTGGTGTTGCGCATTGCCTCGGGCAAGCTTGGGATCACGAGGTACTTATTTCCGAGTTCTTGGTTGAACTCGATCGTGCGCTTTAGATCATCGCCTTGCAGCAACTTGAGCGCGGTGTGGGAGCCGGCGACCGCAAGGCCGTTGTCAGCGAGCATTTTTCGGAGCTCTTGGGGCGTGCGATCGTAAAAACCGGCAAACTCGACGCCTTCATAGCCCATTTTGGCCACCGCTTCAAGGGTGCCGGGCAGGTCCTTCGCACAGTCGTCCCGCACAGAGTAAAGTTGGAGAGCAATCGGAATGCGTGCCAATGTCCATACCGTCCTTTTGATCGTGTTTGCCTTTCGATCGGCCGAGCGCGGCGCGATCGATCTTGACGCATTGTCGCCTGAGGCTTTCAGGCAGAGTTCGTTGCAGACGGCGCCGGCACCTTTACTCTAAACCGAGGAAAGGCGGTTTTGGAAGCGAAGGTCGGCGCTTCGTGCGGGAGGCTTGGGTCAATCGGTATGAAATCGGTCATGGGTCAAGGCCTTCTTATGGGCTTTCTTAACGTGCTTGGGGGCTTGTGCGTACGTGGTCACGCCAGATGCAGACACGAACGGTTCTGCTTGGAATCGAGTAGGTGAGATTTTAGCGAGAATCGTTCCGCCCCATTTTGCCGACCGGGACGTTTATGTCGGCGACTTCGGGGCGGTAGGTGACGGTGAAACCGACTGTTACGAAGCCTTTCGGCGAGCAATTTCTGCGTGCCATGAGGCAGGCGGCGGCAGAGTGGTGGTTCCTCCAGGGGAGTACTTGATCAACGGGCCCGTCTACTTAAAAAGCAACGTGAATCTCCACGCCGAAGCGAAAGCGACCATTCGCTTTGGCGTCAATCCCGAGGATTACCTCGTGGGCGATCCATCGAGGTCCGGTTGCGTTCTCGTACGCTGGGAGGGGACTCGCTGTTTCAATTACTCGCCTAGACCTGCTTGGCGATCCCACGACGTATGTTCGCCCCGCGTGGCAACCGGCGATCGATGAGTTGAACGATCGGCTGGTCAAGGCGTACTTGGAGCGGAGCATAAGTTTGGAAGATGCTCTGATCCAAGCGGACCGGGCGATCAACGCAGTGCTCGCTCGCTGACAAGTCTCTTGATAGATTTACGAGGCGTATTGCCCACAACGTGGAAGATTCGTTGTGGGCAATACCTTTTTGTCACCAGATTTCGGAAGGATGTACTTGAATGGAACTGCTCATCGCACGCCATGGTCAATCGACGGGGAACATCGTCACCTACGATGTTCCGGATGGGCCGCTCACCGAGACAGGAAGGCGACAAGCCGAGGAGCTCGCTCGGGCGTTTCGAGAAAACCCGCCGACCCACATCGTTTCAAGCCCCCTGCTGCGCGCCCTTGAGACGGCGTCGGCGATCGCTTTCGAATGTGGCCGTTCGATCGAGGTCTGGAAAGACTTGTACGAACAGCGCAGCCTTGGGCGGTACATCGGTCCTGCGCTTGACGAGCTTCGCAGGAAGTTTCCGGCAGCTCGATTCGGCGAGGACCTCGAGGCGGACGGATGGGTGTACGAGGGCGACGAGACGCACGAACAAGCATACGAGCGGGCTCAAAAGGTCTTGGCAAGGCTGAAGCGTACGTTCTCCGATGAGGGACGCGTTGTCGTGGTCGCCCATGGCGGGTTTAATAAGCAGCTCTTGAAGGCCCTCTTGAAGTTGCCTTCTGATGCAGAGGTGCATTTCAGCCAAGAGAATTGCTGTTTAAACCATATTCGAATCGAGGGCGACGCAGTCCACGTCGCGAGCGTGAACGACACGTCCCACCTGAGCCGTGAAAGCACGGAAACGTCCGCCGCACTCGGATAGCGCCTAGATACGCTTGGAACCGGCCTTCCGCGCAAGAATCCCTCCTCCCAAGGCGTAATTTGCGCAAAGAAGGATGAGGAGGGTCGCCCTGTGCGCTCAGTCTCCATCGACGACAAACTCGCCCGAGTTGGTTTTTGCGTCGATACAGGTGTCAGCGTGGGCACTCACCCTGGGAGTCACCGGCACCAAGGTCTTGAGATCCTGCTCATACACGTGGGCGATATTGTGGCGTCTGTCGGCTTTGGCAGCGTGAGCGGGTTTGAGCGCGCCTTTCAACGGTGCACGGGCCTCTCTGTTTCCGAGTACCGGCGAGGCGTCGGCATGCATCGGCTTGGCGCATCATCCTGACCTGACCAGACCACCCCTCGCTCTATGATCGTGGCTGCTTACGGCTTTGCCCGTATCCCCGACGCTCGCTTCGCACCGCTTTCCTTTCTTGCCGCTTGCGAGTGCTCACTTAGCCATTTTGCGAGCTTTTCCAACAGCTCGGCATTGGGAACAGCGCGGTGGTTTTCGATCTTGGAGAGTAGACTTGGCGAGATGCCGAGGCGCTCTGCGAGCCACTTTTGCGTCCATCCGAGGCGAGTGCGGATGGACCTTAGGTTTTGCACTGCGTACATGACCTGGTCGGTATTTGTCGTGATATGGCCCCTTTTCCTTTCGTTTGGGAAGGGCGATGGATGAGGGGCGGGCTGCACGCACACTCGAGCGGCGAGCCAGCGGTCGACCCAGCCGCGGTACCTGTCCGGGTCGCCGGGACCAAATCCATCCGGCCACGTGACTGATGTGAAGACGTCGGTGTGCTCCAGATCAAGCATGGCGTCGTCAAACCGCTCACGCACGCGGCCAGCCCAATGCCTTCCGCGGCACTCGGGCCGCGGCAGTTCGCCGATCATGGAGAGCAGTTGCTCGACAGTAAACTCCAGGGGTTTCGAGGACCTCGATATAGAGTACAGAAAGAGGACTTTCTCGCCAATCTTCTTGGACATCACGCTCCGTCCCCGGGTTCGGCGATGATCGAGGGTAAGGAGGCGTCGAGGTAGGTGGGAGACGTAGCGGCGCTCACGGGCGTCAAACCACCAACGCGCCCACATGCCCGGGCTCACAAGCCACGATGGGCCGTGCGGGTCTCGCCCTTTGTCGCCTTGCTCAAGCCGAACCGCCTCAAAGAGTCGATCGCCTCGCCACGTAATGCGGCGTCTGCGCCTGTGTTCTGCGACGCGCTCCCAAATCGGGTAGTCCTCGACGTCAAAGCGAAGCGCGCTCAAGCGCTCGATCTCCTCCTGGAGCCGTGCGACCCAACTCGCATCCTTTCGACCATCGACTCCCTTCGTTTGGAGGATTGTCTCTGACGAGATCACGACCGGATCGCCAAACGAGCGTCGCAATGCGTTTCCATCGTGGTGTGGAGCAAGTCTGGCCAGGATGGCAAGGAGCACGTCGCTCGTAAACGCGCTCAGCTCTTCGACATGTGACCGGAGGGCGTGGCGACTGAGCGTCTCGCCCGGCGCAATCGCCGGGTCGAGGTACACTTTGATCGTGCCGCCGTGTCGGCCCGTGCGGGAGAATGTGGGGGAGCGATCCAAGTCGGTCCATCCCCGAGTCTGCATGTAGGCTTGTGTCCCGCCGTGCCAGATGGCCTCGAGCGCTGTCGCGACGAGCGGGTTGTTGGGCACGACGA
>CAYRIY010000151.1:0-6339 GCA_964424335.1 uncultured Clostridia bacterium
TGCTCAAAGGCAAGCAGGGGCGGTTCCGCCAGAACCTGCTGGGCAAGCGTGTCGACTACTCGGGCCGTTCGGTCATCGTCGTGAGCCCCGAGCTCAAGATGCACCAGTGCGGCCTGCCCAAGGACATGGCGCTCGAGCTCTTCAAGCCTTTTGTCATGAAGCGCCTCGTCGACGGTGGGCACGCCCACAACCTCAAGAGCGCGAAGCGCATGGTAGAACGAGTGCGACCCGAAGTGTGGGACGTCCTCGAGGAAGTGATTCAGGAGCACCCGGTCCTCCTCAACCGTGCGCCCACGTTGCACCGGCTTGGAATCCAGGCCTTTGAACCGGTCTTGGTCGAAGGCAAGGCGATCCAGGTCCACCCGCTCGTCTGCGTCGCTTACAACGCTGACTTTGACGGAGACCAGATGGCCGTGCACGTGCCGCTCTCCGCTGAAGCCCAGGCCGAGGCGAGGCTCTTGATGCTCTCGGCCAACAATATCCTGCTGCCTGCAAGCGGCCGGCCGGTGAGCACGCCGACCCAGGACATGGTCATCGGCTGCTACTACTTGACGAGCGAAAAAGAGGGCGCCCTCGGCGAAGGCAAGGTGTTCGCCTCTGCGGACGAGGTCCGGATGGCTTATCACGCCGGAGCCGTGTCGCTGCACGCCAAGATCCATGTCCGCTTGAACGGCGAGCGCATCGAGACGACGCCCGGACGGGTTTTCTTTAATGAAGTGTTGCCCGAAGAAGCGGGCTACTACAACCAAGTCGTCGACCGCAAGACGCTTGGACGGCTTGTCGATACGCTTTACCGCCGTTTTGGCAGCACCCGCACCGCGGAGGCGCTCGACGCAATCAAGCGGCTCGGTTTTGCGTTCGCCACCCGTTCGGGCACCACGGTCGGCGTCGTGGACGTTGCGATTCCAAAAGAGAAAAAGAGCATCATTCAAAAGGCGGAAGAGCAGGTCGTACAGGTCGAGGAGCAGCACCGTCGCGGCCTGTTGACGCATGAGGAGCGCTACCAGAGGATCTGCGACATCTGGTCCAAGGCAAACGACGATGTGACCAAGGCGATGTGGGAAGGGCTCGACCCGTTCAACCCGGTCTATATGATGGCCGAGTCTGGAGCTCGAGGAAACATTCACCAGCTCCGTCAGCTTGCGGGGATGCGCGGTCTCGTGGCAGACCCGACCGGCCGAACGATCGAGATCCCGATCAAGGCGAACTTCCGGGAAGGCCTCACGGTGCTCGAGTACTTCACGTCGACGCACGGCACGCGCAAGGGCCTTGCCGACACCGCGCTGCGTACGGCGGACTCAGGGTACTTGACCCGCCGCTTGGTCGACGTCTCCCAAGACGTGATCGTGCGCGAAGAGGACTGTGGCGCCGTGACCGGCATCGATGTCGGCCCCATCAAGGAGATCACCGGCGGCATCGAGGAGATCATCGAGCCCTTGCGGGACCGCATTGCGGGCCGCGTGACGTCCGAAGCGGTCTACCATCCGACCACCGGCGAGCTCCTTGTCGATGAAAACCAGATGATCGACGAGGCGACCGCAACCGCGATCGAGGATGCAGGGATCGAGAACGTGCAGATCCGCTCCGTCTTGACATGCCGGTCGCGCTATGGCGTCTGCGTCCGCTGCTATGGGCGAAACCTTGCGACCGGACAGCTCGTCGAGGTGGGCGAGGCCGTCGGCATCATCGCCGCCCAATCGATCGGCGAACCGGGCACTCAGCTCACGATGCGCACGTTCCACACGGGCGGAGTGACGGGCGTCGACGACATTACTGCCGGTCTTCCGCGGATCGAGGAGCTGTTTGAAGCGCGAAAGCCCAAGGGGCAGGCGATCATTAGCGAGATCGACGGCGTGTGCACCATCTCCGAGACAAAGGGCAGCCGCAAGGTGATCGTATCCACGGCCGACGGCGAGGAGAAGGCGTATGCGATTCCTTACGGCGCTCGGCTGAAGGTGAAAGATGGGCAGGAGGTCACCGCGGGCGATCGGCTGACGGAAGGGTCGGTCAATCCTCACGACATCCTCAAGGTCAAAGGTGTGCGCGGCGTTCAAATGTACCTCGTTCAAGAGGTGCAAGACGTCTACCGTTCTCAGGGCGTCGACATCAACGACAAACACATCGAGATCATCGTCCGCCAGATGTTGCGCAAAGTTCAGGTGGAGACCGCCGGCGATACGCAACTGCTCCCAGGAAGCCGCGTCGACCTTCTCGAGTTTGAAGATGAGAATCGGCGAGTCGAGGCCATGGGCGGCGAGCCGGCTACAGCTCGTCCGATCCTCCTTGGAATTACCAAGGCGTCGCTCGAGACGGAGAGCTTTTTGTCGGCGGCATCGTTCCAAGAGACGACGCGCGTCCTGACGGATGCTGCCATCAAGGGCAAGACGGACCCGCTCCTTGGTCTCAAGGAAAACGTCATCATCGGCAAATTGGTGCCGGCGGGAACCGGAATGTCCCGATACCGGCACATCAAGGTGTCGCCGATCGAGGGCGCGGCGCCTGTCGATCCTGAGGACGCCGAGGCGCTTGGTGAAACAAACGGGCAAATCGGTGCATCAGAGACGGAAGAGGCGGAGGTCGAGGCCTAAAGGGCCTCGACCACGCTTGACACCTGGTTGGGTGCGGTGCTAAAATGTACGAGTGTGCAAATGGGGACATCGCAAAGCGGCTCTACTAAGGGCCTTGCGGCGATTTTGGTCCTCCGGCCGCCTAAGAGGGCGTAACGCCTGGAGGTAGAGCAGGCTAAAGGTGGTCGATCGTGTGCTCGAAGAGTTGCTAAACGCCAAGCGCAAGGCGGTCGGCGTCAAGCAGACGATAAAGGCCGTGCAAAATGGCGAAGCCAAAGTCGTCTTCGTTGCAGCCGATGCGGACGAACACGTCCTACGCCCTTTGCGTGCAGCGATTGCTAAGCGACCGGTTCAAGTTTTCGAAGTCGAAAGTATGAAAGAATTGGGCAAGGCCTGCAAGATCGATGTGGGCGCTGCCGCAAGCGCACTGCTTTAGACTTCCCACTTGCGAGCTTTGTGTTCATTCTTGGAGTCGTGCGAAAGGAGGTTAGGACATGCCAACAATTCACCAACTGGTAAAGGGTAGCCGCAAGCCGATCAAAAAGCAAACGACGGCGCCTGCCCTCCACTGGATCTACAACGCCGAAAAGAACCAAACGCTGTCGACGAACGGTTCGCCACAAAAGCGCGGTGTTTGTACCCGCGTCTCGACGGTCACCCCGAAGAAGCCTAACTCTGCGCTTCGTAAGGTGGCTCGTGTCCGCTTGTCCAACGGAATCGAAGTGACGTCGTACATCCCGGGCGAGGGACATAACCTCCAGGAGCACTCCGTGGTTTTGATTCGGGGCGGAAGAGTCAAGGACCTCCCCGGCGTTCGGTACCACATCATTCGAGGGACGCTCGATACCGCCGGCGTCAATGCCAGGCGTCAGGGTCGCTCTAAGTATGGTGCGAAGCGGCCGAAGTAGCACAAAGGACGCGCGGGTCGCATCGCCTTTGCGGTCCGATCCGGTCGTCCTTTTTGTGTGCTGACCGATTGGGTAAGAAAGGCCGCGGCTCTCCAGATCGTGCATACGTTGCCTGATTCTGGGGAATGTGGATGATGGTGTTTGTCAAAAGGAGGGCGCGACATGCCGCGCAGGGGC
Organism: uncultured Clostridia bacterium; assembly: GCA_964424335.1. GTDB lineage: Bacteria > Bacillota > Limnochordia > DTU080 > RSA5 > CAYRIY01. The sequence continues at coordinate 3,653 of CAYRIY010000151.1, forward strand.
TATATAGCAAAGCGGGAAGTCCTTCCGGATCCCGTTTACAACAGCCGCTTGGCAACGATGCTCATCAACAAGATTATGAAAGACGGTAAGCGGGGCCTCGCGGAAGGGATCTTCTACGAAGCGATGAGTATCGTTCAAAGCCGCAGTGATAAGCCTGCGGTCGAGACGCTCGAGCTCGCTCTTAAAAACGTGTCGCCCGTGCTCGAAGTGAAGGCAAGACGGGTCGGTGGCGCGACGTACCAGGTGCCTGTTGAGGTCCGGCCGGAGCGGCGTTTGTCTCTTGGGCTCCGCTGGCTCGTACAGCACGCCAGGACCCGTGGTGAAAAGCGGATGGCTGATCGCCTTGCGGGAGAGATCTTGGATGCGGCGGCCAATCAGGGCGGCGCTGTGAAGAAGAAGGAGGATACTCACCGCATGGCGGAGGCGAACAGGGCGTTCGCGCACTACCGCTGGTGAGGTTGGCTTGGTTCCAGGGTAAGGATTGGAGGAGTGAACAGTGGCTCGTCAGGTTCCTATAGAAAGGACCCGCAATATCGGCATCATGGCCCATATCGACGCGGGCAAGACGACGACGACCGAGCGCATCCTGTTTTAGACCGGGCGCCTGCACAAGATGGGCGAGACGCACGAAGGCGGCGCCACGATGGACTGGATGGTCCAGGAGAAGGAGCGCGGCATCACGATCACGTCGGCCGCAACCACGTGCTTTTGGCGGGATCATCGTATTAATATCATCGATACGCCCGGCCACGTGGACTTCACTGTCGAGGTTGAGCGTAGCTTGCGCGTACTCGATGGCGCAGTAGCGGTGTTTTGTTCGGTGGCCGGCGTCGAACCCCAGTCCGAGACGGTTTGGCACCAGGCCGATAAGTACAAGGTCCCGAGGCTCGCATACATCAACAAGATGGACCGAATCGGCGCCGACTTTCGTCGAGGCGTAAACATGATTCGGGAGCGCCTCGGCGCGAACGCGATTCCGATTCAGCTTCCTATTGGATCGGAAGAGAGTTTTTCTGGAATTATAGATCTTGTCGAGAACAAGGCGCGCATTTACACGGACGACCTTGGAACGCACTCCGACGAGACGGCCATCCCGGACGACATGGTTGATGAGGTTGCCAAGGCAAGAGAGCGGCTCATTGAAGCCATCGTCGAGCACGACGAAGCTCTGATGGAGAAATACCTCGAAGGCGAGGAAGTGACTCCTGCAGAGCTGCGTAAAGCATTGCGCAAAGCGTGTCTGGCGGTGGATATCGTACCGGTGCTTTGCGGTTCCTCGTTCAAGAATAAGGGCGTGCAGCCCCTTCTGGACGCAATCGTCGAGTATCTGCCCTCGCCGAACGACCTGCCTCCGGTAACCGGAGAGAATCCTCGCACGGGTGAACAGGTAGTGCGCGAGCTCAACGACGAAGCGCCCTTCTCGGCATTGGTCTCCAAAATCGCGGCTGACCCGTACGTCGGTAAGCTTTCGTTCTTCCGGGTTTACTCCGGATCGATCAAAGCCGGCTCGTATGTGTACAACGCGACGACGGGTCAACGGGAGCGCGTCGGCCGCATTCTCCGGATGCATGCAAATCACCGGGAGGAGATCGACGAAGTTTACTCCGGCGATATTGCTGCTGCCGTCGGATTGAAGAACTCGACCACGGGCGATACGCTCTGCGATGAGTCCAACCCGATTCTGCTCGAGAAGCTCGAGTTTCCTGAGCCGGTCATCGACCAGGCCATCGAGCCAAAGACCAAGGTCGACCAGGATAAGCTGGGCATTGCCCTGCAGCGCCTGTCCGAGGAGGATCCCACCTTTAGGGTGCGGACGGATGAAGAGACCGGGCAGACCATTATCCGGGGGATGGGTGAGCTCCACCTCGAGGTCATCGTGGATCGTTTGCTCAGGGAGTTCAAGGTCGAGGCCAACGTAGGCAAGCCGCAAGTGGCCTACCGTGAGACGATTCGCAAGAAGGTGACGCAAGAGGGCAAGTTCATTCGGCAGTCGGGAGGCCGCGGCCAGTACGGCCACGTCGTCCTGGATATCGAGCCGAACGAGCCCGGAAAGGGTTTTGAGTTCGTCAACAAGATCGTTGGCGGTGTGGTGCCCAAGGAGTACATCCCCGCTGTGCAGGCCGGTATCGAAGAGGCTCTGCAAAGTGGCGTGCTCGCCGGGTATCCGGTGGTCGACGTCAAGGTGACGCTCCACGACGGTTCGTACCACGAGGTCGACTCGTCCGAGATGGCCTTTAAGGTCGCCGGTTCGATGGGCTTCAAGGAAGGGGCGCGCAAGGCGGATCCGGTCCTTTTGGAGCCGATGATGAAAGTCGAAGTCGTCACGCCCGAAGAGTTCATGGGCGACGTGATGGGCGACCTCAACTCGCGGCGAGGCCGCATCGAAGGCATGGAGCAAAGGGGCAATACGCAGGTTGTCCGCGGCCTCGTCCCGCTCGCTTCGATGTTCGGTTACGCTACGGACCTTCGCTCTGCGACACAGGGCAGGGCTTCATATACGATGCAATTCTCACACTACGAGGAAGTTCCGGCGAGCATCGCTCAGGAACTGGTGGCAAGCAAAGCTTAAGTCGCGCCTTTACGCGAGTTGCTTGGGCGCCATGAAGGGAGATTTGAAAAGTGGCAAAAGCAAAGTTTGAGAGGACCAAACCGCACGTAAACATCGGAACGATCGGTCACGTTGACCA
>CAYRIY010000152.1:0-6210 GCA_964424335.1 uncultured Clostridia bacterium
GCAGCTCGGCGTGTTGCTCGAGTGCGACGCGGTCGCGGCGTACCCCGATCCGGGCGTATGGTTTGCCAAGCGTGACGAGATCAAGCGGGCGCTGGCCGACCATTTGAAGACTCAGGCAACGGCGGAGTGGGCCCGGCGCCTCGAGGCGGCTGACTATTGGTGCGCCGAGGTGCTCACCTGGCCGGAACTGCTGCGGCACGAAGGGTTTCAAGCGCTCGACATGCTGCAGACGGTTCGGCGCTACGATGGCGGAGCGATGCCGACGACACGCTGCCCGATCCGCATCGACGGGGTCATCTTGAAGTCGGCGACCGGGGCGCCGCAGATCGGAGAGCATCGGCCGCGCATCTTGGAGGAATTGGCGTCGCCGGATCTTACGGCGGCAACGATCGATCGATAGGGTGAGATGGAGGGCGTGAAGGCCACGATGGAGCTCAACTTTGACCTCGATTACATACCGCGCCCCGATCCGGCGCACGCGATTCCCATCGCGATCATCGGCGCCGGCGGCATCGCCCAAGCGGCCCACTTGCCTGCGTACCGCAAGGCGAATTTCCGGGTGGCGGGGATCTACGACCAGGACATGAGCAAGGCGGAACGCGTCGCGGTCGAGTTTGGCATCCCCAAAGTGTACCGCACCTTGGACGAGCTCTTGGCCGACGAGGTGGCCCGGATCGTGGATATCGCCGTCCCGGCGAGCGTTCAAGCCCAGATCGCCCCGCGCGTGGCGGCCGCCGGTAAGCACATGCTCTGTCAAAAGCCGCTGGCGGACACGTACGTGGGCGCAGTCGAGATCGTCCGTGCCGCAAAAGCGGCGGGGGTGAAGGCGGCGGTCAACCAAAACATGCGCTGGGATCCCGCCATCCAGGCGACGCGCACGATCATCCGCAGAGGATGGCTAGGCGAGCCCGTCTCCGCGGATGTTCAAGTGAACGTCTGGACGCCGTGGCACTTGTGGCCGTGGATCCTCGAGACGCCGAGGCTCGAGGTGATGTACCACAGCATCCACTACCTCGACGCCATTCGCTATTTGTTTGGCGATCCGGTTCGCGTCTACGCCCGCGGCCTAAGGCACCCGAACCAGAAAGCCAAGGCCGAGACCCGCACGACCGTGATATTGGAATACGATTCGGAGTTTCAAGGCCTCGTCCACGATACCCACAACAACTGGGAGACTGATCCCGACGACTGGTATGCGACTTTCCGGTTCGAGGGGGGCGACGGAACGGTCAAGGGAAGGATCGGCGCCCTCTACGACTACCCTGTCGGACGACCCGATACGCTGGAGTTTCGCTCTCGCCAGATCGATCCCACCTATTGGTTTCGGCCGCGCCTCGATGGCAAGTGGTTTCCCGACGCCTTCGTGGGGCCGATGGCGGAGTTGATGCGCGCGGTCGCCGAAAACGTTGAACCGGAAAACAGCGTGCGGGACAACTTGGTGACGCTGCAGACGGTGTTTGCCACCTACCGCTCGATGGACGAACAAAGGCCCGTGCGGCTCGGCGAAATAGCGGCGGAAGCGCCGTCGGATGAATAGGCGTCGAACGGTGAAATCGATGGTATAAGGCGCTGTTCGCATACGTCCCTGCAGCACGTATGCGAATAGCGCCCAAAGATGCAATTTCAGAGGGGAGGCCGTGGAGTTATGGAACGGACGAACTTGCGCTTGATATCGAGGGAATTCGAAGGCTTTGAGAAGTCCTTCAGCCATCAGGCCGACGCGTTTGCGCGCGAGCGACCCGAATTGGCGGTACGGCGGGAGTTCATCGAGATCGAGCGCCTGTACGAGACCATGATCGCGGCGGAAGGGGCAAGAAAGCCGGAGTACGACCTGTTCTTGTGCGTGACGGACTGGTTGCCTGAGGCGATTGCCAAGGGCCTGCTCACGCCCCTCGACGACTTCGTCCAATCGTCTCCACCGGATGAGTGGCCGGACGCCTGGGCGGCGAGTCTGCGACGGCTTCAGGTGGGTCCTGACGGCAATGTGTACGGCATTCCCTATCACGACGGACCCGAGGTGTTCATGTACCGCAAGGACCTCTTCGAAAGCCGCCGGGAACAAGAGGCGTTCCGGCGCTCCTTCGGCTACGAGCTTCGTCCGCCCAAGACTTGGTCAGAGTTTCTGGATGTCGCACGCCATTTCACCCGCCCGGGCGAGGGCTTGTGGGGGACGTGCGTCGCAGCCTTTCCGGACGGCCACAACAACGTCTACGACTTTTTGATCCAGCTATGGAGCCGCGGCGGGGAGATCTTTGACGCCGACTGGAGACCCCGTTTTCACGACGAGATCGGCGTCCAGGCACTGGAGTTTTACGTCGAGCTGTTCACCAAGCACAAGGTGGTCTCACCCGAGTGCCTCGACCTCGATAGCGTGGCATGCGGGTTCCACTACGCCGCCGGGAACGCCGCCATGATGTGGAATTGGTGCGGGTTTGCCGCCGTGGCGGAGGTGCCTGAGTTTTCGCAGATCGTCGGCAAAAATCAGTGCACGATCATTCCCCGAGGCGACGGGCCTGGCGGGCAGCACACGTCGCTCATCGTCTACTGGGTCCTTACGATTCCCGTCGGGAGCAAGCACAAGCGTGAAGCGTACGACTTCATTCGATTTGCCACGTCGCCGGAGATGGACAAGATCACCTCCATGCTCGGGGGCAACGGATGCAGGCTCTCCACCTGGCGAGATCGCGAGGTGCAAGAGAAGTATCCTTACTACGCCATGATCGAGAAGGCGCACGAAAACGTGAAGACGCTGCCGGCCATCCCGGAGTACCCAAAGGTGAACGAAGCGCTCAGCCGGATGGTGGACGACGCGCTCAAAGGCCGCAAGAGCGTCCGTGAGGCGCTGGCCGAAGCGGCGGAGGAAGTCGAGGCCATCATGAGCGACGCCGGGTATTACGGTGCACATTCGCATGCAACGGGGAGGTCGTAAGGTGATTCGGTCGAGGTTTTTCGAGGATTACGAAGTCGGAGAGCGTCGCGAGTCGTTTGGCAGGACGATCACCGAGTCGGATATCGTCATTCACGCGGGCCAGACGGGCGACTTTTACCCGCACCACATGGATGCCGAGTGGTGCAAGGGGCAGGAGTTCAAAGAGCGGATCGCCCACGGCACACTGATCTTCAGCATCGGGGTGGGCCTCTCGGCGGGGGAGATCAATCCGGAAGCGTTCTCCTACGGATACGACCGGCTACGGTTTGTAAAACCGGTCTTCATCGGAGATACGATCAAAGCTCGGGCGACCATAAAAGACAAGCGAGACCACGCCCGCCGCCCAAACTACGGCATCGTCGTCGAGTTTTGCGAAGTGATCAACCAGCGCGGTGAGACGGTGCTCGCGTGTGAGCACTTGCACATGGTCAAAAAGAGGGAGGGGTAGAGAGTCATGACGCGCCTTAAAGGGATCACCTGGGACCACCCCAGAGGATATGCGGGACTCAAGGTGGCAACACGGGCGTTTACGACACTCTTCCCCGACCTCATCGTCGACTGGGATATCCATTCGCTCCATCACTTTGAGTCGCACCCTGTCCCCGATTTGGCCGCTAAATACGATCTGATGGTGATCGATCACCCGTCGATGGGCGAGGCGGTCGCTCACGAGAGCCTCGTCAACCTCGAGGAGTACGGCGCGCTACTTGGGCTCGAGGAACTCGCCGAGGATAGCGTCGGGCTTTCGTTTGAATCGTACCGGTATCAGGGCGGCCTCTGGGCTCTGCCCCTCGACGCGGCGGCCCAGGTCGCGGCGTTTCGGCCCGATCTTTTGACGTCCGGCATTCCCCGCAGCCTCAGCGAGGTGAGAGCGCTCGTCCGCTCGATTCCGAAAGGCAGCATCGCCATCGCTTACAAAGGCGTTCATTCTCTGATGGTGTTCTTCACCTTGTGTGCCAATCTCGGAGAAGGCCCGTTCTCAGACCCGGACGTCGTGGTGTCGGACGCCACGGGAACTGCGGCGCTCGACACGATGCTCGAGATCCTCTCTTGGTGTCCTAAAGAAGTCCTCGAGTGGAACTCGATCGCCGTGCTCGACGCCATGAGCGCCCGGGACGATTTGTTCTATTGTCCCTACGTCTACGGATTCTCCCCCTACAGCAAAGTCGCCGGAGAAGATGGCGTTTCCAGTTCCGCGAGCGATCGGCGACGCCTGCTCGCCTTTGCCGACATACCCGGAGTCGAACAGGCCGATTGCAAGGGGTCCGTCATCGGGGGAACAGGTCTTGCGATCTCCTCCCGATCCAAGCATCGATCGGCGGCTTTGGAGTTGGCGGCGTTTCTTCTTAGTCGATCCGTGCAAAAGGGCATGGCCCTACATGACGGACAACCCGGTCGGCGCAGCGCATGGGTGGACAAAGATGTGAATGAGCGGTACCACGATTTCTTTCAGTCCACCTTGACCACGCTCGAGCGAGCGTACCTTCGCCCGCGCTACTCCGGATACATCCGCTTTCAGTTTGAAGCGGGACAAATGATCGAGGCGTTTTTGCGCCGCAGGCTCGAGGGTACGAGCGGAACGTGGAAGGACGACGCTCTTGGTCTGCTTCGCACTTTGCGGGAGCTCCACCGGCAAAGAGCTGCGCAAACAGCCTGAGGAGACGCCTTTAGGGGACACGTCCAGAGGAACACCTCAACGAAAGGATCGTCTTGATGCCAAAGATTGCCTTCTTGGGCGCCGGCGGACGCGCATTTCCCAAAAACGTGATCGGCGACTGCCTGCTCACACCGTCGCTCAAAGATGCCCACATCGCCCTGCACGACATTGACGAAGACTCGCTGCGCGAAGCCGAGGTGATGATCAACAACCTGAGCCGTCATCTGGGGGCCGGAGCGAAGGTCACCGCCCATCTCGATCGCAAAGAGGCCTTACAGGGAGCGGATTACGTCATCAACGCCACCAATCCAGGCGGCGTCGAGGCGCAAATCGTCGATCTCGAGGTGCCTCTCAAGTACGGCCTAAAACAAACAATCGGGGATACGATCGGGATCGGAGGTATCTTTAAGGGGCTCCGCACCGCGCCGGTCGTCATCGAGTTTGCCCGGGATATGGAAGAGGTGTGCCCCGACGCATGGCTGCTCAACTACACCAATCCGATGGCTATTGTGACTGCAGCCGTGCTCAAGGAGACCGGCATCAAGGCGGTGGGGTTGTGCCACAGCGTGCAAGTTTGCGTCGCGCGCTTGTTTCGGGACCTCGGCATGAGCGATGAGGGAGTCCGGTGGCAGATCGCCGGAATCAACCACCAGGCTTGGTTGCTCGAAGTGAGCCGGGACGGGCAAGACCTGTACCCGGAGATCAAGCGGCGTGCACTCGAGCGAGCAACGCCGCACGACGACATGGTTCGGTATGAGATCATGCGGCAGTTTGGGTATTACGTGACCGAGTCGTCCCAGCACACGGCGGAGTATCTACCGTACTTCATCAAACACCGCAATCCGGAGCTGATCGATCGGTTCAATTTGTCCCGTTGGGTGAGACCGCCCCGGCTGCAGGCTGAGGAGCGCGTCCGCCACTGGGAACATGCAAAGCAAAGCCTCCTCGCCAACGTCGATGTGAATCACGAGCGAAGCCGCGAGTATGCCGCAGGCATCCTCGATGCCATGGAAACGGATCGGCCGTATCGGATCGCCGGCAATGTGCTCAACAAGTCGCTCATCACCAACCTGCCGGACGAAGCGTGCGTCGAGGTGCCATGCATGGTCGACCGCAATGGTGTGACGCCGTGTCACGTCGGAGAGCTGCCGCCGCAACTTGCGGCGCTCAACCGGACCAATATCAATCCGCAGTTGCTCACCGTCGAGGCGGTGCGGACCCAAAAGCGGGACTACATTTATCAGGCGGCGATGCTCGATCCGCGCACGGCGGCGGAGCTCACCATCGACGAGATACGCAATCTCTGCGACGACCTCATCGAAGCGCACGGTGACCTCTTGCCGCGATATCGATAATTATCCAAGCCATCTTGAAAACACACGGGAGTCTTGGAGGAATCCGACATGATCAGGGATTCAGAAAGCTCGAACAAGTTCCGCAACGTCTTGCTCCTCATCGCAGATGACTGGTCGCCCATCGCCGGCTGCTACGGGCATCCGGTGATTCAAACGCCCCATGTCGATCGGTTGGCCTCCGAAGGCGTGCGGTTCGACCATGCGTTTTGCACGACGCCGTCGTGTGCCGCCAGCCGCGCCAGTCTGCTCACAGGGCACTATAGCCATAC
>CAYRIY010000153.1:0-1354 GCA_964424335.1 uncultured Clostridia bacterium
TCGCGCACGGCGCGACGAGCAACGGCTCGACGATTCCTCAGACACACCCTACGATTGCGTCGTGCCTCAAAGAGGCCGGGTACCGAACCGCGGCTATTGGCAAGATGCACTTTTGGCCCCCCTACCACAGCTTGGGCTTTGAACGCATGCGCCTTGCGGAACAGGCAGGTCCTGGGTGGAAAGTGGACGACTATCACAGCGAGTACCTGGTCGAGCGGGGACTCTTTGATCAATGGGATTACTGGGATCAACACAATCGCCGCGTCGCCCCTGAGGAGTACTGGCGATCGTTTGGGGCTCGTGCCTCCGAGCTGCCCGAGGAGCACTACCACACGACGTGGATCGCCAATGAAACGATCTCGTTTATCGAGGAGCGCGACGATCGCCCGTTTTTTGCCTGGACGTCCTTCATAAAGCCGCATCACCCTTTTGATCCGCCAAGACCATGGGACGAGATGTACGACCCAGCGGACGTCCCGCCGATGAAGCATCCCGGCCTCTGTCTAGAAAAACCGTTGATGACCGTCGGCGGAAGGGATCCACGGGCAGGGTACTTCGACATGCGGGAGATGAGCGAGGAAGCGTACCGCAAAGTCGCCGCACTCTATCTGGCGACGATCTCCCACATCGACCACCACGTGGGGCGCATCGTGCAGTCGCTAAAGGAAAAAGGCATTCTGGACAATACGCTCATCGTCTTTACGAGCGATCACGGCGACTACATGGGCGACTACGGGCTGATCCTAAAGCGCCCCAACATCCCCTACGACAGCTTGGCCAAGGTACCGATGATCGTGCGCGGCCCAAGTGTCCAACCCGGAGAAGTCCGAGACGAACTCGTCTCGCTCATCGATCTGATGCCGACGGCGGTTGGCTTGGGCGGCGGATCGGTCCCGAAGTGTGTGCAGGGAAGGGACCTGGCCCCACTCTTGAACGGCGAGGCGGGCGACGAGCGGCCTGTAATCTTCTCTGAATCCGTCGGCGTCAAAGCCGTGCGGACCCGGCGTTACAAGTACCTTTACAACCGGCAGCATGAGGTCGAAGAGTTGTACGACGTCATCGACGACCCTGACGAGAGCGTCAACCTGGCGGTCGACAGCCAATACCGCGGCATCATCCAGGAGATGCGCGAACGCCTGCTCGGCTGGCTTATCGACACCCAGTGGGACCGGTATCAGATCGACGGACGGGGCTTTCAAGACGTGATTTAAAATGATCGCAAAAGTCGCTGCTCATGTACGTGACGCAGGGCGTCGCGGAGGCGTCGTAGGCCAGGATGGCCGAAGAGGCCGGAGCGCGAGTGAGGGAGAGCCAGGAGGGGTCGACCGAACGTCCCTGCGACACGTGCATGAGC
>CAYRIY010000153.1:1364-6080 GCA_964424335.1 uncultured Clostridia bacterium
CAGTGCATTTCCCGCACCGCCCAGCTGAGCATGTCCAAAGGAGTCATGGGCATGAAAATCGGTGTACGGATGTCACGAAGCTTTTTGCGCACGATCGGGGCGGCGGAGTTCATTGATTGGGCCGCGGACATCGGCCTCGCGTCGGTCGACCTGCTAGAGGCAGACGAGGAGCTCGCAAGTGCGCTAAAAAGTCGAGGCCTCGAATTAGGATCCGTCGACAGCGCGGGGCGTGGGGACCTCCTCAGTCCCGACCCCGCAAAGCAGCAGTTGGGCGTCGCAGCGGCTCGCGAGCGCATTGCTGAAACAGCGAAGCTGGGCGGGAGCGTGCTCTTTGAGGTGCTGGCGCCGCCTGATCCAAACCAAAGCCGCAGCGATTCGTTTGCGATTTGGAAAGAGGTTTACCCCGAAGTCGTGCGCGCCGCTGAGGAGCACGGGGTCAAGATCGCGGTCGAGCCCTGGCCTGGGGCCGCGCCGTCCTATCCAAACCTTGGGACCAACCCCGACATGCTCCGCCGCATGTTCGAAGCGATTCCCTCACCGTCCTTTGGAATCTGCTACGACCCGTCCCATTACGTTCGCCTCGGCATCGATCCCGTAAGGCTCTTGGAGGAGTTTCACGACCGGGTCCACTGGGTTCACGCCAAGGACTGCAAGCTTCTCATCGAAGGCATGTACGTTTACGGCCACCTTGGCGAGACGTTTGGCCGTCGATTTCGAAACGGCGGCGGGAGCTGGCGATACTGTATTCCAGGGCGGGGCGACGTCGATTGGGCGGACGTGATCTTTCACCTAAAGGCCCTCGGCTACTTTGGAGTGATCAGCATCGAGCTCGAGGATCATCAATACGGGGACGACGGCGAAGCGCAAAAGCGAGGCATCGAGCTTTCGAGAGATTTCTTGGCGGCACTGCTTTAAGGAACGCGCCTTTAGAGGAGGTCTCAACATGCGTCCCAACTTCATCATCTTTCTCACCGACGATCAAGGATATGCAGATCTATCGTGCATGGGGCAGACCGACTTCAAGACGCCCAACATCGACCGCCTGGCGCATTCGGGCGCACGATTTACCAGTTGGTATGCAAACTCGGCGCTCTGCTCGCCGACGCGGGCTTCCCTCATGACCGGCAGGTACCCAGGGAACGCCGGCGTGCGCGGCGTCCTCAGAGGCGCTCGCAACACGCCGGGCCTTGCGGCAGACACGCCCACCATCGCCGAAGCCTTAAAGCCCCTCGGCTACCGCACAGGCATATTCGGCAAGTGGCACTTAGGACTCGACCAGGGATGCAGGCCCCACGAGCGCGGGTTTGACAGCTCGCTCTGTTTTTTGGCCGGATGCATCGACTACTACTCGCACATCTTTTACTGGGGCTCCAACTACAGCCTAAACCCGATTCACGACCTGTGGGAAGACGGCGAGGAAGTGTGGCGGGACGGGGAGTATTTCACGGACCTCATCGTAGAGCGGGCCGTTCAGTTTGTGCGCGACGCCGCGAGAGACGGCGAGCCGTTCCTCCTGTACGTTCCCTTCAACGCGCCGCATTACCCAATGCATGCGCCCAAAAAATACGTGGACCGCTTTGCCCACCTTCCGTGGGATCGGCGGATCATGGCCGCCATGCTGAGCGCTGTCGACGACGGAGTTGGCGCCATCATGGACGAGCTCGAGCGCCACGGGCTGGTCGACGACACCTGCATCTTTTACATGAGCGACAACGGGCCTTCCCGGGAAAGCCGCAACTGGCTCGACGGCACGCCGGATCCTTACTACGGGGGGAGCGCCGGCAAGTTGAAAGGACACAAGAGCAGCTTGTACGACGGCGGCATCCGGGTTCCGGGGATCGTCAGTTGGCCTGCTAGGGTGCCTGCCGGACAAGTGATCGACGAGCCGGTCGCCGGGATGGACGTGTTTCCAACGATCATGGCCGCCGCCGGGGCGGACGTGGGCGAGATCGAACTCGACGGCAAATCGCTCCTGCCTGTGCTCATCGACGGGGCCCCTTCCCCGCACGAGGCCATCTATTGGGAGCTTCGGGATCAACTTGCGGTCCGCAAAGGGCGCTGGAAGCTCGTGCTCAACGGGGAGCTGATAAAAGACGGTCCCACTCGTGAGACGGACGTGCCCGTTCACCTCGCAGACATCGAAAGCGACATGGCTGAGTCCGAAAATCTCGCAGACCGCTTTCCGGACGTCGTCAAAGAGCTTACCGAGATGGCGCAGTCGTGGCTTGCCGGGATCGAGGAGCGCTTTCAAAGTCTGGAGCGCGCAAGGCAATAAATCAGGACGGAGGCTGCACCATGTCGCATGAGCATCGATCAGAACGCCCGCCAAACATCGTCTTTTTCATGTCCGACGATCAGCGCCACGACTTCATGTCGTGCGCCGGGCATCCGTTTATGGAGACGCCTGCGATGGATCGTCTGGCGGCGGAAGGCGTGCGGTTTGCCAACGCATTTACCGCCTGCCCTCTTTGCGCCCCGAGTCGCGCCGCTCACTTGAGCGGCGTCTACCCGCACGTGAACGGGGTCTTTCACAATCAGTCCGACATGGCGGAGGACGTGGTCACATGGCCCGAACGCTTGCAGGAGGCCGGGTACCGCACGGGCTTTGTCGGCAAGATCCACTACGGCAACACGGCAGACCCAAAACCCGGGTTTGACCGGTGGGTCAGCTTTCGAAATCAAGGGGAGTACGTCGACCCGACGCTTAACGTCGACGGCAAAGAGGTGGAGCACTCGGGCTACAACACCGATCTTCTGGCCGATTACGCCATCGACTTCATTCAAAGCTCAGGCGATCGCCCGTGGGCACTGTGCGTTTGGTTTAAAGCTCCGCACGGCCCGTTCATTCCTCCGGAGCGCTACAAGGACTTGTACAGCGACGTCCCGCTCGCGCCTCCGACGACGATCGAGGCCCCGCTCACAGGAAAGACGCGCTCGATGCGGGAAGGCACGCCTCGCGGGCACGATCGCAATTGGTATCCGGACGGGCCATTCGTGGACGGCAAGACCTGGGAACAGACGGTCCGCGACTACGCCCGCACGCTCAAAGGGGTCGACGATGCGATCGGGCGCGTCCTCGACTGCCTGGACGAGCGCGGCGAGACCGATCGCACGCTGGTCATCCATTCGAGCGACCACGGTTACTTTTTGGGCGAGTTTCAACTCGTCGACAAGCGTTGGATGTACGAGTCGTCGATTCGTGTGCCGCTCGTCGTTCGTTATCCCGAGCTGACTAAGGATCCGGGGCGGACCGAAGATGAGCTGGTGCTTAGTCTCGACGTTCCCGCGACGATCACCGACCTTGCCGGAGTGGGAACGCCGCCGGAGTATCAAGGGCACAGTTTGCGCCCGCTCCTTTCAAGAAGTGGGGCGTGGGAGCGAGACTCCGTCTTTGTCGAGTACTTTGAGCCGCTTCCGTTCCCGGTGATCCCCACGATGGTCTGCGTGCGCACACAGACCGCCAAGCTGATTCATTACTTGCGGCCCGGCGAGAGCGACGAGTACTACGACTTGGAAAAGGATCCCCAGGAGCGGTGGAACGTCATCGACGATGTGAATTACGCCGCCGACGTCGCCATGATGCGACGACGGCTCGAGTCGGACATGGCGAGGTACCGCTACCGCAATCCTTTTTAGCATCACGGAAGGTAGGCATGAAGTTGAACATACTGTTTGTCTTTGCCGACGATTGGGGCAGATACGCGAGCGCGTACGCTGACTTGCAAGGCCCAAACTCGGTCAATCACCTAATCTCGACCCCAAACTTCGACCGCATCGCGAGGGAAGGGGCGCTCTTTACCAACGCATTTGTCCCTGCGCCAAGCTGCACGCCTTGTCGCAGCTCCGTGCTTTCGGGTCAGTACTTTTGGCAGACCGGACTCGGGGCGATCTTGCACGGGGCGATTTGGGACGAGTCGATTCCAACTTACCCGCTCGAGCTGGAAAAGCACGGGTACCACATCGGTCACACCTACAAGGTTTGGTCGCCCGGCACTGTGGCGGACGCACCGCACGGGGGTCTTCGCACTGCATACAACCCGGCCGGGCGAAACTTTGACCGATTCTCGCATGTCGCTTGCGAGTGGGCCGACGAGATCGGTGTCGAAGCCGCAAAGCAGAAGCTGCTGGGCGAGGTGCGAGACAACTTCGATGCGTTTTTGAATGCGAGGCCGGAAGGCGCGCCTTTTTGCTACTGGTGGGGACCCACCAACACGCACCGCACGTGGGAGCCGGGCTCGGGAAAGAGGCTTTGGGGCCTCAATCCCGACGATCTGCGGGGTCGGATGCCTGCATTTTTGCCGGACGTCCACGAGGTGCGTGAGGACTTTTGCGACTATCTCGGCGAATGCCAGGCTTTTGACGCAGGCCTTGGCGTGATCTTACGGCGGCTTGAAGAGATCGGGGAACTCGACAACACGCTCATCGCCGTGAGCGGCGACCACGGAATCCCCGGAATGCCCCGGGCCAAATGCAACCTGTACGACATCGGGTGCGAAGTCAGCCTTGCGATGCGTTGGCCCGGCGTAATTGCACCAGGGCGCGTGGTGCACGATTTCGTCAACATGATGGACTTGGCGCCGACGTTTTTGCAGGCGGCCGGGGTCGAGGTGCCGCAAACGATGGTGGGGCGGAGTCTCCTGCCGGTACTGCAAAGTGAAGCAGTGCTGCTGACGCCCGCGCTGTTCCGGTGGGACGCTGCAGAAGCGATCCCCGGCA
>CAYRIY010000154.1:0-6031 GCA_964424335.1 uncultured Clostridia bacterium
GTCACCGCAGGCTTTACGAAGCGGTCGCCAACCGCGACCTCCAACTGGCGCGCCTCTATTTGGCGGAACACTTTGCCGGCAGCTACAAGGAATTTCTTGGTCTTGTAACTGCAGGCGCGCCTACAGATGGGCGCGTCCAATCTTGAATTTCGACTCCCGATTTGGTAACCCGGCTTATGGATGCCTTCGTCGACGGCGGGCGGCTCCAGCTTTTCGTGCCTCACCGCTGGCAGCAGGTGTTGTACCTCACACTAGACGAATGCGATTTGGATCGCTTGTCGACTCATTCAGAGCTCATGCGTTTGCTTCAATAACTGCCTGCGGGCGCAAGACCAATAAATGTGGAGGACTGCCTGATGAACGTTTTGCCGGAAGATCTATTCCACAAGATCGTTGCAATCGATACGCCGACCTTGTGCAACGCGCTCGAGAAACTGGTTGACAGGGCATTTACCACGGGTTATACGGGATCCAATCTGCGCTGCCTGACAAAGCCGCGCAGCGTCGGCGGCTACGCGGCCACCGTGACCTTGACGACGAGGAAGCCCCCGGCGGGACGCGAACCGATCTCGATGGCAGAGTACCTCGATCATTTGGACACGGTGCCGTCTCCCCGCATCGCCATCTTATACGATGAGGACGACGTGCCCTGCGGAGCGGCCGCCTTCGGCGACGTGATGGCAAACTACCACAAGGCCATGGGCTGCGTCGCCATGGTGACAAACGGAGTCGTCCGAGATCTCGTCGGGATCGAGGCGGCGGGTATGGCCTGTTACGCACAAGGACTCATCGCCTCACACGGGTACTTTCATTTCCTCCGCACCGGCGAGCCGGTCAACATCCACGGTCTCACGATCCATCAGAACGACTTTTTGGTCGGGGATGAGCACGGACTCGTGCAGATTCCGCTTGAGGTGGCCGATCGGATCCCAAGCGAGGTCGAGCGCATTCGTCGCCGTGAAGAGCGCCTGATCACATACTGTCAAAGCGGCGGTTTCACCAAAGCAGGTTTCGTAGCGCTCGCCTCACAAGAGGCTGAGCACCACTAAGGACATGTTAGTGGCCTTGGACGTCAGTCGTCTCCGGGCGGCCCGGTCGAGGCGCGCACGACGATGCGCGGGGGGACGTAGATGGTTGACCCCGCGAGATCCCGCTCTTGGATGGCCTTGACGAGCGTCGCCACCGACTGGCGCCCAAGCTCGCGCTTGTCTTGCTCGATCGTCGTGAGCGCGGGAATCGTCCACTGGGTCATTTCGATGTTGTCGTAGCCGATGAGGGAGACGTCGCCGGGGATTTTGAGTCCCATGTCGTTTAGTTTGTGCCAGGCGCCGAGCGCGATGATGTCGTTGGTGGCGAAAATGGCCGTGGGTGGGTTGGGGCCGACCATCAGCAATTGAGCGTCTCGGCCCGTCTCAAAGCTCTGAGAGCCACTGATGATGTGCCGTTTTGAAATCGTGATGCGGCTCGATTTCAACTCGTCTTGAAAACCGGCCAGGCGCTGCTGCACGTTTTTGACGTGAGGATCGCCGGCCAGAATCCCGATGCGCCGATGGCCGAGGCCGATCAGGTGTCTTGCGGCCAGGCGCCCCCCGAGGTAGTTGTCGGTCGCGACCGAGGCTCGCTCGTCCACTTCACGGTCGACGTAAACGACCGGAATGGGCGGCTCCTCTTCGAGGAGCTGTGACGTTGGAACCTTTCCGGCATGAATGATCAAAAGTCCGTCGATGTACTGTTTGAGCAAATTCGCGACGAGGTCGCGCTCTCTGTCTTCGTCGCCGCTCGAGTCTGCAAGCAGCAGCGAATATCCCATCTGCTGGCAGGCATATCCGATCGCCCGCACGATCTCTGCGAAAAACGGGTTGGCAATGTTGGGGACGATCAGCCCGATCGACTGGGTTTGAGCAAGCCGGAGGCTGCGAGCCGCTGCATTGGGCCGGTACCCCAGCTCCCGCACGGCCTGCTCGATGCGGGCCCGCGTGCTGTCGCTCACGGGCGCGTTTCCAGTGAAGTAGTGCGAAACGGTGCTCGGCGCTACTCCCGCTAGGCGCGCCACATCCTTGATCGTCGCCATCTTGGTCGATGCCTCTTCCGTGTGCCCCGGATTTTTATCCAGCAAGCCTTGCTCCCACAGCACTTTGGTTCGCTGTAGTGGGCGTTTCGACCTTCCACCGGCGGGGAGGCCCGACGCTTCATTATCTAGGCTGGAGCGAAATACATGTCCATGCGCTCCGAGCAACCATGCGCACAGGCGATCGAAAAGTGAACAATGATTCAAAGGAGGAAAATGCAGACAGTTCGTGAATGACCAGAAAAACGGGGATCGGACTCCTCACCGATCACAAAAAGTGAGCAAATGTTCAATTTGAGTGTGCGCTCAACTCGTTGGAGCGGACAAGCGTAGCGACAAAGTGGGGCAATCCATGGCTAAGCTTGAACAATTGCGCCAGATGAAGCGGGTCGCCTACCTTTACTACGAGCGCGACCTCACGCAGCAGGAGATCGCGGTGAAACTCGGCCTCTCGCGTCCTAAAGTGTCCCGTCTGCTGCGGGATGCAAGGAGAGAGGGGATCGTCCGCATTGCGATCGTGGATGCCCTCGAGACCGTGACCGATCTTTCGGCGCTGATCAAAAAGAAGTTTGGCTTGGCGGATGCCGTGGTCGTACCGACGTCTGCGGCGATCCCGGATATGGTGCGCCAACTGGTCGGGAAAGCGGCCGCCACGTATTTGAGCGATACGATGCGACCCCATATGACGCTCGGCGTCACGTGGGGCATCACACTCTACGAAACCGTCAAGGCATTGACTGAAAAGCGGGTTTCCGGCGCTAAAGTCGTCCAGATGACCGGGGGGCTCGGCAATACGTCACCGGTGCTCCAATCCTTTGACTTGGCGCGGCGCATCGCCGAAAAATTTGAGGGCTCATCCTTGCTTTTGCACGCCCCGGCGGTGATGGGAAGCGCTGCAACCAGGGACGCCCTGGTTGCGGATCCGTCTATTCGTGACACGCTCAAAGCCGCGCGCAACGCTGATGTGGCCCTCGTCGGTCTCGATTCGCTGTGGCGCCACACTTCATTGGTTACGGTGGACAACCTGACTCCCGTCGACTTGGCGAGCCTGGACGGCGCCGGGGCAGTTGGCCAGATCGGGTTTCGGTTTTACGACATCCACGGGGCGCCTTGCTGCGCCGAGATTGCCTCGAGGACGATCGGCATCACGCTCGATGAACTCAAGGCGATCGGGACGGTGATCGGGGTCGCCACCTCGCTCGACACCGTCGAGGCGATTTTTGGGGGGCTCAAGACCGGCGCGATCGATGTGCTGATATGCGACGAATCTGCGGCCGATCGGCTCCTCCTCATGAAAGAAGAATTGCCCACTTGGCCGCCCGACCTCGCCAGTTCGGTCAAGCTACCGGCCGGATAAAATCCAGGCGTACGGGCTTTGCAATGCTAGTCAGCGTTAGGTGGGCACACAAGCAACACCAATTATCAAAGGAAAGATGGTGAAATGAGACAGGCCGCAAGCTTACGTTGATCTAACGAGGCGCTCGCTGTCAGTCCGATCGATACGCCAAGAGGTTTTTGAAAGTAGAATTTCATTTGAAAGAAGGGGAGACAAAATGATCAAAAGAGTTGTATTCTTCGGCTTGGTCTTTGTGGCGCTGAGCGCCGTGGCCGCCGCGCAGACGACGATCCGGTACATGACGTTTCTCCCGCAGGATATCGAGGCTAAGGTGGTCGAGGCCTTTGAGGCCGCCAACCCGGACATTCGGGTGGAGCTCGAACCCGTCGATTTTGGGACGATCTTTGACCGTCTGCGCGTCACGGCGGCCGGAGGCGTCCTCGCAGACGTCGTCTCGCTCAACCTGGAAAACTACACGGAATTTGCGTCCAATGGTTCACTCGCCAATCTGGAGAGCTTTATCGCTCGGGACGCCTACGACCTGGACGCTTACTTTCCGGCCGTTCTCGATCTCTTCCGTTTGGATGGAGCCCTCTATGGTCTGCCCGCTTCCTTCTCCAACGTCGTGCTCTTTTACAATGAGGATCTTTACGCCCAAGCAGGGATAGGCGCCCCGCCGCGGTCTTGGGGGTGGAGCGACCTGCTTGAAGCCGCCCGCAAACTCACCGTCGACGTATCAAACGACGGGGTCGCGGACAGGCACGGCTACGCCGCCGCTTGGTGGCCGCTTTACATTTGGCTTGGCGGCGGCGAGATCATTGACGAGACCGGCACGGACACCTTGATTGACTCGCCGGAGGCGATCCGGGGATTGCAGGAGATGGTCGACCTTTGGCTGGTCCACGGCGTTGCCCCGGGTCCGAGCGAGCTTGCGGCCAAGGGCGATTGGGACAGGTGGACAGAAGGGACGCTGGCGACGTTTCCCATCGGCCCGTGGGGAATCGCCCCATTTCAGGACACATCCTTTGATTGGAACGCCGCCCATCACCCGCCTATCGAGGAGCAGGCGACGTTCCTGTTTTCCAATCCGCTCGCCGTGACGAGCCAATCACAGAATCAGGATGCGGCGTGGGCGTTCCTGAAATTTGCAACGGGTCCCGAAGGCGCCAGCATCCGCCAGGGGAATGGGTATGAGATTTCCCCCATCCGCTCGGTAGCGACGTCGCTCGGAGAGGGAATGGCGCGCCCGCGGGACGTTCAAGTCTTTCTCGAGGCGGTCGAGTATGCTAAGGCGCCGCCCCGGATCCCGCAGTGGGGCCAGGTTTCAGCCGCGATCGACCAACAGTTGAACCAGGCCAAAGAGGGCACGATCCCCGTATCTGCCGCTATGGAGAACGCCGCGATCGCCGTGCGGGCGATCTTGAGCTCGAGGTAAGGCGTAGCGAAACACACATCCGACCATGCAATCACCGGGACCGGCGACGGTCCCGGTGATCGGATCGGATCGCATCACATGACATCACATCACATCACGTCCCGCCGTTGGCCTTGGCGGTCGTGTTGTATCACGTTCCCGCGGCGGCGCGGGTGGATCCGCGGATCATGAGCTCCAAAGGGATGCGCACCGTCTCGGGCTCGCCGGTGAACTTCTCCTCGATTCGATCCAATAGGCGGTGGACGGCCAGTTCGCCTGCGTGTAACTCTGAGAAGCTCAACGTTGTCAGGGGCGGGGTAGTCAATGAGGCGTAAAAGTCCCCGAATGTCGCCACGGAGACTTGCTCTGGAACTGCAAAGCCTTGCCCCGAGAGTGCGGAAAGAGCGGAAGTGCCCATCAGATCGTTAAACGTGATGAGACACGTAAAGTTCGTCCCGGACGCGATCAATTCAAGCGTGGCGCGCCTTGCGCCTTCTGCGTCGTAGGAGTCGGTCGCGATGCGAGAAATGGTGTGCGATGTCCCTGCCGCGTCCAACGCTGCGGCGATTCCTCGCAAGCGAAGCTCCGCAACATGGCTGTCGTCCGGACCGATGAATGCCAGGTGTTTATGTCCAAGCCGAGCGAGGTACTGGCCGAGGGTGTAGCCGGCTCGCTCCTCGTCGCCAAGAAAGCAGTCGATTTGTGACAACGCCCTTCCGCCTGACAGGCCGACCACCTCGAGCCCGTGGCTCCTCAGCCGTTGGATGATTGACGGTTGGGCGAGCTCCCAGGTCAGAGCGATGAGCACTCCATCGGCGCGCATCTCGATCAGTCGCTCGATGTATGTCTCTACTTGCTTGGGCGAGCCCTCGGTGTTCGCGACAAAGACGGCATACCCCCGCTTCATGGCCGCCGTCTCGACACCGAAAAGCGCTTTGCTAAAGCCGGGATTGGCAATCGAGGGGACGAGGAGCGCGATGGTTTTCGTCTTGCCCGTAAATAGCCCCCGGGCCAAGGCGTTTGGCCGGTAATCGAGCGCTTCCAAGGCGTCTTCGACACGCGCCCTGAGCTCGGGACTCACGCGCTTTTTTCCGGTGATCACGGCCGATACGGTAGCGACTGAAACATTGGCTCGTTTGGCCACGTCCCGAATGGTCGCCATGCGAAAAACCCCCTCTAACCTGTTTGCCAAATCGATGCTTTCGACGAAAAG
>CAYRIY010000155.1:0-5927 GCA_964424335.1 uncultured Clostridia bacterium
GAGAGGATCCACTCAGGCCCGGACGACGACCTTGCCCCACCAGCCTGAACGCTCTGGCGTCCTCGAACATGTAATTCATGTTTGTCACGTTACTTACGTCCCAACGTCCTATATCCTGATCGAACGCACTGGCGTCCTCGAACATGTGCTCCATGTTCGTCACATTGCCAACATTCCAATCGCCGATGTCACCGTTAAATAAAACAGCACCCGCGAACATGTATCTCATGTTTGTCACGTTGCTTACGTCCCAAGCGCTTAGGTCTTGATCGAAGGCCTTAGCGTTATAGAACATGTACTCCATGTTCGTCACATTGCCGACATCCCAATCGCCTATGTCTTGATTAAACGAGTGGGCATTCGCGAACATCCCGAGGATGTTCGTCACATTGCTCACGTCCCAAGCGCCGATATTGCCGTTGAACGACGTAGCTTGAGCGAACATGCCCTCAAGCGACGTGACGTTGCTCAGATTCGGGGTGTCCGTGGCGTTATACGTCAAATTGCTTGCACCGTGGAAGGCGTATTCCATGCTCGCCCACGCAATGTCGCCCCACTGCTCGATGGTGAGTATCTTTTGCTTATCGCCCGCGTTAACAAAGTAAATGCGGGGAAAATCCCCCGAGATACGCACTTCGTACGTGCCGGCCGTAGGGAAGGTGATGGTGGCGTCTCCCGCAAACGGTCCGTCTTCTCCGTGGTTTTCCGGATTGTCTAGCTCTACCCAACTGACGTAGTAGTCGTAACCGTCCCCGATTGTGGGAATCGTGATCTGGTTATCGTCGGATGAGCCGCTAATGTCCGTCTTCCAAGTGGTGATGAAGGGGGCCTGCGCCCCAACCGCCAAGGAGAATTTAAAGGCGGAGGCAACAAACACGACGAGACTAACAAAAATGAGTCTCAAGCACCAAACACCAAGCTTACGGCAGATGGGCCTCCTCATTACAGGTCCCTCCTACGCGGTCTGGAGCGAATTGAGCGCGGATCAAACGCCACTGGATGGGATTGTAAAGGGAGGAAGATAACGGACCGGTCACATTTCGGTCACACGATGGCGAGAGGCAGTGAATTATTAGTAGGAGGCGCGGACGCCTGGTGGAATCCGGCGTAAGGCGAGACTCAAAAAGGGGTGAGCTTCAATCGCTTTGAGGCAGCGCAAGGCCTCCGTCAAGAGCTTGCTAGCCGTCACGACATCCCCGTTGGCAGCAGCGACATGGCCGAGCGCTTCCTTGCACAGAGCCAGCCCAAGCTTATAGCCGTACCTCTCAGCGATCCGCACTCCGGCGCGAGCGACGTCGGTTGCAGCGGTCGACCGCCCCCGTTTTAGCAGTGCCATCGCCTTAAAGGCGTGAATGCAGTCGAGCATGATGCGTGTACGCGCCTTTGCGGCTAGCTGCATGGACGCATCATGCGCCGCGAGTGCACGTTCGATCCCGGCCTGGTGGAGGCGGGCCGCGCCGACCCAAATACTGCAGAAATACTCATTGTAGTGGTGGTCAACCGTACGGGCGAGTTCCATTCCCTGAGTGCCCACGGCCACTGCGTCGTCCCAGCGGCCCTGAAAGTACGCGATCATTGCCTTGTTTCCATGCATATTTGCCACGAGACCGGGATCGCCCAGTTCGTTTTCAAGTTGAGCCAAACACGCCTCAGCGCGAGCGAAATCCCCCTTGAGCGCGGTGGCTGACGCCGTCGCCAACGTGACGCTCTGTCCCGGAAACCGCCGGTCTGACGATGTTAAGAGGGGCGCCGCCCGATCCAAAAACTCGACGGCCTTTTTAAAATCGCCACGGATCATGTGGATTGCTCCCATGCCTCCAAGCGCGTAACCTCGTATCCCGGCATCTTGCTCACCCGCGAGGGCCAGCACCCGCTCCAACATGGGTTGAGCCGCGTCCACCTCGCCCTGCATAAACAAAGGCTCGGCGCGAGCAAGCAGCACGTCGGGCAACTCATCTGCCGACGCCTCATGCTCGACGCCTGGGTTGACGAGGGCTTCTTCCAACGTCGATTCAACCTGATGCGGGTCAAACCAGTATGCCAGGCGGAATCGCCACGCTCGCACCCGGCGCTCCGTTTCAGCACGTTTTTCTGTTAGAGGCAGTCGCTCCAGTGCCTCGAGCGTGCGGTCTAGTTGGCGACAGGCGGCTGGATATGCGAACAGAAGCTCCGCTGCTCGAGCCGCTTCTTGGCCCCAGCGTGAGGCCTCATTCCACATCTCGCCCAACCGCGCATGGTAGGCAAGTTGCTCTGCAAGCGCCGACTCACCGACTTGCGTTACCTGATCAACAAGGGCTTCGTAGGCGCGCCGATGTAGGGCAACCGAGCGCGGGGCGCTCAAATGATTGGCGACCGCCCGACGAACGATGTCGTGTATGAACATCACTCGCCCCTCATGCTGCCGAAGAAAATCGACCGAATGGAGCATGTCGTACGCGTTTAGGGCCTCGTCCTCACCGAGCCCCGCCGTGGTCCGCAGTGACTCGAAACTCACCCCGCTCGGAAAGATCGAGGCAGCCGCCAAGAGAGCCTTCCCCTCGGCGCTCATCCCCGCCATACGGCCCGAGACTGCTCGTCCAACCGCGGGCGGAACCGGAAAGGTATGTTCGGAACCTTCTCCGGGCTCACTCCCGCCAAGGAAGCCTCCTTCGCGCAGAAAGCGAGCAATTTCGAGTACATACAGGGGGTTGCCCCCGGCTTCAGCATGGATACGATGAGCGACGTCTGACTCCACGTCGCCCCAGACGGCACAGACAAGATCATGGGTCTCCTGCTCGGATAAGGGTCCCAGTTCAACTTGAGCCCAGCGTCTTTCCCGCTCGCCGTGAGCGGCGAACTCCGCGAATTCCGGTGGAAAATCGACCGATCGTGAGGTAGCGATGATGAAAATGTCGCTACCGCTAACCGGATCCGTCGCGAGATAGGTAAGGGCGGCCAGTGTCTCAGTATCCACCCAGTGCAAGTCTTCGATGATGACCGCGACGGGACCGGGCAAGGCGCGCAAAAACCGGGAAATGGCCTGATAAAGGCGGAGACGGTCGTGAGGCTGAGAACCGTCAATTGCCTTTTGCGACATTCGCTCACGGATTTCAGGTACGACTCGTCCAAGATCCCTCCATACCAACTCCGGCAGATCCAAATCGTCAAGGTCGACGCTTTGGATGACACGGCTAATGCCCTCGACCAGTGGTGCATAAGGCAGATCTTCGCCAAAGGGCGAGCAACGTCCCATGACGATACTGGCTACGCTCGCAAGTTCGGCGCACTGGTCTTGTGGCAAACTCATCGCCCTCAAGAGTTCGCCCACGAGGCGACTCTTACCGATTCCTGCCTCCCCGTTGATAAGGACGAACGGCACACGCCCTTCGCCCCTGGAGCGAAGCTCTTGAAAGATCCGATTCATTAGTCCTTCGCGTCCGACGAAGGGGGTACTCCCGGTCACTGGCAGTCCCTCTGCGCCCACGGGAGTTCGACGACTACGAGGATCACGAGATTTTGAGGCGATCTCGGCGAGGGGTGTGGGCGATTCGGGCGACGCGGCCCGGCCAAGTGAGCCACCGGAAGATTGGGACGCAATTTGGCCAAACAGATCCGTCGTGGCGGCATCCGGCTCGACGCCAAGTTCCCGTTTGAGCATCAGCGAGAGCTGTTGATAGTGGGCAACGGCGAGGGGCCGCTCGCCACGCCGCCAATACGCGATCATCGTCCAACGGTGAAACGACTCCCGAAACCCGTCGATCGCAATCGCTCTGCTGCATTGTTCCAACACATCGTTCCAGTTTTCTTCCGCAGCGTCCATTTGCACGAGGTTGTCTAGAACATCGAGCACGCGGCGTTCCCACAGCAAGCGTTCTTGCTCGAGCCACTCCTCATATGAGTCGCTATCGCATGCGAAACCATCGCAAAACACGCCTCGCCACAGTGCCGCGGCCGAGCGAAGATCCTCGCGAGTGCGGCGCAACCCTTCTGTCTCAGAGTGCAGACCTGCCTGGCGAGCAAACTCAAACAAGTCCACCTCGACTCCGGCCGACGTGTCCCATGTCAAGTCGTTGCCGCGGGTTGCAATCGGCCAAACCAAGAGCTCGTTTCGAAGTCGGGACATCATCATGTTGAAGTTGTGACGTGCACGCTCGTTTGGATGGTCACACCATAGGAGGCTACTCAAGTGGGAGCGCGAGAAAGCTTGCCCGGAATTGGCCGCGAGGTAGAAAATTAGGGCCTGCCCCTTGCGGGAAGTTGGAAGCATCGAATGTTTGTCGCTCGATAACTCCGGTCGACCGAGCAACTGCAGGCGGTAACGCATAGCCCCGCCCTCCCCCCGTGTGCCAGTGGCGCCCGCCGAAACACTCTGCGCTTGCATGCCTAATACAAGAGTGCCATACCGAAATCCTGTCATCGTCGGAAGGGCCATGAAAAGTCCGGGATTTACCGCACCGCTTGAAAGCGGAAGGAAGACGGGCCACCCGCCCGGCTACAGCCGACGAGCGACCCGTCTCCAATCGTCCACAAGTGTCTTCGGTCAGTTGCGGATGGCGTTTTCGATTGCCAGGGCCCAGTTGCGCAACCCTTCTTCGACCGAAATCTGCCCCAGCCAGGCAGGACGAAGGGTCGACCCCCGGGCGGCGTGCCAGTCTCCCCACTTGGGCCTAAACTCAAGCGGCTGGCCGGTGCCAACCGACTCGATGAAAATCCGCTTGTTCGGTGTCATCCCCGTCTCCAGCCACTCCTCGCTCCCGGCCAGCGGGCGGTAGATTGGAATGCGCCTCGCGCCGTGATAGTACGCGTCGACCTTTTCGCTCGTGATCACGAACTTGATGAATTCCCAGGCCGCTTCCTGGTGCGCCGGCGGAGCCTGCGCTGAGATGGCAAAGCTGTCCGGCCACACCCTGTTCACCTGGCCGGCGGGGCCGGCGGGTAGCGTAGCGACGTCCCATTCGAAGTCCGCGAGGTCGCGGTACGTGCCTAGATCGAAACTATTGGCGATGATCATGCCCACTTGGCCGTTGCGAAAGGCCCCGTTGCGGTCCCCCAGCAAATCCAGCGGCGGAGCTGCCCCGTCCACGTGGATGAGGTCAACGAGGTACTGCACTCCGGCGACGGCGTTCGGCTCTGTTACCACGACGTTGAAGTCGTCGTCAAGCACGCGGCCGCCAAAGGCGTGGATCACCGGCTCGAGGAGCTGGTAGTCATAGTTGCTGTGAAAGCCCCACTCCTCCGGTGTCCCGTCACCGTTATGATCACGCACGAGTCGACGGGCGATGTTGCGGAGATCGTCATACGTCCACCCGGAAGTCGGGTAGGCGACGCCGGACCGGTCAAACATCGATTTGTTGTAAAACGTCGTGCTCATTACAAACGAGAACGGAATCGCGTACAAGTCGCCCGACTCCATGCTCGGGTAGCGCACCGCCTTCATCGGCTCAATGAAGAAGTCGGAGGGATTGAGATCCCTGTCAAAAAAGGGTTGTAGATTGAGCAACATTCCCTCTTGTGCGAACTCGTACACATAGCCGACGCTCATGTGCATCAGGTCGGGCGAAATGCCTGAAATGTAGTAGGTGAGCAGCTTGTCCCAGAACGCACCGAAGCTTGTTGCTTCGTGCTCGATCTTGATGTGGGGGTGCAGAGCCTCGAACGGTTCGATGAAATCCTCACGAATCGACTGCACGGCGGGGCCAGCATCCCAAGTGAAGTAGTGGAGCGTGATCTGTTCTTGCGCCTCTTGCGCCGCGACTCCGCTGAAAACCAATAGCCACCCAATCATGGCGGCGAGGCTCGTATGTGCCCATGCCCGTACTACCTTGCGCGTGCCATTCGTACTCAATGGAAAAAGCATCGTACTCTCCTCCCAATGCGTGTCCCGGAAGTAGTGTCCGGTATGATGGTGTAAATTCGAGAATCAGGATGGCGTAGCGACCTGGTCGTCC
>CAYRIY010000156.1:0-5903 GCA_964424335.1 uncultured Clostridia bacterium
GCTGTGGGATGCGGTCACGGCCGCAAATGACGTCTCGATGACGTCCGGCGGGGCGTTCACGATGGCCGGGGGTTCCTCGATCACGTCTTCGAACGGATCGGTAAGCCTGACAGCGGCGCAAAGTGCAGAGGTCCGGCAGATTGATGGAGGAGCCGACGTCGAAATCGCCTCGGGCGGGGCGCTGACTTTGTGGGAGGCGATCACCGCGGCCGGCGACATGCAGGCGATGTCCGCCGGTGGATTGACGCTGTGGGATGCTGTGACGGCCGCCAGCGACGTGCAAATGACGTCCGGCGGGACGTTCACGATGGCCGAGGGCTCCTCGATCAACTCCACATTCGGCTCGGCAAGTTTTGAGGCTCACCAAGACGTGTATCTGAGCAGGGTTGAGGCGGGCGCCGATATCGAGGTTGCTGCTGGGGGCTCGATCCAGAGCAGCGTCGGTCCCGGAATTGTGCATCTACATGCGCACGACATCACGCTCGAGGCGAGTGGAGGGGACATCGGAGCGCTTACCGTCCCGATCATTGTCATCGCCGACGGCACGCTCAATGCGTCGGCGTTCGGCAGCATCTACCTCGTCCAGCGCGGGGGCGACCTAAACTCTGACTACGTGCTGAGCGATACCGGCTCGATCCACCTTTGGGTTACGGACGGCAGCGTAAACATTCAGGAACTTGCGGCTCCTGAGACGATCGCCATCGAGACACTTGGGAACATGTCGTTGGGGAATATCGGCGATGTGTCCCGTCTCAACCTTAGTTTGCTTACCCCAGGAAGCGAGCTCGAGATTGGCCATGTGACGATTTCAGAGAGCGCGACTTTGCGGGCGGACACGATCAGGGTGCTTGACCTCGTGCACGACGGCGCTACGCCGCTGCGTGTCGACGTTGGCGGTGTGAACGGGCTCGCGGACTTGATTGCAATCCACGCTTCATCGGATCGCGGAATCACGTTTGATCGCCTCGTCTCGGATGTTGCCGCCATCAATGGTTCTGTGGACGACCTGGCGTTTTTGCACACCGTGATCGGCACCATCGGCGAGTTCAATAACAACTTCCACACGGTGCGGGTCGACAACGTCAACAAAGAGCTCTTCGACGTCGACTTGCAACTGTACGCTCCGGACTTGCGGCCGTTTTTCCTTATCTTCGCAGCCAACCGAGTGATCTTGACGAACGCCTACGACGTCAACTACAACCCGGACTACATCGAGACCCATTTTGGCACGGAGAACAGCTTCGTCAGGATCACCCAAAAGTTGCTGGAGCTCATGGGGACGACATCTCCGTTTACTGAGGGCGGGACGGCCTTCGTCAACCCGTTTGCAGATGGGGATAGTGACGGCGGACTCGTCGACGTTGAGGAGGGGGCCGTCAATATTGGCGATGCAGAAGGCGACACCGATGAGAACGAGACGGTGCAGGGCGATGAGTGAGGTGGCAGGTCGATCAAGGATCATACTCAGCGTGTTGGCCGCAGTCTGCGCGGTGTTTTTCACCTTAGGCAATTGGGCAGAAGCGCAAAGTCACGACGACTCAACGATGGTGTATGTGCGCGACATTCTGGTTGATCCCTCAAAGATCCTTACGGAAGCCGAGATCAACGGCGTCGTCGAGCCGTACGAAGGCAGAATGCTGAGTATCTCAGAGCTCTACGATGTCGTGGAACAAATAAACGCGCTCTACGCTGAGCGAGGTTACGTGACCGCCATGGCAATCCTACCGCCTCAGACCGTCGATGACGGCGTGGTTAGGATCTCCCTTGTCGAGGGCGTCGTAGGGGCCGTGCTGGTCGAGGGGAACGCCTCCACCCGCAGCTCATACGTGACGGGCAGGATGACGCTCCGCCCGGGAGATCTCGTTCGCGTCGAGACGCTTGAAAGGGACATCGCCCTTTTCAACGGCACGAACGACGTGCAACTCAGGGCCAAGCTGCAGCCTGGGGCATCTTTCGGCACGACGGACTACGTACTCCACGTAATCGAGCCGCCCCGCTGGCAAGGTGTGCTGCGCTATGCCAACGCCGGCCGCAGCGAGGTGGGCACGAACCAGTGGAGTCTTGCGTTGACGGACCGCAGCTTTTTGGGGATCCGGGATCGCCTCTCCATCTCAATCGTCTCCGCGCATGGAACGACGGGCGGATCCGTCGGTTACGAGATTCCGATCGATCGAAAAGGGTCACGCCTTGGCGCCACCTACTACAAGAACCAGATCGAAATCGTCTCGGGAGCATTTGAAGACGTCGACATCGCGGCGGCATCGTCCGGCGGGAGCGTCGCGTTGAGTATCCCCCTGATCGTCCGGCCCGAAATGAGGGTGACGGCGTCGATCGAGCACCATGTAAAAAATTCGGGAACGTTCTTCTCAGGAACCGAGCTGATCGGAGGCACGGTCCGCACGCTGGCAAACAGCATCATTACTCAGGTTACTGATGACCACCGCTTCTTGGAAATCGTTCACACCGTGACGGGAGGGTCGTCCGACATCTCGGATACGACGCACAGGTTTTTGAAATACAACGGCAGTCTCAAGCGGGAGTCGCGTTGGCGAGACCTGTACACGCTGAAGTTTCGGGTCATGGTGCAGTCATCGCCCATCAATCTGCTTCCCAACTCCGAACAGTTCGCGTTAGGCGGAATAGAGAGCGTGCGGGGAATGCCCACCGGCGAGCTTGTAGGCGATGACGGGTACTTCGTCAGCGCCCAGCTCGAGCGGCAGGTTGCACAAGGGGTTACGCTCTACGCGTTTCTCGATCACGGTGCGGTATATCCCTATAAGGGCGATGACCAAGGAGTGACGGAAGAGGACTTCACGACAAGCGTCGGACTAGGCGCCAACTTCCAGATGCTAGGCCGCCTCACGGGCACTGCCGTTTACGGGCTGCCGCTCAAGGAGGAACAGCGTCCGCAAGGAGGAGGGGGCCGCCTCCACTTCACGGTTGAACTATCGTTTTGATCACTGCGCCCGCCCGCCGAGGTAGGCGCCGATGACTTGCGGGTCGTTCGCGAGCGACGCAGCAGGGCCCGCCGCGACGATGCGGCCGGTTTCGAGGACGTAGGCGTGATCCGCGATTCTTAGGGCCTGGCGGGCGTTTTGCTCCACGAGGAGGAGGGTTGTCCCCGCCTCACGGATTTCGCGGATGAGCGCAAAGACTTGCGCAACCACGATCGGGGCGAGGCCCATCGACGGCTCGTCGAGGAGGAGCAGCTTTGGCCTTGCCATGAGCGCCCGGCCAATTGCGAGCATCTGCTGCTCGCCGCCTGAGAGCGTCCCCGCCGGCTGGCGACGGCGTTCGGCAAGCCTGGGGAAGCGCTCGAAAATGCGCTCGAGGTCGGAAGCGATCTCATCGTCCCTGCGGCCGTACGCCCCGAGCTCGAGATTTTCGTACACGCTCATCTGACCTAGCACCGCCCGGCCTTCGGGCACGTGCGCGAGGCCTGCGCGGGAGAGCTTGTGAGCGGGGAGTCCAGTTACGTCCTGGCCGTCGAAGGTGATGCGGCCAGACCGGGGACGAATGAGCCCCGAGAGCGCCCGGAGCGTCGTGCTCTTGCCGGCGCCGTTTGCGCCGATCAAAGCGACCGCCTGTCCCGGTTTCACCTCGAGATCAATGCCTTTGAGGACCGTAATGCTGCCGTAGCCTGCGACGAGCCCTTCGACCTTAAGCATCGAGCGCGTCACTCCCCAGATAGGCCTCGATCACGGCCGGGTTGGATTGGATCTCGGCCGGCGATCCTTTAGCGAGCAATCGGCCGAAATTTAGGACGTTGACTCGGTCGCACAAGTTCATGACGACATGCATGTCGTGCTCGATCAAGAGGATCGTAACGCCAAGTTCGTCCCGGATGCGCCGGATCAGATGGACCAAAGACGCCGACTCGGTCTCGTTCATGCCGGCGGCCGGCTCGTCGAGGAGGAGCAGCGAAGGTTCTGCCGCTAGAGCACGTGCGATCTCGAGACGCCGCTGCTCTCCGTAGGGAAGGTCGCCCGCCGGAGCGTCGGCGAATCGTTCGAGCCCGACAAACGCAAGGAGCTCGAGGGATTTCTCCCGGGTCATCTGCTCCTCGGCGCGAAACGCACGCGTGTTGAGGACGGCGCCGAGCGACGTCGACCTTGTACGAGTGTGGCGCGCCACCATCACGTTTTCCAGGGCCGAGAGTCTCCCAAAGAGCCGGATGTTTTGAAACGTGCGCGAGATGCCAAGCGCCGCGATCCGGTGAGGGGCCATTTGGTGTATGGGCCGCGCCTCAAACTGAATCGCCCCGCTATCGATGCGGTATAAGCCCGTGACGAGGTTGAAGAGCGTCGTCTTGCCGGCTCCGTTCGGCCCGATGAGGCCTGAGATCTCGGACCTCTCGATCTCAAAGGAGACTCCGTCCACGGCCTTTACGCCGCCAAAGCGCTTTTCGACATTTGAAACCTCAAGCATGCGGGAGCCCCCTTTCGTCCGTTGGCTCGATCTCTTTGCCCTTGTCACCCTTACGTCCGAAGATGCGTGCGATGCGCCCAAGCGTTTCCCGAGAGAGGAGGCCGCCGGGGGCAAACAAGACGATCAAGAGCAGGATGAGACCGTACAAGATGGCCCGGTGACTTGGCGAGGCGCGCAGCACCTCCGGCAAGGCGGTCACGATACCCGCCCCGAGGAGCGGACCAAGGAGCGTCCCTTCTCCGCCAAGGACGACGTAGACGAGCATTTCGATCGCTCGATTGAATCCAAAGTCGCCCGGCCCGATGTAATAGGAGAGGTGCGCGTAAAGCCCGCCGGCAAGGCCGGCCAGGAAACCGCTCTCTGTAAAGACGCGCAGCTTGAACCGAGCGATGTCGATACCCATCGCCTGGGCCGCCATCTCATCGAGCTGGATGGCGCGCAAGGCCCGACCGACGCGCGAATTGCGCCGCCGCCACAGGGCGTACACCACTGCTGCGAGGATGAGCGTGAGAAGTCCCAGGATGAGTAGGCTGCCCCATGTGAAGCTGTCGAGGCCCGCCAGCGTCTCGCCGTAGGGAACGATTCCCCGGTCCTCGAGCCAAAACGCGGTGTCGTCTGCGATCTGGGGGATGCCCGCAAGGCCAAGCGCGCCGTTGGTGATGCGCAAGTTTAGTGCGGCAATCCGGACCAATTCGCCAAAGCCGAGGGTTGCGATGGCGAGGTAGACGCCGTGAAGGCGGAGCACAGGATACCCAAGGGCGTAAGCGACGATGCTCGAGGCGACGGCGCCTGCCGCGATCGCCAAAGGGGCCGGCCATCCGGATTGGAGGC
Organism: uncultured Clostridia bacterium; assembly: GCA_964424335.1. Taxonomy (GTDB): domain Bacteria; phylum Bacillota; class Limnochordia; order DTU080; family RSA5; genus CAYRIY01. Next base: position 5,260 of record CAYRIY010000156.1, read on the forward strand.
TCAAAATGGCAGCCGTGTACGCGCCAACACTCATGAATCCGGCGCCGCCAAGGGAGAGCTGACCCGCGGTGAGCGGAATCCATACGCTGAGCGCGAGCAGGCAATTGACGAGGATCGTGGTGACGATCTGAAGGTTGTATGGGTTGAGAATCTCGGCAAATCCGCCCATGATTACGCTCTGCCTCCGGCTGTCCGGCTGCCGAAGAGCCCTTGTGGCCGGACGACGAGAAGTAGAAAGAGCAGCGTAAAGGCGGCCGCGTCACGCCACGAAGACGCGAGGAATTGCACGGTCATGACTTCGACGAACCCCAGGATGAGGCCGCCGAGGACTGCGCCGGGAACGCTGCCCATGCCGCCAAGCACGATGATCGCAAGGCCCTTCAGCCCGTAGGGAACGCCCATCGCAGGCTGGACGGCAAATGCGAGCCCGACGAGCATCCCTGCGATGCCGCCGATCGCGGACGCGAGCATGACGGTCGCAAGGTAGATCCTGCGAGCGTCGATGCCAAGAAGTGAAGCGGTCTCGGCGCTTTCGGCCACGGCGCGCATCGCCTTTCCGAGCCGAGTGCGGAAAAGTAGAAAGTGCAAGGCGACCATCAGGCCAATGCTGATCCCCAAGATCAGCAAATCGATCGACGTGAAGG
>CAYRIY010000157.1:0-5763 GCA_964424335.1 uncultured Clostridia bacterium
CGTTCTCCAGACCCGCAGCGGCAAGCGCACCGCCCCGGCCGCCGTACGAATTGCCGTAGAGATGGTGAAAGAGGGGCTGATCGACGAGAAGACCGCCGTCACTCGCGTCGAGGCGGGTCAGCTCGACCAACTCCTACACCCCAACATCAGCCCAAGCGCTCGCGCGAACGCTCAAGTCTTGACGGAAGGGATCGCGGCAAGCCCTGGAGCCGCCGTCGGTCGAGTCGTCTTCACCGCTGATGACGCCGAAGCGTGGGCGGCAAAAGGCGAAACGGTCATCCTCGTGCGCGCCGAGACCTCGCCTGAGGACATCGGTGGCATGGACGCCGCAAGGGGGATCCTGACCTCTCGTGGAGGCAAGACATCGCACGCAGCCGTGGTGGCCCGCGGCATGGGCAAGTGTTGCGTGGCGGGCGCCGGCGATGTCCGCATCAACGAGCAGGAGAAGTACTTCGTCGTAAACGGCGAAACCGTCCGAGAGGGCGACTGGATCACCATGGACGGCAGCACGGGAGAGGTGTTCAAGGGCAAGCTCGATCTCGTTGATCCCGAGGTGTCGGGCGACTTCGCACAGCTCATGGAGTGGGCGGACAAGTACCGCACCCTCAAAGTGCGCACGAACGCCGACACGCCTGCCGATGCCGCCAAGGCGCGTGAGTTTGGCGCGGAAGGTATTGGCCTTTGCCGCACGGAGCACATGTTCTTTGGCGAGGAGCGGATCTTGGCCGTGCGCGAGATGATTCTCGCGGAAGATACCGAGAGCCGCAAGAAAGCATTGGCAAAGCTCCTCCCATATCAAAGGGACGACTTTTACGGGATCTTCAAGGCGATGGAGGGCTTGCCCGTCACCATTCGCTTGCTCGACCCGCCGCTCCATGAGTTCTTGCCTCACGACGCGCAAACCGTAAAGCAGGTTGCCGACGACCTTGGCGTCTCGGTCGAAGCAGTGCAAAACCGCGTGCGCGAACTGAGCGAGTTCAACCCAATGCTTGGCCACCGAGGCGTACGCGTCGGCATCACCTATCCTGAGATTTATGAAATGCAGTGCCGCGCCATCTTTGAGGCAGCGACAAGACTTGCGAAAGAAGGCCAGACGGTCGTTCCCGAGGTCATGATTCCGCTTGTCGGCACAAAGCGCGAGTTGCAGGATATGAAGGAAGTCTGCGTCAATGCCGCCGAGGCCGTCATGAGCGAAGCGGGCGTGCGTGTCGAGTACCAAGTTGGAACCATGATCGAGGTGCCTCGCGCCGCGCTTCTCGCAGATGAGATCGCACAGGAGGCCGACTTCTTCTCCTTCGGCACCAACGACCTCACTCAGATGACCTTTGGGTATAGCCGAGACGACGCCGGCACGTTCCTTGGCGACTACTTGGACCTCGGGATCTTGGAGAAGGATCCTTTCGAGAGCCTCGATCAGGATGGCGTCGGTCAACTTGTCGCAATTGGCGTCGAGCGAGGTCGTTCGACGAAGCCCAGTCTGAAGCTTGGCATCTGCGGAGAGCACGGTGGCGACCCGTCTTCCGTGAAGTTCTGCCATCGCACCGGACTCGACTACGTGAGTTGCTCGCCCTTTAGGGTTCCGATCGCTCGGTTGGCAGCAGCGCAAGCCAACATCGAATCCTCGCAAGCGTAACGTAAGACCGGGGATTCGGGGGTTACAAAAACGAGCAATCGATCAGCACCATGAGAAGTTGGGGCCGGCGCGAACGATGGTTTTAGCGCCGGCCCTTATTTGCGTTCGATGCGAACATTTGTGTGGACACTCGGGTGTGGGCGCGAGAAGGATCTGGTGGCGACTTGTTGAAGTCTGTTGGCGAGACTGAGGTGATTTTTGATGTCTCGATTGCCCGATCACGTCATTGACGAAGTTCGCGCCCGGATCGACATCGTGGACGTAGTATCCGACCGCGTGAAGCTGCAACGATCGGGCCAGCGGTACAAAGGGCTCTGCCCCTTTCATACTGAGAAGACTCCGTCGTTCCACGTCGACCCTGAAAAGCAGTTGTACCACTGCTTTGGTTGCCAGGCCGGCGGAGACGTGTTCCGCTTTGTAATGGACCTTGAGAAGGCGACATTCGGAGAGGCGCTTAGAAAGCTCGCAGAGCGCGCCAACGTTCCGATCGAGTCTTTGGCTCAGTCACCCGAAGAGGCCCGCCGGGCAAAAGAGCGCGACTCTTTGTACAAGGTAAATGAGTTGGCTGCGACGTACTTCGTCAAATGCCTCTTTTCACGCAAAGGTGAGCGCGCCCGGACGTATTTGAAAGATCGGGGCTTAACGGAGAAGTCTGTCCGCGCCTTTCGGCTCGGGTACGCGCTACCGGATTGGCACGATCTTGAAAGTTACTTGAAGGATCAAGGGATCGAGCCGGAGCTTGCCCATAAAGCCGGGGTTCTTGGCAAGAGCGCTCGTGGCTACTACGACTGGATGCGAGACCGAGTGGTGTTTCCTATTACGGATCACCAGGGGCGAGTCGTCGGATTCGGTGGGCGCACGATCAGCGGCGACCAAGTGAAATACGTCAATTCACCGGAGTCCCCGATCTTCTCCAAGCGTAAAAACCTGTACGGTTTAAATGTGGCGAGGGAGGCCTTTCGGCAAAGTGATCGAGTCGTCATCGTCGAAGGGTACATGGACGTGGTGGGCCTGTACGAAAAGGGGTTTGGGCCGGCCGTAGCGTCCTTGGGCACGGCGTTTACGGAGGATCAGGCAAGGCTGATCAAGCGTTTTGCCAAAGAGACGATCCTGGCTTACGACGCTGACGTGGCGGGCGCTGCCGCTACGTTGCGGGGCCTTGACATCCTCGAAAAAGAGGGCCTTGTCGTTCGGGTCGTTCGATTGCCGCAAGGAGAAGATCCGGATTCGTATGTGCGGAGCCGAGGCCTGAGCGCATTTGAAAGATGCGTCGATCAGGCGGTCTCGTTGATTCAGTACAAAATCGATGAGGCGCTGCGTGGAATTAGTGTCGAAAGCGTCGAGGGCAGGGTGCAGGCGACAAAGAGCATTCTTCCAATCTTGGCGGGAATCGAGAGCCCCGTGGCTAGGGAAGGCTACACGAATCAGTTGGCTTCTCGATTGGGAGTAACCCCCGAGGCGCTAGCCGAAGAACTTTACCAGCATCTCCGAGGCCCGAACAAAGAGGCTCGGCATAATTTGTCAATAGGACGTTATACTAATAGGGATCTGCGCCCAGAAGTCTCGCCGAGAAAGGCGGCGAGTCCGAAACGTAGGATTGACAGGGCATTGTTTTGGGCCGAACGCGACCTTCTTGCATATGTATTGCGGGAGCCCGAGAAGGCGAGCGAAGTGGCACGACAATTAGGTACATCGCCTTTTAGCACGGAAACGTATAACTCTATCTTTCGATTGTGTGTGGCGCAAGGTGAGCGACGGGTGGTTGACGAACCATTGACAAGTCAAATTGAAGATCCCGAGCTCGCTCGGACGGCCAGGTCATTGCTCAACCTTGCGAGTGGGCCCGCGGGGCCAATAGATGATTATGTGCGAAGGGTCGGAACGGAGAAGCTCCGGAGTCGAGTGAAAGGTTTGGAACAGAAATTGACCCATTTATTGCAAGAAGACCACGTGAGCCCCACAGGGATCAGCCAGTTGGTAACGGAGTACAAACGGTTGCGCGACGAGGTTCACAAGCGCGGCGGGCGTCCCAAAGCGTCGTAGCGGAAAGGAGGGTGAAGGCAATGGCTGGCAAGGAAGAGATCGTCGAGAGTGAAGGCTTGAAGGAACTTCTCGAAAAGGGCAAGCGGCAGGGGAATCTCACGTACAATGAGATTATGGACGCCCTACAAGACGTCGACCTGACCACCGATCAGATCGACGAGATTTACGAACGGTTTACAAATCAGGGGATCGACATCGTTCCTGACGGGTCCGAGAACGGCACGGCCGAGTCGCACAAAGAGGTAGAAGAGGATCACGATCACGATGACGAAGCCGATCTTGATATGTCGATACCGGAAGGAATTGGGCTCGACGACCCGGTTCGGATGTATCTCAAGGAGATCGGCCGCGTGCCGCTCCTCACCGCTGAAGAAGAAGTGGAGCTCGCCAAAAGGATCGAGCAAGGCGACGAAGTTGCAAAGAGGCGGCTCGCGGAGGCAAACCTGCGCCTCGTCGTCAGCATCGCAAAGCGTTATGTCGGCCGGGGCATGTTGTTTCTCGACTTGATTCAAGAGGGCAATCTTGGGCTGATCAAGGCTGTCGAGAAATTCGATTTTCGCAAAGGCTTTAAGTTTAGCACGTATGCCACATGGTGGATTCGGCAGGCCATCACGCGAGCCATTGCCGACCAGGCTCGCACGATTCGGATTCCGGTCCACATGGTCGAGACGATCAACAAGCTCATCCGAATCTCGCGGCAACTCCTCCAAGAACTTGGAAGGGAACCGACGCCCGAAGAGATCGCAGCCGAGATGGAGCTTTCGGTTGAGCGAGTGAGGGAGATCATGAAGATCGCCCAAGAGCCTGTCTCCCTTGAGACTCCGATCGGCGAGGAAGAGGATAGCCACCTTGGCGACTTCATCGAAGACCAGGACGCTCCGGCGCCCGCGGAAGAAGCATCTTTTCAGATGCTCAAAGAGCAGCTCGAGGATGTGCTCGACACCCTCACGCCTCGGGAGGAGAAGGTGCTGCGGCTCCGATTTGGCTTGGACGACGGACGAAGCCGGACCCTGGAGGAAGTTGGTCAAGTATTTGGCGTGACGCGGGAGCGCATCCGACAGATCGAGGCGAAGGCCTTGCGGAAACTGCGACACCCAAGTCGGAGCAAGAAGCTAAAAGACTTCTTGGACTAAAAATCGCTTGATCACGTGCATACGGGTTACAGCGACTCTAGAGCCGTCGGCGCATTTGTCGGCGGCTTTTTGCGTGGCGCTCAGATTTCCCCAGCGGCTCAAGCGACGAAGCCCCGCCAAAAGGCGCCGCACATGATCCGAGACCACAGCGTCGAGGAGGTTGTTTTACCGCCGTGACAGCAATGGAGCGAATGCGTGTTGCCTTTTATGGCGTGCGCGGCTCAAGGCCCGTGTCAAGTGAGCGTTTCACGACGTTTGGAGGCAACTCCTCGTGCATAGGCGTCTCGCTCGGCGAGCTAAATGTCGTCTTGGACGCCGGGTCCGGCATCGCCAACATACCGCGCGCCTTATGGAAGGGCAAAGAGACGCACGTCTTCCTAAGTCACCTACACCACGACCACATCGCCGGTCTCATGTTTTACGGCGCGCTCTACGAAGAGGACTGCAAGGTCACGATCCACCTCCCGTTAGAGGTCGAAAAGGGCCCTTTAGAGGCGTATTGGCGGCCGCCATACTTTCCTATCCCTTTGGGCTCGACGAAGGCGCCTGTAAGGCTCCAGAAAGCGCAGGAGAGCAAGGCAATATCGGCGATGGGGCATATGGCGGGGCAAGCGTGCGGCTCCATGGTGGTCGACGCAATGTATATGGGCAAACATGTTCACCCAAGCAGCGGCGTGACGGCCTATCGTATCTCCGATGGCCGCAGCGCGCTCGTATACGCCACGGATGTCGAACTTGCCGATGATGCGAGCAAGCAGGCGATCGCAGACTTTGCCAAGGGCGTGGACATGCTTATTCTTGACGCCCACTTTACCGATGAGGAGTACCAAACGTATTCCGGATGGGGGCATAACTCAGTAGGGATGGCGATCCAGGTGGGGGCGATGTCCCAGTGCCGGCGGCTCATCTTGTTTCATCACCACCCGCACCGAGACGACGAGCAAATGATTCAAT
>CAYRIY010000158.1:0-5711 GCA_964424335.1 uncultured Clostridia bacterium
GATGCAGGGTGTCAAAAGACGACATGTAATAATAACCTTCGGGTGATCTTCGTGAAAATCGATCGCAAGACAGGCATCCCCCTCTACGTTCAAGTGCGGGATGTGCTGCGCGAGGAAGTCCTCTCGCTCGAACCCGGGATGGCCATTCCCACAGAGTCCGAGCTGGAGGAGCGCTTTGGAGTAAGCCGCATCACGATCCGCAAGGCCGTGGAGGACCTCGTCTCCGAAGGCCTGGTGGTCCGAAGACAAGGGCGCGGCACCTTTGTGCAGCGACCCAAGCTCACGCACTTGCTCAACACCATCACGAGCTGGACCGAGCGGTTGACCGCCCTTGGGTTTACGCCAAAGACCTCGGACACAGAGGCCAGCGTGATCGAAGCGCCCAAACGAATCGCCCAAATGCTCGAGCTTCGCGAGGCGGACAAGGTCGTCCGATTGAAGCGGCTCCGGCTGGCCAACGAAGAGCCGATCTCGCTGATGATCAATTATATTCCCGCACGGCTCGTCCCCGGCCTTGAGGCGCGCATCGCCGGCTATGAGTCCCTCTACGTCCTCCTGCGGGAGGAGTACGGCCTTGCTCCGGCCGTCGCCGAGGACACCGTCGAGACCAAAGAGGCGACCGAGCACGAGGCCGAATTGCTCAAGGTCGAACCGTGGTCACCGGTGCTCTGCGTCACCCGCGTCTCCTACCTCGAAACCGGCGAACCGCTCGAAGTTGCCGTCGTCACGTCGAGAGGGGACCGCTATCAGTATAAGGTGACGCTACAAGGCCGTACCAACCCATCCCGGGCCGATCACTTTCAAGCGCCGACGCACGTTTAACCGGCGCCCTTTAAGCCGGAGAAGCGGGCGATCGAGCCACGGACTTTATTTGGTCATGACGTCAGGATGTTTTTGCCTTAGTCGTTGTACGGAAGCTGTTGTGCGGAAGTTGTTGTACGGACAGGCGGTGACGCAAGGTGGGGCCTCTCCTCCTTGGAATCGATGTCGGAACGAGCTCCGTCAAGGCGATCCTAGCCGACACCGACGGCAAAGAGCGCCACTGGGCTTCGGCCGCATACAAGCACAGCGCGCCAAAGCCCGGCTGGGGCGAGCAGGACCCTGACGAATGGTGGCATGCGGTTGTCGCGGCCGTGCGGGAGCTGCTTGAGAACGTACCTTCGGCGAGCGGGCGTATCGCGGGCATCGGCGTGAGCGGCCAGGGAGCCGCCGCCGTCTTGCTCGGCTCAAGCGGCCGACCGCTGCGGCCTGCCATCCTCTGGCTCGACTCCCGCTCATCGCCTCAAGCGGAGCAAATGAACGAGCGCGCCGACCGATTCGTTGCGATCTCCGGCAAGCGCCCTGCCGCTTACAACGTCGAGCCCAAGCTCATTTGGGTGCGCTCGCACGAGCCCGATACTTGGGCAAGGCTTTGGAAAGTGACCACAACGACGGGGTACATCAACTATCGCCTCACCGGGCGAGCGGTCATGAACCACTCGGACGCAGGCATTCTCCTCTCCTACGACATCAAAAGGCGCGCCTGGTCCAGCGAGTTCATCGACTCGTTGGGTTTTCCGCGCTCCGCCTTTTGCGAGCTTGCCGAAGGTCACGAGGTCATAGGAGGCCTGAGCAAAGAAGCCTCCGAAGCGCTTGGTTTGCCCGAAGGCACTCCGGTCGTTGCCGGCGGCGAAGACACGAGCAGCGCCGGACTTGCGATCGGAGCCGCGCAAGCAGGCGACGCGTTTTTGTCCTTGGGCACCGCATGCACGCTTTACATGGCGACGGGCGAAGCCATACTCGATGAGCGCCTGCTCACCTTCCCCCACGTTCTCCCCGGCATCTCGCTTACCGGCGGGTCGATGGCCGCAGGAGGCGGCGCGATGCGCTGGATCGCGGACGTGGTGCGCGATCGGGAGGGCCTGACGAGCGCTCAAAACGAAGCGCAGGTCTTTCAGGCGCTCACTCGGGAAGCGAGCCAGACGCCTGCGGGTTCGGGCGGCCTAGTTTTCCTACCGTACCTTGCCGGCGAACTCCAGCCGGTAAACGACGGGGCCGCCAAAGGCGCATTTTTGGGGCTCGACTACGACACGGATCGAGGCGCCATGGTCCGGGCGGTGATGGAAGGCGTCGCCTACGCCGTGCGGCACAATCTCGCCGTGCTGCGAGAGACCGGAGAGACGGTGCGAAGCCTGCGGGCCGTGGGAGGGCCCACCCGCAACGAGCTTTGGTGCCAGATCTTGGCCGATGTCACGGGCGAAGCGCTCACCGTATACGCGGAAGAAGGCGGCGCCCCGCTCGGCGACGCCGTGCTCGCTGCGATGGGCGCCGGATTGATCGAAGACCCCAGTGAGATGGTGGCGCGCCACGTCCGCATCGTGCGCCGCCACCAGCCCGACGAGCGCGCCAAGGCCACGTACGACCGGCTTTTTGGCGTGTACACAAGTCTGTATCCCAGGCTCAAGGACTTATTCCCCTTACTTGCAAGCGACGGCTGACACTTGGCTCCGGCTCACACCGCTCCACCCGGGTCGACGCCAAGGCCGCCAATCGGCGACCCTCCGTCCGACTCGAACTGCAACCGATACAGCCTGGCGTAAAGCCCATTGCGGGCGAGCAGGTCTCTGTGCGCGCCCGACTCCATCACGCGGCCCTGGTCCAAGACGATGATCTTCTCCGCCCGGTGAATCGTCGAGAGCCGATGCGCGATGACGAGCGTCGTCCGCCCCTCCATCAACCGGGCCAGCGCCGCTTGCACCGCGACTTCCGACTCCGTGTCCAGCGAAGCGGTCGCCTCGTCGAGCAAGAGGAGCGGGGCATTTTTGAGTAGCGCCCTAGCGATTGAGATTCGCTGCCGCTGGCCGCCGGAGAGCCTCACGCCGCGCTCGCCGATCTCAGTGTCGTACCCGTTTGGCAGTTCGCAAATGAAGTCGTGAGCGTACGCCGACTTGGCCGCCTCCACGATCTCGTCTTCCGAAGCGCCCGGCCGACCGTACGCGATGTTCTCCCGGATGGTTCCCCCAAAGAGAAACGTCTCTTGCGGCACGACGGCAATCATTCCATAAAGCTCTTGAGGCTCCATTTCCGTGACGGGGCGGCCATCGATCTCGATGACGCCTTCGTCCGGCGGGTAGAGGCCGAGGATGAGCTGAAAGAGCGTGCTCTTTCCCGCGCCGCTCGGACCGACGAGGGCCGTCGTCGCCCCCGCTGCCGCATCGAAGGTGACCCCGTCGATCACCTCCGCTCCTTCGTTGTACGCAAAGCGTACGCCGCGCAGCGAGACGCCCCTAGTAAGCGGCCTTTGATCGTATTTGGGCGGCTCGGGGAGCTCCTTGTAGGTCGGCGACTCGTCCAGCAAAGCAAAGAGACGCTCCGCCGACGCGAGCGAGCTTTGTATTCCGGCCCAGACGCTGGCAAGATGGCTGAAGGGAAAGGTAAGGCGGTTCAGCAGTTGTACAAAAGCGATCAAGGCCCCGATCGTGAGCTCTCCCCGTGCTACGAAAGACGCGCCGACGCCCAGTGCGATGATGAACGCCACACTCCCGATCGCATGGGAGCAACTGTTCAGCCCGCCTCGCAGTTTGCCGCCCTTTAGCTCAAGTCGCAAGGCGTCTTCCGTGTCCTCGACGTAACGCCGGTGAAGCGCGCGCTCAAGGCCAAAAGCGCGCACGACCACGTGACCCGTAAACGAGTCGGTCAAAAAGCTGTTCACTTTGGCGAGCAGTGCGTGGAGCGCTGCCGAGTTGGCCCGCATGGCCCGGCCGAATACCCGAGCGACCAGGAGCGTCAACGGCCCGATCAGGCCGGAGAGGACAGCGAGCTGCCAGTTGAGTTGGAGGAGGTAGAGAAATGCAAAGATCGCCACAAGCGGAGACTGGACGATGGTGACCAAATTGTGTCCCAAAGCGCCTCCGATGCCGTTTATGTCATTGGTGAGGCGCGACACCAAATCGCCTGAATGCGTCTTGGTATAGTGGCGCGTCGGCAAGCGCAAAGCGTGGGAGTAAAGCTCGCGGCGCAGGTCCTGCTGGACCCGGGCGCTGGTCGAAACCTGCAGGTAGGTGCCAAAGTACGTCATCAAGGCGCCGGCCAACATGACCGAGGCGCCAAATACGAAGCGCGCCCGCACCAAAGCAAGATCACCGGCCACCGCGGCATCGGTGATGGCGTGCAAAAACCATGCCAAGGCGAGTTCAAAGACGATTTCGATGACCACGAGCCCTCCAAGAGCCGCGTACGACCACCTGTACGGCCTGCAGTAGCCGATAAGCCTTCGAAATATGTTCCCTCGGTCCGCAGGTTGCATCAAATCCACCCCTTTGGCCAAAGTCCCACAACTCACGTTCCACATCCTAACCGAGGCCGGCCAATGCCGCCACGTTCGGCGGACGCAGATTGCAGGCAGCTTTTTGGGCTAGGGTGAATCGTACTTTGGTACAGGAAATGTATGGACCCGGGATCGTAGACGCGCGATCATTGCCTTGTTAATGTGAAGTCGAGATCGCTAAACTTTCGAGGTTGTGGTCGGAATGTCCAAACTATTTTGGGGAAGCGTTTTGGTCGTGATCGGCACGCTCTTCCTGTTGCAGTCGGCCGGGGCGTTTCAGGCCGGACTCTCATTTTGGCCGGTCGCCTTGCTCATCTTGGGCTTGTACGTGTTTTTGAGAGGGCTCGTCCCGGGACGTTTCAGCGTACGCCGGCGCCCGTCGTGGATCCGGGCCGCATTAGGCATCTGGATCGCCAGCATCGGGCTTTTTGAAACTCTATACGATAACGGCCTCTCATCCATAAATGGCCGCGCTGCAATGGGGATTATCTGGCCCATCCTCCTGGTGGGCCTTGGCCTATCACTGCTCGTCGGGGCCGTCTTCGGGCAATCCTCCTCCCGTGGAAGCACTGTCAGAGGTATAAACTGGGCCCGTGGAAACACCCAAGCGATGAAACATTGGTCCAAATCCTTTTGGTGGCTTGGCCCAAATCACTATAGCCAACCGGGCCACGCCGGCTGGATCGGCGACGTGCACTTTGGTCGGGAGCCTTGGAAGCTCGACGGTCCGCTCGACCTGCGCTACAAGGTGGGAGACATCCGGATCGATCTCACCACGGCCGACATCGCGCCCGGCGAGCACGACATCGCCATTACGTCATCGATCGGGGAGATCTATGTCCTCGTGCCGGCGGAGTGTTCCATTCGGGCAGAAGCCAGCGTCGCGATTGGCAGCGTCTCGATCTTCGACGACGAGCGAAGCGGAGTCTCCATAGGCCTAGTGAAATCTGCCCCTGCCCAAGAAAGCGTCGCTACCCTTAACATCTCCGTTCACCTGCGCATCGGCACGGTGACCGTCCGCCGCGTGCCCCATCGCGAAGAGGAGGAGGCGCGAACCGACTGATGGACGTCCAAAGGAACGTCGGACTCCAATGGAAGATCGGCCTCTCGCAGTTGGTCGGGGCCACTGTATCTGCCGCTGCCGTGGCCGCCGGGTATTTTCTCTTTCGTCGCTTGGGGATTCACGAACTTGGATCGATCCTGGCCGGCTTCACTTTGGGCGTGGTCGCCGCATTGATCGGCGCCGTCGTCAACTTTTGGCGAGCCCGCTCGCTCAAACTTCGCCTCTGGGAGGCCGGAGACTTGGCCGCCCGCATCGCCCGCGGCGAGCGCGAGCGCCGGCTCGTGCCCTGTTCGCCCGACGAGCTCGGATGGCTCGAACACCAGTTGAACGAGATGGTCGGCC
>CAYRIY010000159.1:0-5594 GCA_964424335.1 uncultured Clostridia bacterium
AAGGCCCGTCCTATTTACCGTGGCGAGCGCCGACGGTCGGCCGCTCGACGAATGCGCGCGGGCCCGGATCTTTCACGGATTTGGCGTTCCGCGCCTCTCGTGGAGAGGAAGGACGTGGCACGTAGAGCGGGAGCGCATCGTCGAACTATAGCAATCGATCGCTATTTATCGCGAAACCCCAGGAGCAGATGAAGGCGGCCGGATTCCGCCACGTCCGAGGTCCCTTTGGAACGACGAAAGGAACGAAGCGCTTGTTTGTTTATCGCAAAGAGATACCGATCATAGCTGAAACCGACATCCTCGTGATAGGATCCGGCGCCGCGGGCTCGACGGCGGCGATTGCGGCGGCGAGGACCGCTGGAAGGATCGGCCTTGACGCCCGCGTGATGCTCGTGGAGCGTTACGGCTTTCTCGGCGGGAGCAGCACGGCCGTACTCGACACGTTTTACGGCTTTTACACGCCCGGAAGCGTCTCGAAAAAAGTGGTGAGCGGCATTCCCGACGATGTGATCGCCGGACTTAGAGAGATCGATCGGGTGATCGAGCGGCCCAACACGTTTGGCGCGGGCACGGGCATCACCTACAACCCCGAGATGCTCAAGGTCGTTTGGGAGCGGCTTGCCCAGGGCGCAGGCGTCAATACGCTCTACCACACCTTTGTGACGGATGTCATCACGAGCGGCGGGCGGATCACCGGCGTCGTGGTCGACGGGAAAGCCGGGCTTGGCCTGATCCGCGCAAAGCGCGTCATCGATGCGTCCGGAGACGCCGACGTGTGCGCCCTCGCCGGGGCGCCGTTCGAAAAAGCGGGCGAACTCGAACCGGCCCAGACCATGACGACCACCTTTCGCCTTGCCCAGGTCGATCCCGAAAAAGCCCGTCAAGTCCCCAGGGCTGAATTCTTGCGCATGCTGGGTGAGGCCGCGGACTCCGGAAAATACGACTTGCCGCGCCGGGAAGGGAGCATCCACATCACGACCCTTCCGAGCGTGATGGCGACGATCATGACGCGGGTGGACGGGTACGACCCCACCAATCCCGAAGAACTCACTTTGGCGGAGATCGAAGGGCGCCGTCAAGCGATCGAGTACGAGCGTTTTTTGCGAGACTGTGTGCCCGGTTACGAAGACGCCCGGATCATTGCCTTTGGCGTGCAGATCGGCGTGCGGGAAACCCGCCGAGTGTACGGCGAATACCGCTTGACCAAGGACGACGTGCTCTCGGCTAGGAAGTTCGACGACGTGGTGGGCCTTTGCGGAGCGCCGATGGAAGACCACCACGCAGGTAAGGACACGCGGTGGCAATACCTGCCGGACGGAGAGACGGTGGACATCCCCTACCGCACGCTGGTCCCCAAGGAAGTCGACGGGCTTTGGGTCGCAGGACGTTGCTTTTCGGCGACCCACGACGCGCACGCCTCGGTTCGCAGCATGGCTCAGTGCATGGCGATGGGGCAAGCGGCCGGAAGCGCCGCCGCCTTGTCGATCGCACGCGGTGAGGAGCCCCGTGAGCTCTCCGTCGGGGCGCTTCAGGACGAACTTCGCAAACAAGGCGCTACACTGGAGACTCCGGCGACGGGTACGCCTGCTAGATAGAGGAGAAAGCGACATGCTCGAATGGGCGCAACTTACGTCAGATGAACTCGAGCGGGTCGATCGCAACTGGCCCGTGATCATTCCCCTGGGCCTTCAGGAGGCTCATGGCAACCACCTCCCAAACGGGACGGACTCGATGACCGCGGAGTATGTGGTGCAAACCGCCGCCAAAGATCTGGACTGCGTCGTTTGTCCCACGGTCAACTACGGTTATGCGGGATCGAGCTACGGCTACGCAGGCACCCTCGGCGTCAAGCTCGAGACGTTGGCCGGCGTACTCGTCGACCTCGTGGGCGCCCTCATGGACCAAGGGTTTCGCAAAGTGATTTTCCTCAGCGGCCACGGTGGAAACAAGCCCGCCTACCAGTTGGCGGTCGATCGCCTTGCCCATCAATACCCGGACGCTCGCTGCGCCTACCATGACTGGTGGACGCTCGCAGGCTTCACCGACGTCCACCATGCAGACGCCTTCGAAAGCGAGACCGCGGCTGCGATGGGCATACGCTTCGAGCGGGACCGCGCCGTCGACGTACAGGTCCAAAAGACCTGGTACACCGAGTTTTTCCGCGCGAAGCGGTACCCCGATACGGGCGCCGTCAACGGCAAGCCGAGTGAGGCAGACCTAGAGCGCGGCAAGAAAGAGGTCGCCGACGCCGTGGAAGCGTTGCGCCAGTTGATTCGCCGAGCCTTGGAGGAGGCCTAAGCAATGTCTGATCACTTGAATCCCCACGCATCCAATACCCCGTTGCCATCGTCGCGGGCTTACTTGGATGCCGCCATTCGCACGTTACAGCACGTGCGCGACACGCAAGCCGAGGCGTTACAGACCGCAGGCTCGTGGATCGCGGACGCGATCGCAGCAGGGGGCTTTGCGCACTTCTTTGGCGCCGGCCACTCCCACATGGCGCTCGAGGAGGCCTTTCCCAGAAACGGCGGGTTGATCGGGATGCGCCCGATCTCGGAGCTTGCTCTTGCGAACTACACCAACGTCGTTGGCTCCGCAGGGATCCTGCAGATGCGGTTTTTTCAGGAGACGGAGGGTCTTGCCGAGCGGATTTGGTCGTATTACACCTTTAAACCGACCGACGTCTTCGTCGTCTTTACCAACACGGGCATCACCCGGGTGGCGATCGAAATGGCGATGCTCGCCAAGGCCGCCGGACACCGGGTGATCGGCGTGGTGAGCGCTCAGCATACCGAGGCGACGGGAGTCTCAAATACGGCGGGCAAGAAGTTGACGGACGTGGTGGATCTCGTCATCGACAACGGTTCGCCCCCGGGGGACGCCAGCATCGATGTGCCCGGACTTCCGTGGAAGATGGGGCCTGTTTCCACCATCGGAGCGGTCGCCATCGTAAACGCTCTCGCATGCGAGGCCGCAGGTCGGTTGATCGAGCGTGGACAGCCGGTCCTCGTGCTCGGCAGCGCCTACTGGGAAGGCGAAGAGAAAGCGGCCATGCGAAAAGCTGCCGAAGAGAACTGGCGAAGGTGTATCGCCGAGTTTAACCGCCGCTTGAAGGAGCAGCTCCGCACCGATTGGGAGACGCCCGCTCACGTGAGCGGCGCGTCGGGCGATCAGGCCGGCGACGGTGGCGATTCGAGCAATGGCTGAGACCGGCGCGCAGCGGCTGCGCGACAAGGCGGCGATCGTTACCGGCGGCGCTTCGGGAATCGGGCGAGCGATTTGCGAGCGCTTTGCGGCCGAAGGGTGCCGCGTCGTCATCGCGGACATCGACGCTGCCGGCGGCGACGGCGTGGCGCAGGAGATCCGCTCCCAGGGGCTTGAGGCGCATTTCGTCAAGACCGATGTCGCGGATGAGAACTCGGTGCGCCGGCTCGTCGCCGAGGCGCTCGATCGGTACGGCAAAGTGGACATTCTCGTCAACAACGCCTTTTACCGCAAAGCCCAAGGCGAGAACGCGCTCCACCTCACGAATGAGGTGTGGGAGCGAAGCATGGACGTGATGCTAAAGGGCGCTTGGTGGATGGTAAAGTACTGCCTGCCCAGCATGCTCGAGCAAGAGCGCGGCGTCATCATCAACATGGCCTCGCGCCTTGCGCTTCAGGCGTCGCCCAACTCCTTCGCATACTGCATCGCGAAGGCCGGCTTGGTCCAGATGGCTCGCTCCTTGGCGGTCGATTTCGGCCGCCGGGGGATTCGCGCCGTGAGCATCTGTCCCGGCATGGTGGAGACGCCCACGACCGAGGCGCTCCTCAGCGATCCCAAGGTGCGGGAGAGCACCCTCGCCAAGCGGTTTGTGGGCCGGATCGCGACGCCCGGCGACATCGCAGAAGCCGCGCTCTTTCTCGCCTCGGACGCGGCTGCTCAGATTCAAGGTGAGGCGCTGGTCATCGACGGCGGAGCTTCGGTGATCTAAGGTCGTGTTCAAAAACAATCATGGAGATGAGCAAAGTGGGGCTACGAATCGGCATCTGCGGACTTGGACAGTTTTCTTCGTCGTTTATTCCGCTCTACCAGGCCCATCCTGGCGTTGATGAGGTTGTTGTCGCCGACGTCGTTCCGGAACGGGTGAAGCAGCGCAAGGCCCAGTTTGGCGTCGAGCGGGGGTATGCGGGCCTCGATGAGCTCCTCGAAGCCGACATCGACGCAGTCGTCCTCCTCACGCAGCGCCACCTGCACGGGCCGCAGTCCATCAAGGTGCTCGAGAGCGGGAAACACCTGTATTGTGCCGTCCCGATCGGGCAGTCGATCGAGGAGATCAAGCGGATCGTCGAGCTTGCCGAGAAGCGGCGGCTCATCTACATGACCGGTGAGACGAGCTACTACTACCCCGCGACCATCTACTGCCGGGAGCGGCATCGCCGAGGCGATTTCGGCGACATCTTTTACGGTGAGGCGCAGTATTTCCACGACATGAGCCACGGATTTTACGACGCCTTCAAGTATTCAGGCGGTGAGGAATGGAGAAAGGTCGCCGGAATTCCTCCCATGCACTATCCGACCCACTCCGTGAGCATGATTCTCTCCGTCACGGGGTCATACGTCACCGAGGTTTCGTGCATGGGCTGGGAAGACAACGTCGATGACGGCGTCTTCAAGCGCGGCGCGAACCTTTGGAACAACGTGTTCAGCAACGAGACCGCATTGATGCGCACGGCGGACGGCGGCATGTGCCGGATCAACGAGTTTCGCCGGGTCGGCTGGAGCCGTGGAAACAGCGTACATCTCAGCTTGTACGGTACAAAAGGATGCTACGAAGAACAGGCGGGAGCGCAGTGCTGGACGGGCCTGAATTCCTCTGATTGGCAGGACCTCAGCGAACTTCTCTCCTGCGAGCCTGCAAGTCCGGGGATCCGCCCCGACAACCTCAAGACCGAAGCGGACAAGGACCTCCATGCGGCTCTCAAGAGCGACTTCTTCAGCGGGGTTTCCAAGGTTCACCCGGTGGAGCGGTTGCCGGAGAGCTTCAAGGGTTTGAGAAACGGGCATTACGGTTCCCACCAGTTTCTCGTGGACGACTTTGTGAAGGCGGTGCTCACCAACAAACTTCCGCCAAATCACGTTTGGGCGGCAGCGCGCTACTGCATTCCCGGCATCGTGGCGCACCAGTCCGCGGAGGCGGGCGGCGCCCTGCTCAAGGTGCCGGACTTAGGGGAACCCCCTGCAGATTGGGAGCTACTCGACGTGGAAGCGCCGGTCGCTGTTTAGACCGGCGCTTCCCGCGCCATTTACAATAGGGTTCAGTACAAGCGTATCATGTCTTATTCGACATATTTCGCGTTTTTTCGCGATTCGTGCTGGAAAACACAACATGAATCGGTTAATATCAAGATGTTGCAGCTTCCTTGAGAAAATGGAAGCCCTTCCTCAGGAATCCTGCACGTTGCTTGCTCCACACCCGATATCGCCATCGCTACCGCGTGGTTGTTCTCCGAAAACAGCCGCAACTCTTCACACAACCAGGCCGGGGCGTCTTGTCGCTCTTGCTTAGGGCAGTTTGCCCGGCCTAATAGGGAGAGTGGGGGTTTTTAGTATAC
>CAYRIY010000160.1:0-3037 GCA_964424335.1 uncultured Clostridia bacterium
GGCACATTTCGGTAGGCGCGGCGGTTACGGGCAATGCGATCGGTTGCGGGGATACGCTCGTGGGAGGCACGCTCGCCGCATTGGTCGAAGGGCATACGCTCCTGGAAGGGGTTCGTAGGGGCGTTGCCGCCGCCACCTCCAACTTGGCCTGCGACTCCCCTGGAGCGGTACCCCTCGACCTATACCGCACCTACTTAGAGCGCACCCGTGTCGAGCGACTGGATGGCTGAGGGCCGCGTTACTGATCCGCCGGCAGAATGTGAAGGGCGCGCAGCTCGCCCGGATAGAGCGACATCGTCACGGCGCTGCCTCGTACGTCAAGGGCGGCGCCCGTCGCCGCGTCGATCGTCTCCCCTTGCGCCGGCAGCGTCACGGTGGCGTTCTCGACCGTGTGCAGGCCCACATTCACGATCGCCAGGTACGTCCCGTGCGCTCCGGCATCGATCTTTCGCACGACGACGTCCTCGTGCGAACCAGCTTCCGGCAATATCTCACTCGGCAGCGCGGGCAGAGCGAGGAACGCGGCGTTAAACTTGCGCACGTACTCGGGAAAGGCTCGATTGTAGCTCGCCGCCGAGAGGTACGTGAGGAATCTCGGGTCGCCGTAAGCCATCAGCCGAGCTTCGGGCAGCATGCTGTACGGGCCTGCCCGGTCGACGTCGCTCACAAAGTAGCCCAAGTCCTCGTGCATCGTGTCTTCGTTCAGAGGATAGTGCCGTGTGGCGGCCAGCCCGCTCGCCGTCCGAAATACCTCAAACGCGTCCGGATCGCTCACCGTGTACAGGTTTTGAAAGGCGTAGGTCAGGTACACCCCGTCGGCCTCTTTGTAGCGCTCGGGATCCGAATGGGGGGCTGAGTGCTGCCACTCCCAC
This sequence comes from uncultured Clostridia bacterium, assembly GCA_964424335.1. Lineage (GTDB taxonomy): Bacteria > Bacillota > Limnochordia > DTU080 > RSA5 > CAYRIY01. Next base: position 873 of record CAYRIY010000160.1, read on the forward strand.
TGGCCCCACGTTGCCACCGGCGACGTTAGCGCCGTCAAATGTCGGCCTTCCTCGACCACCTCGTCAAAGCTCACCGGGTTGCGATCGCTCACTCCGAGTTCATCGAGCCTCGATCGCCACCATGCAACGTCGTCCGTCACGATCCGTGAACCTGGGAGGCTGGGCGCGGGTTCGCTGTGTACTGCAGTAAAGAGGAGGGCCGCATCCTCCACGCCGCCTTCCCGCAGGTGGTCGCGCAGAGCCTCTAAGAACTCCTTGCGCTTTGCAAACCACCAGTCGTAGTAGGCTTCAAGAAGCTCCGGATCCTCACGCAGCTGCTCGCGGGTCACCGGTTGCTCCATGTGCCGCTCGGATACAAACCGCTCGATCGTCGCATCTGCAAAACTTATGGGCAGGTGAGACGGTCGGGTCCGAAACCATGCGCCGACAAATTCGGTCCGGTCCGCGAAGCGAAGGATCGTTGCGTCGAGCAGTTTTTTAGCTTCCTCGAGCGCCGCGGGGTCGGTGATATCGACGTTAAACCGCTCACTCCACGTGACGTGGGTGTAGGCCACCTCGCCGGCGAGGCTGCGCGCGTTTTGCGCTTTGCCAATTCCCCGTGTGCCGGTTCCGCCCGCCCACTCGTAGTACGGCAAGACGTTGATCCCTGGGTAACGGGCGATCATGTCGAGGATCTTCGCCCAGCGATCGGGGTAGGCCGACTCGACGTACCAGGACGAGCCGCCATAGGGACGCACGTCCCAGCCCTGATTGTGGCCAAACTCGAGCAGGTCCTTGCCAAAGGTGTCCATCCCTAGAAACTGCATCAACCGCACTTTGTACTCGTACCAATCGACCGGGTCCTCAAGGCCGCGATACAAATAGAAGTTGTCGTGGACAACGCCGTCCGCCATCTCCTCACGCCAGGTGATGTAGCGCCGTGGCAACTCCGGCGGAGGCAAGCGCAGCGGAAGGATAAGCTTGTCAAAGGATTCAACCTCGTACAGGCGGATCCGAGAAACCGCGGCCCCGGCCGAAGCCGGGTCGCTTTTTGAATCGGCTTGGGAGATCACGACCCAAAAGCCCTCATTCGGTCGCATGCTGCGCAGGCCCGCTCCCCGATGCTGCTCGATGCCGGGAAACCGATCGTGGAGAAAAAAGAGCATCCGCCAGTGACGGTATTCGCCGGAAAGGGGGATGTCGAGCGACTCGACGTTGTTGTTTGTGTACGTGTACAGCACATCGCCGAGCGCCTTGCCCGTGCTCAAGCCCCGGATCGTTTCACTGCCGCGGCTCGAGATGAACATCGTGCGCGGCTGGTCTTCCGGGTACTCGATCTCGAGGACGTACGCGCCCCCGGGTTTGAGGCCAAGCCCCTCCCCAACGCGATAGGCGAAATAGCTGGGGCCTCCTTCATTGGGGAGCACGCGAGCCGGTTTTCCCAAGATCTCTTGGACCACGCTTGCGCCGCTCGGCGCCTCAACAAACTCAGCGCCCGGTTCGGCTTGCGCTACGTCGATCTCCTGAACGAGCCGCAGCTCGCCAAAGGGCTCACCCACGTCTACGATTGGAAACTCGGCACGGGCCTTTGCCAACATCAATTGTCCTCCTAGTACGACCGCGCAACATACCAGCAGCAAGTGCCATATCGAAGTGCTGCGTCGCATGCGTTTCACGATGAAACACCTCCGCCGTTATCGCGCGCCGGTGACGTGAGCTCGGACCAAGTTAGACACGACGAACACGTGAATCCGACAGGCCAAGTCTACCGCCTGTCTATGCAACTTGGCCACCCCGGTGCAACAAATCCGGATAACTTTAGCATGACTTAGCCTTCGCCTTCAACGTTCCTTCCCAAAAAGTCCGACAAAAAACGGAGCAGATTGCCCTCGGTTGCACTCATCATGCAACAAAGGGCCGAGTGCCCGGTGATCCCACAAAGGCCTTATCTCTCGCTGTCGCCGGAAGGATGACTGTCTGCTCTAGAGACGATTCCTAAGCCCTGGCTCTTTTCGAGGTCCTGACGGAGCACATCGAGGACTACGAACCCGCTCTCCTTGAGGTAGGCGATGCACTTCGTCGCGATGTGTTCCAGTCGATCGTCGCTCGGAGGCCCAAAGAACAAATAGAGGCGACCGCCCACGTCAATCGAGCCGGGATCCGTGTGCTCATGGCCGGCCCTCCCT
>CAYRIY010000160.1:3137-5509 GCA_964424335.1 uncultured Clostridia bacterium
ACCCGAGCGCCGGATGGATCGGCCAAGGTCACATCTGCAAACCAAAACCCGTCACGATGGACAATTTCACCGACATCCACGGTTATCTCGCGATCAAACATCGACCCTGCGAAGCAAAAGGTGTGAAACTCCCCCCGCTCCCCGCACGGGTCGACACCAGGCGGCAGGTCGCGCACAAACTCGGCGTCGTACCGGCGTCCTATGAACTCCTCCGGAATTTGCTTGGGATCGACGCAGGTGACGACGGCGCGAAGGCCGGCGGCGAGCATCTCGCTTGCAATGCTAGGCGTCCGATCCCGAGAAGCCCACAAGGGAAAGATCGGCTCGATGCCCGTCCCCGCCATTTGGCGAATCCGGTAATCCCGCACGTCCTCGAGGTACAGGTCGCCAAAGGCCACGTGCGTGACCCCCTCGTCACGGGCTCGGCGAATGACGTCGCCCATCCGCCGCTCGTAATCCTCATTGGAACACGGCCACGGCAGCGGCACGGGCCACAGCGGGACGCCGGCGGCCGCGGCTTGCGCCTCCACCAGTTCTCGTCGCACGGCGTGCATGGATACCCGGTCCACCACCTCGTTGAACGTAGTGAGCAAGCCCACAACCTCCGTGTCCGGCTCGCGTCGAAGCGCGTGCAACGCCCAGGCAGCATCTTTTCCCGAGCTCCAGGAGAGCAATACTCGGCGCACCGTTTGGCCCAAGAGCCTTCACCTCGTGTTCCTTTACACCATCGTTAGTCTTTGGTTTCCGCCCCCTGCCGTTGGACTCCTATCGCCGGGATCCCCTTAACGATCAGCGCATAGGGCCGCAGTAGATATAAGGCCGCAATAGACCTCTTCCCGTTTGCATCTTCCATCCAAAGTGACGTAATCCCGATTACACGATTACGAAGTTACGCCGCAATCACCGCCACAAGGTGATGGTTGTTACAACGCAACCGCGGTTACAACGTGACTGCGGTGTTGAACTCAAAAGGTTATGATTGTTAGCGCCACGAACCAACAGAGCAGCACCTAGTCTCGAGGAGGTCGTCGAGTGATGGCAGAGCGGCTTGGAGTTGGCATCATCGGAACAGGGTTTATGACGCGCTTTCACGTGCAAAGTTGGCGGGGAGTACGTGACGCCGATATCGTCGCCGTCTGCAGTCAAAGCGCCGAGCGGGGCGAGGAGATCGCGCAAATGTGTCGCAGCCTTCGGGTCGGCCATCCAAGCGTGTACCACGATATAGCAGAGATGGTGCGCGATCCAAAGGTCGACGCTGTGTGGGTCGTAGGCTCGAACGACCGGCGTGTCGAGATGATCGAGACGATTTGCGAAGAAGTCGCCTCCGGCCGAGCGAGCCTGAGGGGCATTGCGTGCGAAAAGCCGCTTGGTCGCAACGTCGCCGAAGCAAAACGCATCACGGAATGCGTCGAGCAAGCTGGCATCCTAAACGGCTACCTGGAAAATCAAGTCTTCAGCCCGGCACTCGTCAAAGGGCGCGACATCATCTGGCGCCGCGGCGCTGCGATCAGCGGGGCGCCGTACCTTGCTCGCTGCGCCGAAGAGCATGCGGGCCCCCACCGGCCGTGGTTTTGGCAAGGACCGCTTCAAGGCGGGGGCGTTCTCAGCGACATGATGTGCCACAGCATCGAGGCGGGACGCTTTCTCCTCTCATCCCCAGATGTCGGCTACGAATGGGTCAAGCCCAAGGCCGTCACGGCCCGCATCGCCTCCCTCAAATGGAGCCGTCCGGAGTACGCCAAACGGCTGCGCGACGAAATGGGCGAAGCCGTAGACTACCTCAACCACCCCGCGGAAGATTACGCGACCGTGGAGATCGTTTACGAGACGCAATCAGGGGAGCTCGCGGTGGCCCAGGCAAGCACCTCCTGGTCCTTTGTCGGCGCAGGACTCCGCCTCACCTACGAAGCGCTGGGCCCGGAGTACTCGCTCGCGATCAACACGCTGGACAGCGATTCCAAAGTGTTTTTCAGCCGCCGCGTCCAGGGGCCGGCCGGTGAGGACATGGTGGAGAAACAAAACGCCGAGCAGGGCCTGATGCCGTTTGTGGCCGACGAAGCCGTAACATACGGGTACACCGACGAAAACCGGCACATGGTGGAAGCTTTCTTGGATGGCAAGCGCCCGCGGGAAACGTTTCGGGACGGGCTCGCCGTGACCGAGCTCATGATGGCAAGCTACCTCTCCGCGGAGGAAGGCTGCACGCTGCAGTTTCCCGTCGCGGGGCTCGATACGTACGTGCCGCAGGTTGCGAAGGGGACCTGGTCGCCCGATTCGGCCGTGCGGGCGGCAAAGCCGAGCCCCTTGGCGTAGCATCGTTCTATACATCACGCATACCCCGGAGCTAGGTGCGTCTCCCGGAGAATATCTAG
>CAYRIY010000161.1:0-5242 GCA_964424335.1 uncultured Clostridia bacterium
ACGGCGATCAACGAGACGCCGACGTCGGCGAAGACCGCCTCCCACATTCCGGCCACTCCCCATGCCCCTAGAAAGATGACCGCGGCCTTGACGCCGAGTGCGAACGCAATGTTTTGCAGGACGATTCGGCGCGTGCGCCTGGCGATGGCGACCGCCTTGGCGACTTTCGCCGGCTTGTCGTCCATGATGACGACGTCGGCCGCTTCGATCGCTGCGTCGGAGCCCAGTCCGCCCATGGCAATGCCGACATCGGCCCTGGTGAGTACGGGTGCGTCGTTGATGCCGTCGCCAACGAAGGCAATGCTGCCCCTTTTGGCACTCCGATCCCCTGCAATCCTTTCGAGCGCCGACACTTTCTCTTCGGGAAGGAGCTCGGCATGCACTTCGTCGATTCCGAGCGATCTGGCGACCTGCTCCGCAACGTTCCTGTCATCGCCGGTGAGCATCACGGTGCGGCTCACGCCCAGGTCCTTCAGGGCGCTGACTGCGAGCGCTGCGTCGGATTTGATCTCATCCGAGATGACGATTTGCCCGGCGAGCACGCCGTCGACGGCCACGTTGACCACGGTTTCACCGGCGTCGCATGCTCCGTGCGGGACGGACTCGCTGTGGAGGATGCGGTCGTTGCCGGCCACGACGATGCGGCCGCCTACCTTGGCCTTGACGCCGTGGCCGGGGATTTCTTCGTAACTTTCGATGAGCGATTCATCGATCGCGCCGCCGTACGCTTCGAGGACCGAGGCGGCGATCGGGTGATTGGAGTAGCGCTCGGCGTAGGCCGCATGGCGGAGCGCATCGTCTTGCGAGAATCCGTTAAAGGCCGTCACCCGCTGGACCTTGAACACGCCTTCTGTCAAGGTACCGGTCTTATCCATGACCACGGTGTCGAGTTGCGTTAGAGCATCGAGGAAGTTGGCCCCTTTGACCAAGATGCCATGGCGCGACGCTCCGCCGATTCCGCCGAAGTATCCCAACGGGATCGACAGGACCAACGCACATGGACACGAGATGACAAGGAGCACAAGCGCCCGGTAGACCCAGTCGGATAGGTGAGCGCCCTCCAAAAGGAGTGGAGGGAGCACGGCAACGCCGAGGGCCGCGAGCACGACGGCGGGCGTATAGTAACGGGAAAACCTCGTAATGAACTTCTCGGTCTGGGCTTTGCGCGACCCCGCATTTTCGACCAGCTCGAGAATCTTGGAGACGGAGGACTCCTCGAACGGTCTGCTCACCCTGATGGCAAGGAGGCCGCTTGTGTTTACCGTGCCGGCCAGCACGGCGTCCCCCCGCTCCGCTTGCCTGGGAACGGACTCTCCCGTCAGCGCCGAAGTATCGATGAAGGAACTGCCCTCGATCACGTCGCCGTCCAAGGGAATCCGTTCACCGGGGCGCACGACGATTACCTCGCCGACTTCGACATCGCCCGGAAAGACGCGCTGCGTCTTTTCGCCTCGGCGGACGTTCGCGTACTCCGGCCGAATGTCCATCAGCGCTTTGATCGATCGCCGGGATCGATTGACGGCGTGATCTTGAAACGCTTCTCCCACGGAATAAAAGAGCATGACGCCGACCGCCTCCGGGAGCTCCCGGATGAGAATGGCCCCGAGCGTGGCTATGGTCATCAAGAAGTTTTCGTCAAAGAAATCGCCGCGCATGAGGTTGCGGATCGCCGTCATCACAACGCGGCTCCCGACCAACCAGTATGCGGTGAGAAAGACTGCAAAAGCGCCGATGGAAAGCGGCGTTTGGTGCAGCGGCTCGTGCAGCGCGATGCCCGCCACGAGCAAAGCGGCGGCGATCGCGATTTGAGCGATGCGGCGCTTTGAAACGGTGGCTTCGTCGTGGCCGTGGTGGTGGTGCCCATTTTGCGATTCGTGCGCGTGGTCGGTTGCGGTTGAGCCTGAGAGCACCAGCTTGACGCCGGGTTCGATGCGGTCGATGATCTGCTGGACTTGCTCGGCATACACGGGCGGAAGGAGGATCGAGCGGGCGCTGAAGTTGATCCCCGCCTCGGTCAGCCCGGTTTCACGCCGGATTTCGGCCTCGATCTTTGCCGCGCAGTTGGCGCAATCGAGTCCTTGGAGGGTGAATCTCTTTGCCTGCAAGGCGTCCATGGCGGCCCACCTATCTTTCTTCTTCGAAATGTTCCTGGGCCATGCGGATCAAGGCCACGATGTGATGGTCGTCGAGCGAGTAAAAGACCTGCTTTCCATCACGTCGATACTTGACCAGGCGAAGCGCTTTGAGCAGCCGCAAGTGATGCGAGACGGCCGGAAGGCTCATCTCCATGATCTCTGCAATGTCGCAGACGCATAGTTCTTCGAGGGAGAGTAGGTATAAGATCCGAGTGCGAGTCTCGTCACCCAGGACCTTAAAAAGCTCGGAGAGCCCGGCAACCTCCAGCAACCGCTCTCTTAGGGCGTTCTTTGCTTCCGGAGACGACGGGTCAAAGACGTCGCAGCAATCCGACTTGGCTCGGGATAACGTCTGGCTCACGGCTACATTCCCTCCCTCATACGATTAAGTAATTGTTTAATCGTATGGTATGCCGGATCCTGCAAAGTGTCAACTAAAACTCCAAAAATGCGGCGGGCGAAACGGCATGCGATATGGGAATCGTTCGTCCGAAAAGTGCCCGGTACTTGCGTGAACGGAGGGTTCAGCATTCGCCGCTTGCGCTATTGAAAACGAATGGCCTGCTAAAGAGCTGCTGGGTTTTCGAAGAGTCGTGCTTTAAGCCATGTGGCGCTAACTTGAGAGCACTTCTCGGAAAGACCGGTTGGCGGGCGGCGATAGTCGAACAGACAGGGGCGGACGGCCAAAGGGGTAGCTTTTCGGAAGGCTGTTGGATGGCGTTTAGGGAGTCGTTCGTTGCGCTCAAACCGAGCAATGGCAAAACGAAAAGGCTCCTGCCGGACCGGGAGTCCAACAGGAGCCTTTGGTAGCGAGTTTGAGCGACTCGGTCTGGCCGATTACTTTGCGGCTTTGACCGCAGCGAGCGCCTTTTCGTAGTCGGGGTGCGACGTCACTTCGGGAACGTACTCCACGTACGTGACGGTGTTGCTGGAGTCGACGACAAAGATCGACCGTGCAAGGAGCCGGAGCTCTTTGATCAGAGCGCCGTAATTTTCGCCAAAGGAAGCATCCCTGTGGTCGGAGAGGGTGATGACGTTCTCGACTCCGGCGGCGCCGCACCAACGAGCTTGAGCAAACGGCAGGTCCATGCTGATGGCGTACACTTTGACGTCGCCAAGGCTCGTGGCCTCTTCGTTGAAACGGCGGACTTCGGCGTCGCACACGCCGGTATCCAACGACGGCACGGCGACGAAGAGGCGAACGCCTGATGTATCCTTGAGGCTAACTTCTGCAAGGCCCTCACCGACTGCGGTGAAGTCGGGCGCCTGTTGTCCGACCTTGACCTCGTTGCCCACGAGGGTGACCGGGTTTCCTTTCATCGTAACTGTACGCACGAGTGATTCCTCCCACGTGTAATAGGGCGGTCTTTCCCACCCTAGGATGATCTTGTGTTGCCCAAAGTTACTCATTCTGTTGAAACGGCGTTTGCCCTCCAAAGTTGCGAGGGCACGAGTTGCGAGGGCGCGCTTTCGCCGCGGTCATCGAACCTTTACGCGCTGGTGGGGCTTTGCGCAAATGACGCCGCGACCTCCGGTTTCGTCACTTTCCCCATGGCGTTGCGGGGGAGGTCGTCGACGATCTGCAGCCGGGTCGGGACTTTGTAGACCGCCATCCGCTCCTTGGCCCACGCTCTCAACGCGTCCAGGGTCAAGGTGTTCCCAGCCTTGAGGATCACGGCTGCCGAGACCCGTTCGCCCCACTCGGGATCGGGGGTGCCCACGACCGCACACTCGGCGACAGCGGGGTGTGTGCGCAGCACCTCTTCGATCTCGAGCGCCGAGACTTTGTACCCGCCCGTCTTGATGATGTCCACGCTCGCACGCCCGAGAATCCGGTAGTATCCGTCCTCGAGCGCAGCCACGTCGCCCGTGCGAAACCAGCCGTCACGAAATGCGTCGGCCGTGGCCTTGGGATTGCCCCAGTACTCCCGAAAGACGCCCGGCCCTTTGACGTAGATCTCGCCTGGAGCCCCTGGGGGCGCCGGGTTTCCAGACTCATCTGCGAGGAAGACACGAACCCCGGGCAAAGGCGTGCCGACGCTCCCGGGACGCCGCTCGCCATGAAGCGGGTTTGAAATGGCCATGCCGATCTCCGTCATGCCGTAACGCTCAAGGAGCGTGTGACCGCTGATGGTCCGCCAGGTTTCGAGCGTGCTCACGGGCAGCGCTGCGGAGCCCGAGACCATGAGGCGGAGCTTTCGGCAGGCGGCGGACATTTCGGCCCGGCGCTCTGGGTCCGCTTGGTCCCATGCAGCGATCAACTTGGCGTAAATCGTGGGGACAGCCATGAACAGCGTGAAGTCCTCGTCAATCAAGGCTTGCCACACGACGTCCGCGTCAAAGCGGGGCAAGAACCGCACTGAGGCGCCTGCCCAAAGCGCACAGGTCAACACATTGATGACGCCGTGGATGTGGTGGAGCGGCAGAAAGTGCAAGATGGCGTCATCTTTGCTCCATTCCCAAGCGGTGATCAAGCTCTCGACTTGGGCGGCGATGTTGCGGTGGGTCGTAAGTACACCCTTGGGTTTACTGGTGGTGCCGCTCGTGTACAGAATCAGGGCTCCTCGATCCTCGCTCACGTCGGGAAGACTCGGACGCGTGCGCTCCTGGCCGGACTCCTGCCCGTTCAGCGCCTCCGTGGTCGAGAGAAAGACGAGGCCAAGATCGCGCGCAATCGCCTTTGGAAGCTCAAAGTCGGGGTGGGCGATCAGGATCGCAGCCCCAGAATCCCGAATCACGTGCTCGAGCTCAGGCCGTGGGTGGGTGAGGCAGAGCGGGACGGCGATGCCGCCTGCGCGCCAGATTCCCCACTGGATTGCGACGTGAGAAAATCCGGAGGGAACCATGAAGGCGACCCGCATCTCGCTAAGGTCGTTGGAGATCGCTTGCACGGTTGCCGCGGCCTGAATCAAGCGGCGGGCGGCCCTCTCCGAGGATTCGAGTAGTGCTCGGTAGGTATAAGAGCCTTCGGTATCGACGATCGCAGTCCGGTTTTGGCGCTCAGGCTCAAGGGCTCTTGCGATCAAAGGGATGCCGGATGTCGTCAGCACGCTGTTACACCTCGCTTTGGACCGAGAGAATCAATCCGAGCCCCGAGGGATCGCGAA
>CAYRIY010000162.1:0-5121 GCA_964424335.1 uncultured Clostridia bacterium
TGCGATGGGGTACTCGACGCCCCGAATCCGAATAATGCCCGCTGATACTCGGCCTTGAGGGATCGCGTCGATTGAATTCAACTCGTTGAAGGATAATCCCAGCTCAGGAGGCATCGGCCTAAAATCGTGGTCGAATCTGAGCACGCAGAGGGCATTTTTCGGATTCTGGTGTGCCGCACCGCCTTCACGCGCCGCCGCACCGCCTCCACGCACCGCTCACACCGCCCGCACCGCCGCACCGCCCCCCGCGAGCCCAACTTCGGCCCGAACACCTCAGCCCCAACTCAAAGCAGAGAGGGGAATAGGGAGCCCAGTGACGAATCCCACTGACGAATCCCGATTGACGAATCCCTATCGTTAACTGCAGCGCATTCCAAGAGGTGATCGAGTCGTGGCAAATGCGTCAGAGAGGCTCAGCAAGAAAAAGCGCCCCAACATTCTGCTCATCACGGCGGACGAGATGCGTCACGACTGCTTCGGGGCGGCAGGCCATCCTTTGGTGCGGACGCCCAACCTCGATGCGCTGGCTCGGCGTGGCGTGCGGTTTACAAATGCATACACGCCGTTTCCCGTCTGTGTTCCAGCACGGATGTCCATCATGACGGGGCAGTACGCCCGAGCTCATGGGTTGATCAGCAACAGGGGATTTCTCGCCAAAGACCAAGCGACGCTGCCGCGCAGTCTCAGCGAGGCGGGCTACCGCACGGCCGCCATCGGCAAGATGCACTTCTGGCCGCCGTACAATGGGTACGGTTTTCAAAGCATGTGCCTGGCGGAGCAGCACGGCCAGGGGTATAAGATCGACGACTACCACAGTGAGTACCTGGCCCAGCGGGGGCTGGTCGACATGTGGGACCTCTGGGATCAACAGCGGGCGTACCGTGCCAACGCGCCTCGGGAGTACTGGGAGAGCTTTGGCGCAAGGGCATCGGAGCTCCCCGAGGAGCACTACCACACGACGTGGATCGCCGATCGGACCATCGACTGCCTAAACGAGGATGACGACCGACCGTTCTTCATCTGGACCTCGTTCATTAAGCCGCACCACCCCTTTGATCCGCCCAAACCGTGGGATGAAATGTACAATCCCGCAGACGTTCCGGCGCCGCAAGATCAGGCGCATGCGTTAGCCAAGCCATTGATGACGCAAGGTGGACGTAAAGATCCCCGCGAAGCCTTCTTTGACCTAACCCAAATGTCCGAGGAGGCGTATCGCCGGGTTGCGGCGCTTTACTACGCCACGATTTCCCACATCGATCATCACGTCGGCAGAATCCTCAAGACGCTCGAAGAGCTGGGCAAGATCGACGATACGCTCGTGATCTTCACAAGCGATCACGGAGACTACATGGGCGCATACGGGCTCATCTTGAAACATCCGAATGTGCCGTACGACGCCCTCGCAAAAGTGCCGATGGTCGTTGCCGGCCCGGGTGTGAGCGAAGGCGTCGTGAGCGACGATCTCGTCTCATTGATCGATCTGTTTCCGACTGCGGCGGCGCTGGCAGGGGCGGAGCTTCCGAGGTCAGTTCAAGGGCGGGACCTGTCGGATTTGCTCTCTGGAAAGCGGCAGGAGGGCAAGGCATTCCGGGACGCAATCTTCGTGGAATCCGGCGGCATAAAAGCGGTCCGCACGGATCGGTACAAATACCTTTACGACCACTCGAACGGGCTCGAGGAGCTGTACGATCTGAGCGAGGATCCGGACGAACTCCACGACCTCGCGGCCGTTCCGGAGGAGCGCGGCCGGGTCGGCGAGGTGGTCAGGGAAATGCGCGATCTCCTGCTTGGATGGTTGATCGAGACCGAGTCCGACCGCCATACGACGGAGTGGCGCTTTGACAACCTCATGCCGCAGTAGGTGAATCAATCCCGTGAACTACGTGTGGATCGGCCTCGGCGGCATTTTGGGCGCCATTGCTCGGCACACAGTGGCGGAAGTGGTCGCAAAGCGGATCGCAGGCGACTTTCCTCTTGGAATCTTCATCGTCAATATTTCAGGAGCGTTTGTATTGGGGCTCATGGCGGGGCTATCGGAGCGCGCCGAGTGGATCTCGCCCGCTGTTCGGCTGGGCGCGATGGTCGGGTTCTTAGGCGCCTTCACGACGTTTTCGACGTGGAGCGTCGATACGTTGCGGCTACTCGAATCGGGACGTTACGGGGCGGCGCTCTTTAATCTATTGGGGAGCGCCGGCGCGGGGCTCTTCGCCGCTTGGGTCGGAATGACGCTTGGCCGCCTGGCCAGGTAGTCGGACGGGACGGGCGACTTGCCCGCCCCTACCCGCTCCTTTAGTCCTCGACCCGGTGCCCGTAGTGCTTTTTGACGTTTTCCACGGCGTCGCCGTCGATGCTGTACTCTGCGTTTGGCGTCGTCAGCTTGATGATGCGGTTTTCCATGTCAAATTCGGTATCGCCAAGGTGGAGCTCATAGCGCTCACCGGCGGCGGTCGTGATGATAATCTCGCCCCAATCTTCGAGCTCGCGCTTTACCGCCTCGAGTTCCATCAGAATTCAACCCCCAATTTATCTTCCTCGCCGACATCTAAATTGTGACTGGAGCGGCCCGGAATTATTCTGAAAGCGGGCGGAATAGAGTGTGCGAACCAAAGGGGCCAAGAGGTGGAGATTCACCAAGACCGAACATATAGGCTGATAAGGAGGCTCATGCGATGTCCGCTCGGTGGAATCCAAAGTCGTGGGTGAGTCTGGCTCCAAACGGAATCGGGCACACCAAACCGAATCACTACGGCGACATGCTTCGCATAGCGCTCGAAAACCGCGATCAACTCGGCTACGCGTGGCGCATCCTGCGCGACGGCGTGTGCGACGGTTGTGCGCTCGGTACGTCGGGGCTGCACGACCACACGATCGACGGCATTCACCTGTGCATGACGCGCCTCAACCTGCTGCGTCTCAATACGATGCCGGCGCTGGACGAATCGCTCCTTCACGATGTCGAGCGCCTGCGCGGCATGTCCAGCGAAGAGCTGCGCAAGCTCGGCCGCATCCCCTTTCCCATGATCAGGCGGCCGGGCGAACCCGGATTCACGAGAATCTCGTGGGACCAAGCGCTCGACTATGCCGCGGGCCACATTCGCGAAACAACTCCCGAGCGGCTCGCCTTTTACGTCACCTCTCGAGGCCTTACCAACGAGTCGTACTACGCAGCCGGGAAAGTCGCTCGCTTTCTCGGAACGAACAACGTCGACAACGCCGCCCGCATCTGCCATTCGCCGAGCACGGTGGCGCTCAAAGCGACGGTTGGCGTGGGGGCGTCGACCTGCTCGTACTCTGATTGGATCGGGACGGATCTGCTTGTCTTTTTCGGCTCGGACGTCGCAAACAACCAGCCGGTCTCTACCAAATACATGTACTATGCGAAACGGGCCGGGACCAAGATCGTAGTCGTCAACCCGTACCGGGAGCCGGGCATGGAACGGTACTGGGTGCCGTCCGTGACGGAAAGCGCTCTTTTTGGCACCAAGTTCATGGACGCGTTCTTTCAGGTGCATACGGGCGGCGACATCGCCTTTATCAACGGCGTTCTAAAGTACATGATCGAGCAGCGGTGGGTCGACGAGGAATTCATCGACCGACACACGAGCGGTTTTGAGGCGCTTAAGGCGGCGCTGGCCGACCAGACATGGGACGAACTCGAGCGCAGCTCCGGCATAGCAAAGAACGAGATCGTCGAGTTTGCCACGATGTACCGCAAGGCCAAGAGCGCCGTTTTTGTCTGGAGCATGGGAATTACCCAGCACCTGTTCGGCGTCGACAATGTCAAAGCGATCGTAAACCTTGCGCTGGCAAGAGGGATGCTCGGCCGGGAGAAGTGCGGCCTGATGCCGATTCGAGGGCATAGCGGCGTGCAAGGGGGAGCGGAGGTAGGCTGCGCGCCAGGCAATCTGCCCGGAGGAATCGCCGTCGACGACCCAAAGAAAGCCGAGATCGAGTCCGTCTGGGGCTTTTCTATTCCTGAACGCAAAGGAATGGTTGCCGGCGAAATGCTCGCTGCGGCCCACAGGGGCGAACTGGACATCCTCTACAGCATCGGAGGCAACTTCGTGGAGACGATGCCCGATCCCGGCTGGGTGCGGGAGGCGCTGCAAAGGGTGCGGCTTCGAGTGCACCAAGACATCGTGCTCAACACGTCGACGCTCCTCGACGCCGGCGAGGCTGTCCTGGTCCTGCCCGCAACGACCCGCTACGAGCAGCCCGGGGGCGGCACCGAGACCAACAGCGAGCGGCGCATTTACTTCAGCCCCGAAATTCCGGGCAGGCGTATCCCGGAAGCCCGGTCGGAATGGGAAATCCTCACGGACCTCGCAGCAAGGGTCAGACCCGGTGATGCCCATCAAATTCGATTCGCGAGCGCCCAGGCGATACGAGACGAGATTGCGAAGACCGTCCCCGATTACAATGGGATTCAACACTTGAGGAAAAAAGGTGACGCGGTGCAGTGGGGCGGGCCTTTGCTCTGCGTCGGCGGCGTTTGCCCCACGCCGGATGGGCGCGGCCAGTTTACGCCGATCCTTCCACCCGAACGGCAAATCCCGGACGGACACTTCATATTGAGCACTCGCCGTGGAAAGCAGTTCAACAGCATGGTCTACGGAAGGCGCGATCCCCTCACGGGCGCAAGCCGCGACAGCGTCTTCATGTCGGCGGAGGACGCCGCTCGCCAGGGCCTGAGTGAGGGCGACAGAGTCGTGGTGAAATCCCCGGTCGGCGAAATGGAGGGAACGGTACTCATCTCCAAGATCAAGCCGGGAAACCTCCAGGTCTACTGGCCGGAAGGAAACGTTTTGATTCGAAAGGGAGCCTACGAGCCGCAGTCCGGCGTTCCCGACTACAACGCATTTGTGACCGTTTCACGGGTTTTGGGGCATGACGAGCGCGACCTTGCGGCGGAGGACACCGTCGCCGCCGCGGCCGAATAGCGCCCGGAGAAGCAGTTTCAGGGGAGTCGCCCACTTGGCCGCCCGGCCTTGTCGGCCCGGCCAAGCCACAAACGGATGAAAATCCGTGGGGCGGCAAGTGGGGACTGCAGCCAATCGGTTTATCAGAGGAGTGACCTGCACATGATCGGATCCCGCCCGGGAAAGACGACGACCGCAAGGG
>CAYRIY010000163.1:0-4878 GCA_964424335.1 uncultured Clostridia bacterium
TCGTCCGCTCGGCCATGATTTCCGCGTAAAGGTCGATGCGGACTCGGTGAAAGGCAGGTTGCATAAGGCGGCGCTGGCGGAGCCAAAAGGAGCCCTCGCTCAAGACCAGCCCATCGCCGAGCAGGGGTCGGGTTCTGCGTATGATGAAGTTTTTGCGGAAGTGCTTGTTCTTGTCGATGAGGATCGACGCTGCGTCGTCGGGGTGAAAGATGAACGCCGCGGGCCGCGGTCCGAGGCGCACCGGCACAAAGTCCCCGTACTCCTCTTGCCACGCGCTCAGCGTGCCCAGCCAATCCTTTTGGAGCTCGGCTAGGTTCCCGAGCAAAAGCGATCCCTTTGGACCTTTCGTCGATGTTGCCACAGTCGCCACTTGCGTTGGCCCCCTATTGTTCCATTAATCCTTTCGGCGTCGAAGACCGTCGAAGAGTGCGTCAAACGTGCGCCGCACGTGCATGGCCAGGCTTTCCGTCCCGGTTGAGAGCGACCATGTGATCAGAGCCGAGGAGTACGTTTGCATGACGAGGAGCGCCATCTCTTCCCCGGTTAAATCGAGGGAAAGCTCGCCTTTTGCCCGTCCGTCTTCGAGAAGGGAGATCAGCGCGGCGCCGACTCGGTAGAAGTGGGCGACCTGGATGTCGCTCTCCTCCGGTGATTGCAGCGTGGCCTGGAACATTGCCCGCACGAGGGGACGGGTGAGGGCGAGTCGGGAGGCTGCGGAGACCATGAGTTCGATGATCTGGTCCGACCGGGTGCCCGGAGACGACTGCAAGCGGGCGATCTCGCCCGCCATCCACGCTTCCTGAACAGCGCCGACATGCAGCAAGACGTCAGCTTTGGTCCGGAAGTAGTTGAAGAACGTGCCTTTGGCTACGCCGGCCCTGCGCGTGATCTCTTCGACCGTCGCGTGTTCAAAACCGTGCTCGCTAAACACGGCGAGCGCCGACTCCACCAGCTTCGCGTGAGTTTGTCGCTTCTTTTCCTCCCTTGACATCATGAACGACCTCCAATTTCATGATATGCAATAAAATGACCGCCGGTCAATATTCTGCGACAAAAAAAGACCGCAGCTTGTGACAGGTAGGTCTCAAACTGCGGTCGATAAAGTTCAACGTGCGGCGTTCGCTCCCTTCGATCGGGGGAATCCGGCTGCACGTATTGCTATGTCCCTAGTTTCCGGAGGTGGCGGAGTAGAGGACGAGCTCGCCGCCCCTTACGACGTAGGCTCGAAATAGGTCGTAGCCGTTTGTCCGGTCTCCCGCATGATCAAAGCTGATCGGACCGGTGATGCCTGGAAAGGGATCCATGGTGCGTAGGTGACTTGCGAGCACGTTTGAGTCTGTCGATCCCGTGGCTTCAATTGCTTGGACGGTCACCCGCAGTGCATCGACTGCATAAAGCGCCCAGGGCGTTTGCGGCAGCGATCCATACCGATCACTGTAGGCCTTGAGAAACGGGATCGCCTGAGTGTGGGCGAGGTCTTTTGGCAAGACCTGCTGGATGATGATGAACCCTTCCGAGATCTCCGGAGCGACGCGGTCCAGGAATGCCTCGTTGAGCGTAGCGTCCCCTCCGACAATCAAGGCATCTAGGCCGATCTCGTCTGCCAACCGAGCAAGCTGCGCCGCTTCGGGAGCGTATCCGGTGAAAAAGAGTACCTCCGGATTGGCGGCTTTCACGCGCTCCAGCGCTTCTCGTAGCGGAGCCGAGGAAGCGTCATCCCACGGTTCGACGGTCGCCGCCGGGCCGGGCTGGATCTCTCCGACGTGTACGATTTGGATCTGCGGGACATGTGATGCGGCGAGATGGGCGGCATCGGCCAAGCCGCGTGCGTACGCGGTTCAATCGTGGAGCAAGGCGATGCGTGACGCCTGCAACTGCCGAGCTACAAAGTCAACGAAATAGGCACCTTGTGCATCGTCACTGGCGTTGGTGCGAAAAAAGCGCTCAAGACCCAATTCTTCGGTCAGATAAACCGCCGAGGCGCCCCACGCAATGTTTAGGATGGCGGCATCGTCGAACATCTTTGCAACCGGGTCCGTCACAGCCGTGCCGTAGGTCGAAAGCGCGGCGACTACTCCCTCGTCGATCAGCCTGCCGGCTGCGATAGGACCGGCCACCGCATCGCTCTGGCTATCCTCCACGAGGAGCGAAAGCGATCGGCCAAGTACGCCGCCGGATGCATTGATCTCGTCAACGGCGAGCTTAAGGGCGTCAGCGGCCGATTGTCCGTCCGTCTCCCAAGCGCCGGTGAGCGGTGTGAGCAACCCGATTTTGATTGGCGGCTCCGACCCGATAGCGCTTGCGGACAACAGACTCCAAAGCAGCGTGAGAACGAGCAAACCATACCGAACCATCAAAAGGACCCCCCGAATAGTGATGACTCGTCGATTTAGTTGGCTTAGGATTCGTCGGCAAAGCCCTGGTCGCCTTCGTCTCCGACATACAAGACGAGCTCGCCGCCCCGAACCACGTATCCCCGATATAGATCATGGCCATTTATCCTATCTCCGGTATCGTCAAAGCTGACTGCTCCGGTGACGCCCGGAAAAGCTTCCATGCTGCGGAGGTGTTTTGCGAGTACGCTTGAGTCAGTGGATCCTGTAGTCTGGATCGCAGCGGCGATCACTTTCAAGGCGTCGGCGGCGTAGAATGCGTACGGCGTGCGTGGGAGCGACCCATATCGGTCGAGGTACGCCTGGACAAACGGGCTCGACTCAGGATGGTCGAGATCGTTCGGCAGCACTTGCTGTGAGACGATCAGTCCTTCCGATATCTCATGAGGGACGTGGTCCAAGAAAGAGTCGTTGATGGCCGCGTTGCCTGCGACAAATCGGGCCTCAAGGCCGATCTCCCGTGCCAATCGGACAAGCTGCGCGGCTTCCGGCGCGTATCCCGTGTAAAACAACACCTCTGGATCGGCAGCTTTGACGCGCAAGAGCGCCTCCCGAAGCGGCGCCAAATACTCTTCATCCCACTTGTCGGTCGTCGCGAGGGAGCCGGAAGGTATCTGTTCGACGAGAACGATTTGAGCCTGGGGCGACTTTTTCGCGGCGAGCGAAACTTCTTCGGCCAATCCGTGGGCGTACGCCGTGCCGTCGTGCATCAAGGCGATCTTTGAGGCCCCTAACGTCTCGGTGGCGAAGTGTACGAAAAAGACGCTGTGGACGTCGTCGCGCACGTTGATGCGAAAGAAGCGCTCAAGGCCAAGATCCTCCGTCAAGTAGACCGCTGAGGCACCCCAGGAAATGTTGAGTATGCCGGCGCTGTCAAGGATCCTCGCGGCTGGATCTGCGACGGCCGTTCCGTAGGTCGCTAGGGCGGCGACGGCGCCGGCATCGGCGAGTCTGCGGGCCGCGGCGGCGCCGGCTGACACATCGCTCTCGCTGTCCTCGACGAGGAGCTCGAGGGGGCGGCCGAGCACGCCGCCCGAAGCGTTGATTTCGTCGACAGCGAGCTGCACGGCTTGAGCCGCCGATCGGCCATCGGACTCCCAGGCGCCGGTGAGCGGTGTCAGCAACCCAATTGTGATCGGCGCCTGAGAGCCGGCGGCAGTTGCGGCAATCAAGGTCCAAAGCAGCGTGAAGACGAGCAAGCGATATCGATTGATCGGTATCCCCTCCAAGTTGAGTCATGTATCTCCCCAGGGCCGGAAAAATCGATAATTCTTCCTCGACTTCACATGACCTCCGTATTTCCGAACGTCCCTGCGGCAGGCAACCGAGCAGCGTTACTGATTGGACCAATACTCGTCGAGTACAGCCTGACCCACGCGCTCCAACTCGGGTAGGACGGAGCCGACGTCCGCCTGATCGTCAATCAATTGGGTGTAAAGGGAGTTCCCGGCGATCGCCGCCCAGACGTCGGCGCCGGCCGGATGCGCCGCAATCTGCTGGTGTCCGTATGCGAACGAGTCGATGAAGGCTTGAAGGTTGGCGGGAGGCGGATCCTGGCTCAAGAACGATGCGTATCCATACGATGACGTCGGGATCACGATTCCCGACGCACCAATCCTCGCCATCACTTCCGGGCTAAAGAGCCAGCGGACAAAGGCGCGCGCTTCGCTTTTGTGTTGGCTGAGCCGGTTGATTCCCCAAGCCTCCATGGAGACAAAGGTGCTGGTGCGTCGTTCACCCTCCACGATGAGAGCGGGCAGCGGCGCGATATCCCAAGACAGATCGCCCACGCGCATACTGGGGACGTTAAAGATGCCGATTTGCTGCATGGCGATATTGCCATTCTGCCAGGCTACCTCGGTTCCGCTCGCAGGAGCGATGCCCAGCCGCTTGGTAATATTGACGTAAAGATCGGCTCCTGCCACGGCGCCCGGATTGGTGAGGTCCAGCACGCGTCCGTCCTCGGAGTACGATGGTCCGCCGTAATTGAGAAAGCTGGGGAAGACGGCGGTGCTATACGGAAGGAGGCCCGATTGCTCGGGTACGCCGTCGTTGTTGGTGTCCCGGGTGAGCCTCATGGCGATCTCGATCGCTTCATTCCAGTTCCAATCACTAGTTGGGTATGTCAGCCCCGCCTCATCAAAGAGCGCCGTGTTGTACGCAAATGTGTGCGTGTTGGCGCCGTACGGGATCACGACTTGGTGACCCAACCACTCGCCGCTTTTGAGCATCGAAGGGTTTACGGCGCGAATGTCCCCGCCTGCATCGACGAGATCGTCGATGGGCTCAAAGGGAAAAGCCCACATGTTCTGACCGGTCCACATCACGTCAACTTGCGTCCCGCCTGCAATCCACGTTTGGATTGTCGCAGGGTAACTTCCACCGGGATAGATCGCCTGCACATGCACACCCGGGGTCTGTTCACTATACTCCCTGGCCAGCTCCTCAAAGAGGATGCGCCGGTCTTCTTGAGCGCAGCAAAATG
>CAYRIY010000164.1:0-4849 GCA_964424335.1 uncultured Clostridia bacterium
TTTTAGGAACTTTGGCGAAATAGGAGGGAGCTTGAACGATGTCGACCCGAAGGTTGCTGATCGCCGTATGTATCCTCGTGGCAAGCATGGTCATTGGCGGGATGGCTTTGGCCCAAGAGCCTGTCGTGCTTCGCATGGTCGTCGGAGCCAATGCGGAGGAGTTTGAGACCCGCAAGCGGGCAATCGAGGAGTTTGAGAGGCTAAACCCCGACATCAAAGTCGAGTTGGAGTTGCTGCTCGGCGGCACGGCCGAGCGTTTGACCAACCTGGCGGCCGGTACGTCTCCTGACGTCGGGATGGAGTGGGAGCTCGACTTTGCCCAGTTCGCGGCGAAAGACGCCTATCTGGATCTCAACCAATTCATCGAGCGCGATCCGGATTTTGCGGAGTACTTGTCACAGCAAGTGTTGACCCCGCTCGTCAAGACATTCGAATGGGACGGGAAGCAATACGTCCTGCCCGAGCAGAACGCCGCCGTGGTCATGTTTTACAACAAGGACCTGGTAGCGGAAGCGGGGCTTTCCGAGCCGCCGGACGATTGGAGCGACACGTCGTGGAACTGGAGCACGTTCCTCGACTACGCCCAAAAAATGACGAGGACCTCCGGGGCAGACCAGAACGTCACCCACTACGGTTACGGAGACATGTGGTGGACGCAGCTCAGCATGATGCTTTGGGGCTGGAGCAACGGGGGACAGTGGTTCGACAATCAGTTGAATCCTACCCGCTCGACAATGAACAACCCCAACATGGTCGAGGCAATTCAGTTCTACGCTGACCTCTGGCTCGAGTACCGCGTCGCTCCCACCTGGCCGGAGCGGGTGCAGTTTGACACTCCGGCCCGATTTGCAGAAGGCCAGCTTGGCATGGGCATAGGCGGCCACTGGTTTGTGCCTTGGTTTACCTCGACGAGCGTCGATTTCGACGTGGCTCCTCTACCCGTCGGACCAAACGGAAAGACGGGGATGTCCGACCTAGGGACAACGGGACTTGGAATCTTTCGCACGACTCGGCACCCCGAGGAGGCCTGGCGCCTCGTCAAGTTCCTCACGGGGCACGAGGGGCAGACCGTCTATGCTGAATCAGGACTGTTTGTCCCCGTGACCCGCTCGGCGGTTGAGGCCTTTGTCGACTCCGAGCCTCATACGGAGCGGGCTTGGCTCTTCTTCAGCGCTTCAGAGTACGCCAATAACTTGCCGGTCCTGGTCGATTGGGGAAGTTACGTTGCCAACGCCTTCAACCCGATGATTCACGATGTCATGGAAGGCCGGCAACCCGCAGTTAATGCCGCGATGCGCGTCGATGAATGGACCAACGCCGCGATCTTCCAAATCGATTGACAAGGCTACTAAGCGTTGCGCCCGTCTTCCGCTGCCGGTTACCGCTGGCCATGCGGGGGGCGGGCGGCTGCCCGCGCTTTCGGTGGGTCCACAGGCGGCGAGAACGTTCTCAAGAAAGTCGAATGGACTGTCGGAGGTTTGTTCATGGTCGACAAGCACATACATCGCCCATCCGTTCCAGCGACAATCAAGGACGTTGCAAGGCGGAGCGGCGTCTCGGTAGCCACAGCCAGTCGGGCGCTGGGAAACTACGGTTCGGTGAAAGAGGAAACCCGAAGGAGCGTCCTCGAGGCCGCAGCAGAGCTCAATTATGTGCCGAACGCCGTGGCGCGGAGTATGGTCAAACTGAAGACTGGCACTATCGGGTTGGTGGTGCCGGATATACGGAACGCCTTTTTTGGGGCGGTTGCCCAGAGCGTGACTCAGGCTGCGAAGCAATCGGAGCGGCGCGTCATCGTCTGCGATACCGGCGGCGATTTTGAATCCGAGTGCGATTACCTGCAAGATTTAGTCGAGCAGCGGGTCGACGGAATCCTTTTAGCGAGTAGTGTGCCATGGGATCAGGAACACCGGTTGGCCAACTCCATCACATGCCCGGTTGTGCTTGTCGATCGGGTAGCGCCGGGTATCAATGCAGACTGCGTGCGCAGCGATCACGTCCAAGGCGCAAGGGAGCTGGTCCGTCACCTGATCGATCTCGGACACCGCCGCATTGGGATCGTGCTCGGCACGGGACGGGAGAGTGTTCACCGAGAACGATTTCAAGGGTACGCGCAGGCGCTGGAGGAGGCAGGCATTCCATCTTGCTCTGAGTTGGTCAAGGTGCGCGACTGGGAACACGGGCTGGGCGTCGTCAAAGAGTTTTTGGACCTAGACCAGCCTCCAACGGCGATTTTTACGACCAACAACGTCGTGACGGTACTGGTCTTAGCCGACCTCAAGCGACTGGGCCGTCGCATTCCCGACGACGTCGCCGTCGCTGCCTTCGACGACCTCGAACTCGGCAACCTGCTCGAAACCCCGCTCACGGCCGTGGTCCAAAACCCGACCTTGATTGGAAGGAGGGCAATGGAGATCATGCTTCACCGTCTGGCGGGCGAAGGGCCGACTGAACTCGAAACCGTGATACTCCAGCCGACGCTCGTAGTGCGCAAGTCGTGCGGGGCGTTATAGACTCGCTTCAACCATGACGACGCGCCGGGGAGGAAGAGTGAGGCGTATGGTGCCATCCCAACTTGGGCTCGGGACGATTTCGCCGCCAATCTGAGTCTTAAGCTGGAGATTAGTGGAATCCAAGCCGTATAGATCAGGGTTGAAGTCCCATTCGATCGTTCGGGGGCGGGTGTCGACGTTGACAAAGAAGAACGCCGCATGATTGCTCGCACCCTGCCATGCAGATGCGATTACCGCCGGAACTCGCTGTTTACCGCTTCGCTCCTCGATTCCAAAGGGCAGATTTCGCACTCGGTACTCGAGCTCGATTTCGTCGACGTCGAACCGGGGCGCGGGGAGCATTCTCCCGTAGGCCAGGTACGCTCGGCCGTATCCCGTCCGTGCGAGCGCGATCTCCTGCATAAACCGCAATTTCTCGGAACTTGCCGGACTCTCAAAGGATCGAAACTCGTAGTTCAACTGGTAGATGCCGCCCCAGAGCGCCGTTCTAGCTGCGACGGCGTAGGCGTAGTCGCCTTCCTCATCCGAGAGGTGACCCCAACCGTCGAGCCGGATACCCCCGTACTCGTGATAGACGTAAGTAAACATCGGAATCTTCCTTGCCGCCCCACTGGCGATCCACGACCCAAATTCCCGTCCTTCAAAGTCGAAGGACGCGGGGTACGCCGTCGCCCTCGCTTGGTAGAAGTCGAGGCTCATGAGAGCGCCCTCATGGATGCCTTCGGTTCCCATCGGCAGGTAGCGCACATCCGACGTCGTCATGCGCGCCGCCATGGCCGCTTCGCGCACCTGCGCGTGAAACTCCTGGTAGGCGTGGACCATCCAGCGTCCATAACCGAGCTGTTCGTGCTCATGCGTGGGGTCAAGGCACCCCATCGGCGCAAAGCTCGTGCTGATATCGTAGTAAAACGCATCGGGGGCGTACGCCTGCATCAAGAGCTCGGCCCGCCGCTTTTGCCGGTTTTGAATGTACTCCGTCGTCGGGTCCATCCAGGCCGCCCGCCAACTGCCCCAATTGATCTCCTGGTACGGCTCGATTTGCGCTGACCTGTTGAAGTCGGGAGCGCCAAGGGGCACTAAGATATCGTTCTCAAATGTACTGAACCGGCCGCCGTGCGCCCGGATTTGGGAGAGATTGTCCTGGTGAAGGTTGCCGCCGTTTGGGATCGGCTGGCCGTAGAGAATGTGAAAGATCGGGGTCTCGAGGTCGTGCGCGAGCCGTTCAAAAAAGGCTGGGTTCCACTGGTTGCCCTTGGCTCCGAACGTACTGAGACCCACCTCTTCGTTTAGCCAACGAGCGGTCTGGTCGTCAGTGCGGTCCCTCAGCTTGCCTCGACGCACCCAAGCTTGGCGCTCCGCCCACTCCCGGTAGCGCTCCGCCGCCTCGTACCAGTCGCCCCGCTCCAGAGGGGCGATCACGATTGGATAGTCTAGGTGCAAGTCTCTCACTGGCGCCCGGTCCCAGTTCCAATGGCGAAAGGAGGCTACGAGCCCAGGCATCACGCCCGGTGCCCTCGGCTCGAAGTAAAAGTCGATCTCCTTCATCGTCAGGTGTGGATCGTGCGCGCCGAAGTAAAAGCCCCCGACGCCATCGGTGTAGTACGCCATGAACTGCATCGGAGCGCCTTCTCCGCTCGGATAGCGGGCATGGCGCACACCCCACGGTGCGCCGATGGAGAAAAGCAGATTGGGATTGCGAAAGAGAAAACCAGTGACGATCGGGTGTGCGAGGTAGTCGTCTTGACCGCTTGCTTGCAGAGCTCTGATTCCGCGGATCACCGGAAACGTGAGGCTTGCCACTTCATGGCTTGTCGCATTCTCTACCTGGGAGTAGAGGAGGAGTGGCTCATCCCCGGGTGGCAGTTCGATCGTTGCGACGATGGTGAGGTCCGGTTCGACGCTCCACGTCAACGTCACGGCGCTTTCGCTGTCCCGGGCGAGTGTAAACCGGATAAAGTCTGTGTGCGGCGCATCGCCCCGGCCAAGGAAAAGCTCCCACGGCGGCCGTGCTCTTGCGGCGGCAGGGTTTGAGATCAGCTCGATTCCGCTTTTCTTGTGAAAAACCGAGACGATTGCCCCGTTGTCGCCGTCGATTACCACGCGCAAAGCGCGGTTTTCGAGGAGGGCGCCGTCGATCGGGGAGTCCGGCACAATTGCCTTGGCGGTCCCGCTTCCCCAAACGAACACGAGCAAAGCGAACACAACGCACAGCAGTAATTCGCTCGACAAAGGCCTCGCCTCCTGGGGACTCTCTACATCGCCTATAATTAACAGTCAATTCTTGTTCATTGGGAAAGGTCCTTTCAGCAAGCGCCGACCTTGGATGCTCTTGCCAC
>CAYRIY010000165.1:0-4747 GCA_964424335.1 uncultured Clostridia bacterium
GATCGGTCAATCCCGGACGAACGAGGGCTTCACCTTTCATTACGACCTGCCCGAGGAGAGCGCGTACTGCGAGACGTGCGCCGCCATCGGCCTTGCCTTTTGGAATCACCGCATGCTCCAACTGACGGGTGACGGTCGGTACGCCGACTGCCTCGAGCGGGCGCTTTACAACGGAACGGTGAGCGGAGTTTCGCTCTCGGGCGACCGCTTTTTCT
Source organism: uncultured Clostridia bacterium (assembly GCA_964424335.1). Lineage (GTDB taxonomy): Bacteria > Bacillota > Limnochordia > DTU080 > RSA5 > CAYRIY01. The sequence continues at coordinate 216 of CAYRIY010000165.1, forward strand.
ATGAAAACCCGCTGGCAAGCTTGGGTAAGCACCACCGGCAGGAGTGGTTTGGCTGCGCGTGTTGTCCGGGCAACATCTCCCGGATGATTGCGAGCGTAGGTCAGTACTTTTACTCGACGTCGGACGACGGCGTTTGGGTTCACCTCTACGGCGAGGGAGAGGGGCGAGTCCGGGTCAAGGGCCGCGATGTCCTGCTTGCGCAAGCGACACGGTACCCGTGGGACGGCGATGTCGAGATCCGCATCGAATCGGTCGGAGGCGAGGCGGCCCCGTTGCAGCCGACGGAAGGGCATGCGTTTGCCGTGTTCGTGAGGATTCCCGGGTGGTGCCGCAGTGCGACGGTCCGAGTCAACGGCCAATTGATCGATGGGGCTCCGGATAAAGGGTACCTCAGGCTCGATCGAACGTGGCGTCCGGGCGATGCGATTTCGATCTCCCTTGCCATGCCGGTCGAGCGAATCCGAGCAAATCCCAAGGTGCGCATGTTGAACGGCAAGATTGCGCTCCAGCGCGGGCCCGTGGTCTATTGCCTCGAAGAGGTGGACAACCCCGTTCGACCGCTCACCCGGATCGTAGTGCCCCAATCGAGCAGGCTCGAGGCCGAGTACCGCCCCGACCTGCTTGGCGGCGTCGCGGTCGTGACCGGAGACGCCCTCGTGATCGAGGATGAAGCGCACGACGGCGATCTATACACACCGGCGCCCCAAAGTATGCGGCCCATATCGCTCAAGGCCGTCCCGTATTGCGTTTGGGACAATCGAGGCCCGGGCGAGATGAGGGTGTGGCTGTTGGAGCGCCCCGTGTGATCCAGTGTTGGTGAATCGATTAATAGGCGCCAGGGCTCCCCAGTAGCCCTGGCCTTTGAATCGCCGGAAATATCGGAGGTTTGTGTAGTTCCGTGCCGTCTTTCAACAATGAAGAGACCATTCGGATACGTGATATCCGGCCGCTGGCGAACGCGGTCCGGTTTCTTCAACTTCTGTGGAGCATCGGCAGGCTTCAAGCGCTGTTGCTTGCTCTGCTCACGCTTGCCCTAGGTTTGATCCCGGTGGCCGAAGTCGTACTCACCGGTCGCCTGATCGATGCGTTTTCCGAGGTCATCACCGCTGGGGGCCAAAGCGGATCGGCGTACGGCACCCTGGCGCTTCTCGCGCTCATGATGGCCCTGCGCAACTGGACGCGCCTCCTTGCGGAGCACGTAGAAGATGGGCTGCGGGAGGAAGTTTCCCACAAACTCCGCTATGAGCTGCTTGAGAAAGCGTACCGGTCAGAGCTGGCGTTTTACGAAATGGAGGAGTCATACGAAGCGCTCCAGAGGGCGAACCAAAGCCTTGGCACGCGCCTTGTCAACATTTACTCCGACGCGCTTTCAATGATCCAAGACGTGACGACGGCCACCGGGTTTTTGGTGGCGCTTGCGACCGCGCATTGGTTGCCGGCGGCGCTCGTGTTGGCCGCGGCCGTTCCTTCGGCGTGGTTTAAGATGACCAGGGCGAGGCAGCGCTACATCTTTGATTACGACACATTGACGCCCACGCGACGTCGGCTCTCCTACTTTCGTGGGCTCGTATCTTCAAAAGCGGCCGCGAAGGAGGTCCGACTCTTTCAACTCGGCGGCCACTTCGTGGACCGCTGGGCGGAGCATCAGGAGGCGTGGAAGCGGGAGACCCTGCTCGACGCGAGCAGGGAGGCGAGGGCGGGCGTCGCCGCCGATGCGCTGGTTGCGGTCTCATTCGGAGTCGCTGCGGTCGCCTTCGCCGCTTTGATCGCAGGCGGCGGGTTTACTATCGGATACTACGTGATGATGTTGCGCGTGATCGTCGAGTTTCAAGGTTCCGTCGAATCACTGCTGTACGGTGTTCGCAATCTCTTTCAAGACGCTCTCTTTGCGCAAAACCTCTTTGAATTTCTCGATCGACCGGTCGAAAGTGCCGCCCGCGGCTCCGTGCGATTTCCGGCGCCGCTTGCGGACGGAATTCGATTCGAGGACGTGTGGTTTCGCTACCCGAACGGGGACGATTGGGTGCTAAAGGGCGTTACCTTTCACGTCGCACCGGGTGAGACGATCTCGCTCGTGGGGCGCAACGGGGCGGGAAAAAGCACGCTCGTCAAATTGCTCATGGGCATGTACCGCCCCCAGAGGGGGCGCATCCTCTTTGACGGGATCCCGCTCGAGCGCCTCGACGAGGAGGACCTGCGTCGCAACATGAGCGCCATCTTTCAAGACTTTCTCAAGCTTGAGCTCACATTGCGGGAGAGCATCGGCTTTGGCGATGTTTCGGCCAAAGCCGACATGGAGCGGATCGTTCGGGCCGCGTCGATGAGCGGGGCGGACAAGCTCGCAGCCGCATTGCCCGATGGATACGAGACCATGTTGAGCAAGGCGTTTGGCGGAACAGAGCTCTCCGGCGGCGAGTGGCAGAAGGTTGCGCTGGCGCGTTGTTTGATGCGCGATGCCGAAGTATTGGTGCTGGACGAGCCCAGCGCGTCCCTCGATCCGAGGGCCGAAGTAGGGGTTTTTGAAGAATTCAAGCGGCTTGCGAAAGGGAGGACGTCGTTCCTCATCTCGCACCGCATCGGAACAGCCCGGCTGGCCGATCGCATCCTGGTGCTCCAAGATGGCCGCCTCATAGACGCCGGAACCCACGATGAACTCGTCCGGCGAGGCGGTGAGTACGCGACGCTCTTTGCTTTGCAGGCTCAGTGGTACACCGACGCATCGTAACCCGGTCGGAATATGAGCGCGACCGGCCTGGGTGAACGCACTTTCAGACGGGTGGGCGAGAGTCAGGTAGCCCGAGGGGAGGCAAATCGTGACCGCAAATCGGTGGATGTTTGGCGCAAACCTCATCCGCGGCGGCGCCCGCCTCGTGGGCATCGCCTTGCGTGCAGCGCCCGCGCTCGCGCCGGCGACGGCCTTGGTCTCACTTACCGTCGCGGCGGTTCCCGCCGCGGAGCTATGGGCGACCGCGCTGCTGGTCGACGAGGCGGCCGCTGCGCTCTTCCTCGAGGGAACAACAGACGTGGAGAGCGTCAACGGAAGACTTGCGGTCCTAGGACTCGTGCCTTGGGTCGCGCTCCTCGTAGTGATTCGGGTTGCGGGAAGCATGGCGGCGCACGCAGGCGAGTGGTGCGAAGTGCGGCTCGAAGAGGACATGAACCGTTACATTCAAGGGCGCATCCTCGAGAAGGCCTCCAAGGCGCCGCTCGCACACTTTGAGACACCGGAGCACTACGACCGGCTGCACCGGGCCAACGATCAGATGGGACTCGACTTTAGCAACTTGCTCTTTGAGATCATCCGCGTCGGGGAGTCGCTCGTGATGCTCGCAGGATTGGTCTGGGTGTGCGCCGGAGCACATTGGCTCATACCTGCGCTGATCTTAGGCGCCGGCCTTCCGGTGCTGCATATCCAAAACAAGCACAACGTCGACAGGTACTCCCTGGTGGAACGGAATACACCGAAAACCCGCCTCCTCCACTACCTTGCTGGCCTTCTTACCGCGAGAGAGGCGGCCAAGGAGGTCCGCCTGTTTGGTCTCGGCCCCGTGTTGACCGAGCGCTGGTCCGCTCTGCACAACTCGTTGCGCGCCGAGGCGTGGCGGCAGCGGGCCCGGCAGCGCCTGCTCGTCGGCCTCACCGAGACGCTGCCGATTCTCACGTTTGGTCTTGGCCTTGCCATATTGGTATCGTCGGTCGGGTCAGGGCATGTGAGCGTAGGCCATGCCGTCGCCGTCATCTACGCCGTCTTGCGCATGCAGTCGGAATGGGAGTGGACCATTCGGCGCATCGGATGGATCCAAGGCGACCTCACACATTTCACAAACGACGTCCTCGGCTTTTTGGATCAGCCTGAAGTGCGCACTACGTCAGGCCAATCTATGGTCGGCATGGCACAACAGACTTCGCATCCGAAGACTTCGCCTCCGACAAAACCGGCGGCGGTTGCCCTTACACGGGCGCGGCCGCAACAGATCGCCGTCGACGGCCTCTCCTTTAAGTATCCCGGATCCGAACGGCCCGCGCTCAAGTCCATTACGTTCTCACTTGCGCCGGGCGAGAAAGTTGCGCTGCTCGGCGAGAACGGCGCCGGCAAGTCGACGCTCGTCAAGCTGCTCCTCGGGCTTTACGAGCCGAGCGAGGGGACGATTCGGTACGGCGATCGGTCACTTGCCGCAATCGATCGGAGCTCCTTGTGGACCGACATGTCCGCGGTCTTTCAGGACTTCGTCGCGTACCACCTGACGCTGCGGGAGAACATCGGCTTTGGCGATCTCGAGCGTCTGAAGGATCTCGAAGCGATTCAAAGCGCCGCACGCCGGGGCGGGGCCGCGGAACTGGTCGATGCCTTACAAGGCGGGTACGAATGGATGCTCGGCCCCACGTTCGGCGGCCGCGACTTATCGGGTGGGCAGTGGCAAAAGGTGGCCACTGCCCGGGCGTTCATGCGTGACGCCGCCCTGATCGTCCTCGACGAGCCGACGGCCGCGCTCGATCCCAAGAGCGAAGTCGACGTGTACCAGAGGTTTCAA
>CAYRIY010000166.1:0-4710 GCA_964424335.1 uncultured Clostridia bacterium
GCAGGCGCGGCAAGCGCTAGCGCCAGCACGAGGCTGAGTAGTACAACCAGCTTTTTCATTTGGATTTGTATCCCCCTCTGTTTCTTCCATGCCTTACTATATTGGGAGGGGTATGGAACTGCCCAGGGGCTTTTGGCATGCAGAGTCTCCAAGTTTCCTCCGCCTGACGTCGCACCTTGGTCCGTCCAATCCTCCCGGATCAACCCGTGTGCTCGATGCCGGTGTTTGGGGGACGTGCACCTCCTTTCAATCCGGTCGAGATACGGATGACCACACACAAACAACTCCTGCCGCAAGTCTTCCAATCATTGGAGGCATTGGAAGCGCTTTTCAACATCCATATTCTCCATGACCGTCCGCGGGATCGTCAAGGCGTATGTAACACAATGGACCCCATCTACCGATCGGCCATGCTATTTCTTCGGCAAGAGTATTTGAGTTCTTGAGGCGGGTTCGACGCATTTTATTCAACCTCCTCCCTTTCTTCGTAACTTTTTCCTCGCGAGCGATGTCAAAAAAGGCCGCCCCTCTAAAGGGACGGCCTTTTTGGTCTGTCTTGCCCACCCGCTACTGCTCGGGTTTCCCCTACTTTGCACGGGCGGTAGCGGGCGGGACTGTGCTTTGTACCGACGCGGCAGCTCGAAGCTCGAGCTTTGAGGGTCGAGTCTTAGAACTCTACCTTGACGCCGGCCGTGGCCGATGCGCCCTCGACAGAGTCGTACTTGGCGCCGAGGTTCAGGCCGTTCGGGGCCGTGTACTTGGCGCTGGTGTTCCAGGAGACGTCGCTGCCGACCAGCTTGACCTCACCTGCAAGGCTGAGGCCTTGGAGCTGGGCGATGAGGTCCGTCTTGGACTCTGCGGAGATCTTGTGCTCGACGTCGTTGCCAGGCTTGATGACCGCCTTGTAGTTGGTCTCGACGTCAAACCCGGCGAGAGCGAGGTTCTTGCCGACCTCGAGCTCGGTCTTTTCGACCTTGCCCGACCGCATCTTGGCCTCGCCAGCGAGCTTGAACCCTTGGACTTCGGTGTCCGCCTTGAACTTGGCCACTTCAGTGGGCTGGTCGTAGCTTGCCACCATGTGAACGCCGCTCTGCGTGGTCTCAGCGCTGACGCTAAAGCCGGTGCGCAGGTCGTAGTTCACGTTGTCCTCGTGGTTCCGATCGGCGATGTCGTGCCCGGTACCGATCGTATCTCCGTCCTCATCTTCGGCCGGGATGGTGTACGCCGGCCGGAAGTCCTCGTCGGCATGTCGGTACGCGGCAGTCACCTTGACGCCCTCGATAAGGCCGTCGGCCGTAGCCTCGGCCCTGTAGAGCATCTTGCTCTGCCCGTCGAGCGCCAGAGCGCCCTTTACGTCGATGCCGGGCATGACGCTCATCCCGGCGCCGAAGGCGTAGTTGGTCTCGTCGGCCTTGCGGACCAAGATCCCGCTCAGGTCGACGCCTTCGATGTTGGCGGAGGCGGAGACTCCGTACGGACGGGTGTCGTCATCGGTGTCCCAGGCGTAGAACGCACTCACCGAGGAAGGACCGACGGGCAGTCCTTGCACGGTGATTCCTCGACGCTCATCGAGGTAGCCGACGTAGTCGTTCCACTTGACGTCGACATCGCCAAGGCGGGTGCTGACGGCCGGCCCGCCGTTCCAGTAGGCGCCTTGGGTCTCGATCCATGCCTTCTTGATCGAGAGGTCCGAAAGGGCAATGAGCGAAGGCGGATTCTCGAACGGATCTTCGGGATCTCCGTCATCGTCGAAGCCCGACTCAAAGCGCCACGGCGAGAGCTCGACGACGGCCTTGATGGGGTCGCCGCCTTCCGCCCTCACTTCGGTTTCGATTTCGAGTCCGGTCTTGCCGTCGATGACCCACTCGTCGGCCACCTTGTGCAGTTCGAACTCAGTGGCAAGCTTCCCGCCAAACTCGACCGCCGCGAAAGCCGGCGCGGCAAGTGAGAGGACGAGCGCTGCCGAGAGCATTGCTGCGATTCTCTTCATAGTTGTCTAGTTCCCCCTAGCTGCGATGATAGCTGCGTTTTCACTGTTGTCTTCGGCGTGGTAGGACTAGCTGCGGTCCAGTGCTTCATCGTGTGCTTTGTCTGGGGTCGATGCGGCTCATCGTTTGAGTCTCCATGTTTCCTCACCCGACTTTTCGCGACCGACTCCGGGCTGCGATGCGTTCGACTGATCCACGCCTACCTCGTACGTTGGATTCATGCGGCAACCGGGGAACCTTCACACCTCCTTTCCTGGTTGACGCCAAACCCTTCGCACGAGTCGCCCTACAAACTAACATAAGTTAGTTTCGAGCGATTACGCATTTCGTGCCTGCGCCGAAGTTCCCTCCCACCTCCCGCCACGCAACTTCTTCCAGGCGGGAGGCGGATGACCAAAGACCGCTAGATCTTCGATTTCAAAGGGTTCCGGTCCGAGGCAGTGTTTGATTTCTTCTACGGTGAGCGTTGCCCTTTTGGCAGTTGTAGACGGAAATGGAAGGCTTGCTCCAAACGGCCGGCATCGAAAGTTCGCGCCGTTTTACGACCCGAGGACGAACCGTTCGACTGCTTCATGCACCCCAAGGCCGCGCTCGGCGTTGGTGACGTAGTCCGCCGCCGCCTTGGGGCCGGCGCTCGCGTTGGCCACAGCAACGCCCCACCCCACGGCTGCGAGCATGGTGGCGTCATTTTCGCCATCGCCCACCGCCATCACGGAGCTCATCGGCACGCCCATGGACTCGGCAACCGCCTTGAGCGCTGCGTCTTTGCGCACCCCTTTTTGGGTCACTTCGATAAACCTTGGTTTGGAGCGGGAGATCTGTAGGTCGGGGAATCGGTCTTGCAGCTTGGCGATGGTGCTCGGCACGCGCTCCGCATCGCCCACGAGCAGGCATTTGGTGGGCTCCCCGCCCTCGAGCGCCGCTTTGAGGTCGCCAACCGGATGCGCCTTGACGCCTGCGATGCCGAGGTAGTACGTCACCCGCTCGTCGTCCAACGTCTCGACGATCAACTCATCGTCGAGGTACAGGTTGAGGCAGTAGCCTTCCTCCATGGCGGCGTCGACCATTTCTAGAGCGTGCTCCTTGGGCACCGGCCTGTGCCAGAGCGTTTCGCCGTCAATCTTGCGGACGAGCGCGCCGTTGTATGCAATGAGGTAGCCATCGAGGCCAAGCTGCCTTGCATATGGCAATGCGGACTGGTACATGCGCCCCGTCGCAAGGACGACGTGCACGCCGGCCTCCATAGCCCGCTTTAGCGCGTCCGCGCAAAGTTCCGAAAGCGTTAGGTCCCCTTCGAGCAGAGTGTCATCGACATCCACAGCGATGAGGCGCGGCCGCTCCACCGGGCCGTCTGATCGAACCATCTCACGATCCAACAACGATTGCGCACCACCATCCGTGTGCCTGGCCGAGAAAAGCGCTGCGGCTTCATCGTTGGCGCAAGGCACATCCAAGTTATGTAACACGAATGGGAATCAAACACTAAAGAGCGTAACCAGCCCGATCGCAAGAGTCAAGACGAAAGCCGCCGACCCTCCGCTTGAATGCGGGTGAGTCGGCGGCTCGCAATAACGGGATCGCATCGTGGGCAAGCGTCCATAGCTACTCGACCGTCACGATGACTTTGTCTTTTTCGTGCTCGATCTCGACCAGCGGGCCCAGGGCGCCCGAGCTGATCTCGCGCACGACCTCGTCCACATCGATGTCGCTCAGTCGATTGTCGAGGCTCGCAGCGATCTTGAGGGCGACTTTCGCCAGGCTCACGGGGAGCTTCACGTTCACCTTCGCCTGCCCGCCCTCTTCCACGCGCACCCGCAAGGTCCGGCGAACCTTCGGTAGGTCGGGCCCCCGCTCGTTTTCCTCGATGGACTCGAGGAGCTTGATCGCCTCTTCGGTCGTAATCTTGCTCTCCTCGAGCATCTTCAGGATTTGGATCCGCTCACTTTGAATCGGGCTCGCCTCCTTCATCTGCGGGAGCGCCCTTGCCTTTCGCGTTCACGCGGATCGACCCGTTTACCGTGCGAAGCTTGAGATCGATCTTCTTTGGAGCCGTATCGTAGCCCGGCGTCTCGCCTCGGCGCTCTCCTTTGCTGCTTCCGTCAAACGATATGCGATTGTTCTCTCCGTCGGCGCGCACCGACCGACCGTGGGCAACTACCGACACGCCCATTTCGTCGTCGTCGGGAAGTTCCACGTGGACGCTTCCGTTTACGGTGCTCACATCGTATTCGGACGTCCGCTCCGAAAGCGAGGAGCCGTCCTCGGAAGCTTCTGGGGGCTTCGGATCGAGACGAGCGGTGCCGTTGACCGTGCGGATCTCACCGGACTGCGCAACTCCGCCCCAACTCACGCTCCCGTTTGTCGTCTTGGCCTCAGCGCGCTGCGCTCGTATGTTGGCGCAGGCAATCTTTCCGTTGGTCGTTCGCGTCGAGACACGATCCGCCGCGACACCGCTCACATTGACCGAACCGTTCGTCGTGGCGACGATTGCCTCCCGACACCGCACGCCTTCGACGCGAATCGAGCCGTTCTCGGATCGCACGTCGAGCGACGCCCTGTTCTCCTTGGGCAGCCACAGCTCCATGGAGACGGAGGCATTTCGGACGTGGCGCACCACCGCCCGCAGATCGCCGTCTTCGGTTGAGAGGTCGACGATCTCAGCGGCAATCTCCTTTGCCTTCTCTTCGTCGGTGCTTTGGAGCCGCTTGCGAATGACGAGCCG
>CAYRIY010000167.1:0-4707 GCA_964424335.1 uncultured Clostridia bacterium
GGGGAGGTGGGGTGGGCGTGTCGTGAAGGGTCACTAAAAGGGGTTGAGCAGCGATCCCCTGCCGACTTTGCCCTCCCCGAACATTATCATGGCGGGCAAGACCCAAGTCAGCAGGGGATTTAAGATCAATCAGTTGTGTAGCGTCGCTCTCAGTATCGCGGCGGCGCTTCCCACTCCGTCGCTGTCGGACCTTGTTCGATTTGGATTCCATCAATCCAGACGTTGAATGGCTCGTCCGTCGCGTGGCGCAAGACGGGGTTGAGCCGAGTGCCTTCCTCCATCCGAATCGTCACACTCAGGCGATCCCATCCGCCGGTCAAGACCACTGGCTCACTGTTTACTGCGCGAGCGAGTCCGGTTCCCATGTCCCCTTTTTCCTCGGCTGTGAGGTAAAACACATCGCCCGCCTCACCCTTGACGTAGAGGGAGATGGTGTAAACGCCGCGCGTGTCCGGCAAAAACGCCGGCCACATCCAGACGCCCTGTCCGACGGCAGAACCATCGCCCTCGATGTGGAGGCTCGCTTCTCCCTCCCATGCCTGCTGGACATCTCGAGCCAACCACGTGGGTCGCCCTCCGCCGGTCGCAGGGACAAAGCCGCGGGTGTCGGTCTCAACCGTGGCTTGGTTGAACGTCAAGAGGTTTTTGCCTTGGATCGGCGCCTGCCACGCACTCGCCGAGTCGCCCTTTTCGAGTTGCAAGCCATCCAGCCAAAACTCAAAGGGCTCCGCCTTCATGTGCCTTACCGTGACCCCTAGACTGTCGCCCGCCACCATGTCGGCGGTGAACGTAAACCGCTGCCACTCGCCAGTGAGAACGAAGACGTCACTCGTGTGCTCGATGACGACGCCGGCACCGTTGGCGCCTTTTTCTTCGTAGGTCACCATCACCTCGGTGCCCGCCTCACCGTAGATGTACCCGGAAAACGTGTAGCTTGCACGATGATCCGGCACGAATGTCGACGCCATCCAAATGCCTTGGCGCGTCGCGCTGCCGTCGCCCTTCACATGCAGGCTGGCACTTCCTTCCCACGCTCGGCTGGTGTCTTGTGTCACCGCAGGCTGGGTGCCGCCTCCCGTAGCGGGCCGAAATCCGCCGGTGTCCCACTCAATCGTTGCCTGGTTAGGAGTTAGCAAGTTGACCGATGACTGGTCGGCCTGAGCTACTGCCAAGAGCGAAACAGAAAACAACGCCGCAAGCGACCATACCAGTAAGATGCGAACATAGCCTTTCATCGCTTGACTCCTTTCATAATCAGATTAGCTGGTGTCTCCGCCGCCCGTCACAGATCGTTGTAGAGGGCCCTTACCGCATCGGCAATCTCCCCGATTGCCTGTTCTGGCGTCTTTGTATTGGTAGCGACGTACGCCCGCACGGCGCCGCGAATGAGCGGCCGCGCTTCTCCGGCCTTGATCATCAACGTCTCCGGACTGACATGCGCCTCCATCATCCCGATGAGGTGATAAATCGTGCTTCGATCGGGGTAGAGCGCTTGATACTCCTCGTATACCGATCGCCGAGCCGGTCCGCGGCCCATCACTTCCATGTGTGCGCGCATTCCGGCGCGGCCCGTAAGGTAATTCACAAAACGCCACGCGGCTTCGGGGTGCTCCGTATTGGCGTTGATCCCAAACATGTCGGAGGCGAGATAGTAACCTCGACCAGCAGGCCCCATCGGCCTTGGTCCGATGTCCCACTCAAACGAGTCTCCCACGTGAAGCTCCATGCGCTTGAGCCAGCCGGTGCCAAGGCCGATGTGCATCGCGGCGTAGCCTTCGCGAAAATCGTAGTGGGGCCGGATGTCGACCGGCGGGACGATTTCGTAGCGCCAGATGAGATCCTGCATAAAGCGGAGTCCCTCCAGGGCTTCGGGCTCGTCCATCATGAAGTGCGTCGGATTGGAGGGAAAGTCAAAAATCTTACCTCCGGCCGCATAGATCCATGCAGATCCACGAGCGGTCGGATGCCAGATGCTGTCGTCGTCGAGGGCGTAATGCGTGATGCGGTTCGGCCCTCTACGCGTCAGCCTGCGGCCGATATCGATCAGACCTTCCCACGTCCAATCCCCCTGCCGATCGAGGACTTCCAACGTCGGCACGCCCGCCTCGTCAAAAAGCGTCTTGTTGTAATAGATGGGAAAGACGTTGCCGTAACTTGGAATGCCGTATTGGAGCCCGGTGAGCGGCCCCCAATCAAGGATCCCCGCCTCCCAGCTCGGTGGAAAGAAATCCTCCAAGTCTTCCTTGGTGAAGTCTCGCTCGACATACCCGGCGAGGTCGAGGAGCATCCCTTGCTCTGCCCAGTCCCGAGCCTGCCTCCCCCACATTTCAAAGACGTCCGGCCCAGTGCCTGAGGCGATCCAGACGGGCATTTGGTCCATCCAGTCGCCCGCTGCCTCGCGCCATTCGACGCGAATGTCCGGATTTTCGGCCTCAAACTCGGCGATCCACCGCTCAACCAACGCCTCCTGGAGATCGCCGCCGCGAAACAAAAACTCGAGCGTCACGGGCGTCTCCGCGGCGTAAAGGGGCGAAGTCGCCAAAAGGCCGAGGGCGATCGCTGCAAACAAGAGCACCGAGTATCGCCGTCTGGTTGACATCAACAACCACTCCTTTCAGCCACAGTGCACATTGTTGTGGCTCGTATAATTGAAACGTTTTCATCATTCTGGCCAACTCGCTGAAATCCTTTGTCTTTTCTAACAAACTATGGAAAAGGCTTGACGAAACACAAACGGCCCTGTCGCAAGGTGACACAAGGAATCAGGTGTGTGGCCGACGCGCCACACTACTTTTAACGTTACAACGCGATCTAACATTGCTGGACCTATTGAGCGGCAAATGGGAGCGCATGCCAGACGGATTTTCTATGGAGTGCCTGAAGATCGGAACAGTACGGTTGAGACGCCCTCTATTCCCCGAACGTTATCCTCAATGTTTCTTTTCGCTTTCTCATCGGGCCATGAGCCGATAAGAACGACCCTACCATTTTCGACGACGACGTCGTCGAGCAGCATATCAGGGTGGGATGGATCACTCCCGACTTGTGACCTGATCTCTTGAGACACGACGTGACTCTTGTCGGGTCCGGTCCAACGGTCCAGCACGAAATTGTGAACCACTTCCCACACGGTATCGAAAATAAACCCTAAAAACACGGCGATCGGTCCAATCACGACGACAAACGGCAACCCCAGCACGATACCTGCGACCGTCGCCACGACCGTATTTTGACCGAGCCGCATGGCGAGCACGTCTTTGTACGCTTTCCTTTGGACGGTGCGCCGCCTTAATAATGCAAGCAATCCTCCGACGACTCCCGACCCAAGGATTGTCGGCACCATCCTCCCAATAACCGAAGCCACATCGTAGAGACCGCTCCGCATGCCGCTTAGATCCCAGGAAAATAGGAGGGAGGCAAACATCAGCGAGATATTGAGGAGGTAAAAGAGCCCGGGAATGAACCCGACGAAAAGTCCGGCGAAACACCCCGCCATCACGACTCGGGAACGCGGATTGTTGGCCAGTACGATGTCCGTCATAGGCACTTCAAAAGCCGGCTTTTGGTGAAACAGGATTTGAACCCACGCACGAGCGCTCATTTCCAGGGTGTAACGTACGAGAAACAGACAGACCACCTCCTGAACCTCCGAGGTTCGGGTTCATTTGTCACAATTTACTGCAATTGCACCATCTCCCCTTCCGGCGTGTATCGCCTCGTGAAGGCCCACCCGGCCCCACTCTCGAATTACTCATCGTTTCATGGAATAGACCAAACTGAAGCGCTGGTTTGACTACTCACTTGCGCCGAGGAGACCGACCCCGATGAACGACTGCCAGCCGGAAAGCATATCTCTGGGGCGTGCGATCGCCCGATGCACATCACGACATCCCGTTCGGCCGGTGCGGCCATGACCGCGGGCGTCCTGTTTGCGCTCGGCACTGCGCTCATCTGGTCGCTCATTCCGTTTTGGATCCGGACTGTACTCGGGGCCATCGACCCGCTCACGATCTCGACCGCCCGACTCCTCGTCGGAGGGCTTTTGTTTGCCTCGATGGCCCGGGGCCGGGCGCCTATGTTTCGCCTACTCAAGAGCCGTCGCACCCGGCACTGGGTGCTGATCGGCGCGGCGGCGCTCGCCCTCAACCACATCCTTTTCTCGTCAGGGCTCCAGTGGACGAGCCCCGCAGCAGGCGTCATCGCTGTCCAGATCCAAACCGTGGCGGCGTCCGTGCTCAGTTGGATCGTCCTGGGCGAGGCGGTCTCCGCCCGCAAAGGCATCGGCATCGCCGTCGTGATCGCCGGCATCGTCATCGTTGGCTGGGACGGGCAAAGCCTTTCCGAACTACTCGGATCCGAACGCTTCTTGGGCAATCTCGCAATGTTTGGAGGCGGGCTGGTCTGGGGCGTCTATGCCGTGTGCCAAAGGGGGCTCTCCGTGCGCAAAGTCGCGGGCAAAAACCGCACCATCCCCGGATACGACCCCCGTGACCTGCTTGCTCCGTTCTTCCTCCTGGCAGGCATCCTCACACTGCCGATTGCACTGCCGTTTGTGGAGGTGCGAGGTCCGATCACGCTTTCCGTCCTCACGATCGTCGCCGCTCTGGCCGTCATCGGAACGGTCGGGGGCTACTACTGCCTCAGCCAAGCCTTAAACCGTCTCCCCGTCGCCACGGCCGTCACGATCACCAACATGTCTCCGCTCGC
>CAYRIY010000168.1:0-4696 GCA_964424335.1 uncultured Clostridia bacterium
TAGGATTCCCTTCAACTTATTATCTGACAGCGAAACTTACTTGCCGGTCGCGGCAGTAGATTCGCTGCTTCTGGTCAAATTCAATATTGGCCTCCCATTTCGGACAACTTGGCTATAGAGCACGCTGTTCCGAGGAGGCCCATAGTGTGGATTCGATCAACTTCGGCTTTGTCTCGATCTGCTTGTCGGAAAAGGATTGTTCGCCCGCCGGATCTGTCACGGTCAAGCAGGTGGAAAACCTCGACCGGGAAGCGACGATCTACCGGGTGTTGCGTGTGGCGCGCACCAATCTGCAAAACACGCTACGGATCATGTGGTTTATGCGGGCGCATGACATCGCTCTCTATCGCATTTCCGCAATGCTCATTCCCCTTGCGACCCACGAGAAGACAGATGGCTGGGCGTGGTGGGAGGAGGAGTCGCTGCTCGAGGTCGGGGAGAAGATTGGAAGCGCCGTCCAGGAACACGGCTTCCGTTTGAGCTCACACCTGCCGGAGCTTTGCGGCCTTTCGAGCGACGCGCTCTTTCATTGGACACAAAGTTACGCGGCATACCACCGCCGCCTTTACGATCTGCTCCGCCTCGATGAATCGGCGATCATCATAATTCACGTCGGCGGCGCCCATGGAAATAAGGAGAGGGCTCTTGAGACCGCAAGGCGAAACTTGGAACGACTCGACCCATGGATGAGAGCGCGCCTCGCGCTCGAAAACGACGACAAGGTCTTTGACATCGAAGATGTCGTCTCGCTCGCCTCAGCGTCGGGCGTTCGGGCCGTCTTTGACTGGCATCACCATGTGGTGAATCCGCCTAACGGAGAGCAAACCCCGGACGGAGCAAAGACCGTCGACTTAGTCGCTCGCGCCGCCGACGCTTGGAAAGATCGCCCCTTCAAAGTGCACGTCTCCAGCCCAAAGAGCGATAAGCAAATCCGGGCGCATGCGGACTACGTCGACCCTAAGTTTGCGCGGCCGCTCTTTGACGTGCTGCGCGCCGCCGGCGTCCAGACGTGCGATGTGATGGTCGAGGCCAAAAAGAAGGACTTGGCGCTCCTCGAGTTGAGGAAAGCGCTCGAAATGAACGAGGTGAACGTGTGACGGAAGGTCAGAATCCCGGCTTGACGGGCGACGTCGAAAATCGTATTCACGAGCGGCTCGCAATGGAGCTTGGCGTCGCAAAAGAGCGGGTGGTTGCAGCAATCCAACTGCTCGACGAGGGAAACACGATTCCCTTTATCGCAAGGTATCGAAAGGAGCGCACGGGTGAGCTCGACGAGACCCAGCTCAGGTCGATCGATGAGCGCTTGCGTGCGCTGCGTGCGCTCGAGGCTCGGCGGCAAGAAATCGCAGCAAGGCTGGGCGAACAAGGAAATCTCACGGATGAGCTCAGGGATCGCATCGCAAAGGCCGAGACCCTCCAGCAGTTGGAGGATGTGTACCGGCCGTTTCGCCCGAAGCGGCGCACCCGTGCGTCCGTCGCCAGGGAAAAGGGACTGGAAAAGCTGGCGGACGCCATTCTCTTCGGTGTGATCGACTCCCCGGGTGAGACGGCGCAGTCGATCCGCGCCTATGCACAGAGTTTTGTCGATCCTGATAAGGACGTAAAAGCGGTCGAAGACGCACTCGCCGGCGCCTGCGATATCGTCGCGGAAGTCACGACCGACGACCCGGACATTCGAGAGCTCGCGAGGCAGACGACGTGGAGGCTTGGACGCTTGCGCTCCCAGAGCGTGGAGAAGGAGGGCGAGGACACCGGCGAGTTTCGCACGTACGCCGACTTCGAGCAGCGCCTCTCCGCCGTGAGGCCGCACCAAGTGCTCGCCATCAACCGAGGCGAGCAGCGTGAGGCCTTGCGCGTGCGGGTTGACGTCGATGCTACGAGGGTGCTCAGCGACATTCAAAGGCGGGTTGACCAAAAGTGGGGGCGCTCACGACGGACGGCCCGCACGTTGCCGGACGCCGCCGAGCTCCGCAAGGAGGCGGTCGAAGACGGATACCGCCGGCTGCTTGCGCCTTCGATCGAGCGTGAGATCCGATCGGAGCTAACGGCGCGCGCCGAAGAGCAGGCCGTACAAGTTTTTGGCCGCAACCTGCGGCAACGTCTTCTCGTGCCTCCGTCGCCGAGAGGTGTAATCGTCGGCATCGATCCGGGCTTGCGGACGGGCTGCAAGGTGGCGGTGATCGGGCCGACGGGGGAGGTTCTCCGCACGGCGACCATCTTTCCCCATGCGCCGCAAAACCGGCGTTCCGAAGCGATCGAGGCCCTCGTTCGCTTGATCGAAGAGACGAGCGCCGAAATGATCGCAATCGGCGATGGGACCGCATCCCGAGAGACGGAGCACGTGGCCGCGGACCTGATCAAGCGCTGCCCAAACGTCAAGTATACGGTCGTGAGCGAGGCGGGAGCGTCCGTATACTCCGCGTCGCCCCTGGCGGTGGCGGAGCTGCCCGACCTCGACGTAAGTATGCGCGGCGCCGTCTCGATTGCCCGCAGATTGCTCGATCCCCTGGCCGAGCTCGTCAAGATCGACCCCAAGTCGATCGGCGTGGGAATGTACCAACACGATGTAGATCAAAAAAGGTTGGCGGAAGTGCTCGATGCGGTCGTCGAGTCGTGCGTCAACTTTGTCGGCGTGGAGCTAAACACAGCTTCCGAAGCATTGCTGCGCCACGTAGCGGGCCTTTCTTCCACACAGGCCAAGGCCATCGTAAGGTACAGGCAAAGCGCCGGGCGTTTTCGTTCCCGTTCCGAGCTGCTCGACGTAGCGGGAATTGGCGCTAAGACCTTTGAACAGTGCGCAGGGTTCTTGCGAATCGCGGGCGGCGACGACCCCTTGGACAATACGCCCGTTCACCCCGAATCGTACCGACAGGCAAGGTCGATCTTGCAGGCGGCCGGATTTGACACTTCCGACCTTGTCGACGCAAGTAAGATCGAACGCATCCGCGAGCGGCTTGGCGAATTGGACGTCGAATCGTTGGCAAAGGAGATGGGGGCCGGTGTACCGACGGTTCGGGACATTGTGCTAGCACTTGCAAGGCCAGGCCGTGACCCTAGGGAAGACCTGCCGCCTCCCATCTACCGCTCCGACGTGCTCAGGATGGAGGACCTGCAACCCGGAATGGTCTTGAGCGGGTCAGTTTCCAATGTGGTAGACTTCGGCGCATTTGTGGACATTGGCGTGAAAAAGGCGGGGTTGGTGCACGTTTCGCAGATGGGTCAGGGATACACGGCAAGCCCATACGAGCGACTGTCGGTGGGGGACATCGTAGATGTCCAGGTGCTCGAGGTCGACCACGAGCGAGGACGCATCTCGCTCGCACTGCTCTAGCCCAAATTGCCAGTGGGGGGACGTCCCGTTTCGGACGCCCGCCCACTGGCAAGTCGATCTTACTCTTCCGTCGATTTGGCCGCTCCGTTGAACGAAGCGCCCTCTTCCAAAATGTTGTCGACGATCCCGTACTCTTTCGCCTCTTCACCCGTCATGTACCGGTCTCTATCGGTATCCTTGGCGATCGTCTCGATGTCCTTGCCTGTGTACTTCGCAAGCAGTTGGTTCAGCCGGTCGCGATCGCGCAAGATCTCCCGAGCGTGAATCTCGATGTCAGAGGCTTGCCCTTGCGCGCCGCCCCAGGGCTGGTGGATCATGATCTTGCTGTTTGGCAGCGCATATCGACGCCCTTTGGCGCCGGCGGCGAGCAAAAACGCTCCCATCGACGCCGCGAGTCCGACGCAGATCGTGCGCACCTTGGGCCGGATGTGCTGCATCGTGTCGTGGATCGCAAATCCTGCGGTAACGCTTCCGCCAGGGCTGTTGATGTAAAGATCGATGTCCTTGTCAGGGTCTTGAGCCTGGAGAAAAAGGAGTTGCGCGACGACGAGGTTGGCCACATGGTCGTTGATCGGGCCGCCCAGGAAAATAATGCGTTCCTTTAGCAGGCGGGAGTAAATGTCATAGGCGCGTTCGCCGCGGCTGGTCTGCTCGATGACCGTGGGAATGAGTACCATGGTTGCCGATCTCCCTTCGTTTACCTTCAAGAGTATACCAAAGACGGCAGCACAATCATGTGTTTGACCTTTCCTGACCTTTGGTTAGATTCATTATATGAGAGCGCGCCGACGGTGTCAATCATATCCAATCCGCGCTCGGTACAATCTTTCGCCGTGATTATGGAAATTGTGGGCGCCAAGGGGCGCGCCGGGGCGTCGATCAACCACGGATGGTGGATGCACGTAGGCTCTAAGTTCCATGAAGGCACGGTTCCGTACATCGAAGAAGACGATCGGGCCCAGCAGCGGCTGATCGACTCGATCCTTGAGGCGATTGCCGGCGAAAAAGCGCGGATCGAGTCTCACCCAAATGACGCCAGGCGATCTGCGATTTCATTCGACGCGGTCATGGCGGCCCAGCGCTCCGCTCTTTATCAAAGGCCGATTCGACCTAGCGCCGGAGCTGCCACCGACCTGGAAATCGAACGACTGCGCGAGAAACTGAAGAGCGCCGAAGAGGTAGAACTCAGCGGTCATGTCGACATCGACGTGCGATGAGTCCTTGGCGCAAAAACCTTTAACCGGTCCGCCTTGACATGTGACCAGCGAGCCAATATAATCAGTAGTGCGCTCAAGGCACATGCGCAGCGGCGCGGGGTGGAGCAGTCTGGTAGCTCGTCGGGCTCATAACCCGAAGGTTGTCGGT
>CAYRIY010000169.1:0-4694 GCA_964424335.1 uncultured Clostridia bacterium
AACTCGGTTCCTAAGACTTGACGCTCAAATTTGATTCGGGAGGTCATAGCATGAGGCAATTTCGCCGCCAGCATCTGGCTCTAGTCCTTTTCGTTGTCATGGCACTAACATTTAGCACAGCGGCCATGGCTCAAAAGACGACGATCTCGTTCGGCGTGCCCTGGGGACTGGACGTGTTCAACGGGGTGTTGCTCGAACTGGTAGACGCCTACAACGCGCAAAGTGACACGTACCGTGTCGAAATCGATACCGGGTGGGGCCCGGACAAGTTGCTCACCGCCGCGGCAGGAGGCACCGGTCCCGACGTCGTGGGAGTGGACAATCCCGACACGGTACGGACCCTCGGCGAGGCTGTGTTGCGGCCGATCGACGTGATGATCGATCGCTACGGCATCGACAGGGGCCGGTTTTTGCCCGACAGTGTGACGCAGCTTCGCGGGCAGACGTACTCGATCAAGATGTTCGTCGACCCCAACTTCCCGCTGATTTACAACGAAACGCTCCTCCAGGAGTCGGGTATCGGGGAACCCCCGGCGACGATTTCGGAGCTCGACGAGGTGAACTCAAAACTCACCCGGCGGTCGAATGACGGGCTTGTCCAGCAGCTTGGGATGCTCCCCTGGAACCTGGGCGACGACCACCTCTTCTTCACTTGGGGACCGACCTTCGGCGCCGCCAGCATTTGGGAGGGGGATGAAAACTCCGGTCGCTTCAAGCTGGCCACGGACGAGTGGCATGAGACCTTCGACTGGATCGCGGAGTACGTCCACCGGCTCTTGCCGGAAATCGGACACTGGGGCGACCGCCGCTGGTACCATCTCGATTGGCTGATCGACGGCAACGTGCTCATGGCCTACCACGTCAGCCCCACGCTCACCAGGCTCAAGGAGAACACGCCTTACACGTGGAAAGTGGCCCCTCCGCTCACCAATCCGGGCGGCTCCGCGGCGCCGCTCTGGTTCGGCGGCTTTACGTTCGGGGTCGGCAAGTTCACCAACGTCGAGGAGGGGGCGTACGACTTCCTCAGGTTCCTTACCTGGGACGAGCGAGCTTCCGAAATTATCGGGCGAACGGGCCTCATCGGCGCATACCAAGGCTCCGTCGCCCACCAGGTGCTGCTTGAAAACAATCCCGAGTGGAGTGATTTTCTGGCGGTGCTACCGCTGGCGTCGGGCAACTACTATCGCCCGCCGCAAGTCAACTTCGGTGCGGAGGCCAACGCGTTCATGAACTCGGTCCGCGAAGGCGGCACGGTCGCCGATGGGCTGTTTGAGATGGAGCGCAGGCTCAACATCCTGGCCGAAGAAGCGGGCCTCCAAGTAGTTAGGTAGTGACCGATCGGGCGAATCGCCCGGCGTACTTGCCACTGAAAAGACCTCCGGCGCCCGGCTCGACCGGGCGCCGGCTGATGTCCGGCCGATGTCCGGCCGGTGCCGTCAACTCACAAGCCCTGCAGACACGAAAAAGGAGGAGGTCCTCGTGACCGCCCGCAATGTCCCCGACATGATTTCGAATGTGCCTCTCCGCACCAGGACGCTCCTTTCGGCGACGACGCCCGCGGGGAGGCTCGCGTTGGTTGCGGCGTTCACGGTGCTTGCGCTCTTCACGGCGCTCGCAGCGCCCGGTCGGGTGGCCGTCGCCGAGGAGGGATTGCAGACTTCGACCGACGGCTGGTTTGAGTTTGCTCCCGCCAACGACAACGGGCCGAGCGTAATCAGCATGAACGACTGGCTGGATGCGCCCGCCGGCTCTCACGGGGGCGTGCGCATGGTCGGCGATCGCTTCGTATTCGAAGACGGCACACCGGTAAGGTTTTGGGGCATCAACTTGGGCGGCACGGATGGGGTGCCCAACAAGGTGCAGGCAGAGTGGTGGTCGGCCCGGTTCGCAAAATACGGGATCAACGCCGTGCGGTTGCACAAGTTTGCGGACAGCATTGCCGATTCCTGGGACATGACACGGATGCGCCCGGGAGCCATGGGCAACTTGGACTACTTTGCAGCACAGCTCAAAGAGCACGGGGTGTACTTTGGCTTCTCCCACTCCTTTCAGGTGAAAATCGGTCGGGAAAACCGCGACCGATTGCTCGCCTACGACGAATTGATGAACAACGCGGCCGGGCAGATCGACTACCTCATGCACTTTGCCGAGGACGTGCAGGACCTTTTCATCGAAAGAATCGTCAACCTATTGACGCACGAAAATCCTTACACGGGCACGACGTACGCCGAGGAGCCCGCCCTTGCCTTTGTCGAGATCATCAATGAGAGCGACATCTTCTTCGGCCCGGTTCGCACGATTTTCAACGCCCTGCCGACCTACCGCCAAAACTTGATCGAGCGCTATTCCGACTGGTTGCGGGAAAGGTACGGCAGTCACGAAGCCCTCGTCGCCGCTTGGGGCGAGCGGGCGCTCAACGCGTATGAGATTAAAGACGAGCACCTCGACAAGCGCAACATCTTTATCCAGATGGACCCGTGGTTTACTGGGACGGACGGGCTGAGGCAAGCCGACGAATTGGGGACGCGCCGACGGCTTTTGGACAACGCGATTTTCCTTCACGAGGTGCAAAACGCATTTTATGAAAAGGTCGTGCGCGCCATTAGGGAGACGGGATATGAGGGCCCGATCCTTGCGAGCAACTGGCAGGCGCCCAGGGCGGTTCCCCACTATTACAACCTGCGTTCGGACTACCTGGCCGGGTTTATCGATCGTCACGGTTACTTCGGTGGTCAGCAGGGAAGCACGCCGCTCCGGGTGGGCTTTGACAATCGCTCGATGCTTTCCCGGCCCGGCTCCGGCTACTTCCAGAGGGGAATGGATCAAGTGATCGACCGGCCCTTCGTGCTTTCGGAGTGGGCGCACGTCTATCCGAACGAGTGGAGTGCGGAAGGGCCGCCCATTATCGCCGCGTACGGCCTCGGCCTGCAGGGTTGGGACGGCTCGTACCCCTTTGCCGGGACGACGACAGGGCGCGGCTTTCCGACCCGGGTCGACGGTCGCAACTGGAATCCCGACCTGCCGGTTCACATGGGCCAATTCCCCGCCCTTTCTCGGATGATCTACCGCGGCGACGTCGCAGAGTCGGACCCGATTTCGATTCGCCACGTGAGCCTTGCAGAGCTCGAGGAGGGAGCGCTCAACTTCGTCGAGACGAGTGAGCTTCCCTTTGGGACCGGCGCCGGTTCAAGCGGACAAACGGCGCGGGAGGCGGCTTTTTCGTCCGGATCGCTCGTGGTCGGACGGACCGTGGTGTCCTTTGTCGACGAGCCGCAGCCGTCGGTCTCGCCTGATCTAACGGAGTATCTCGACGGGAGCGTGATCCGGTCGGTCACCGGCGAACTCGCGTGGGATATGGAGCGCGGCTATTTTACCATCGACACCGCCGGGACCAAGGGCGTCATCGGGTTTGCCGGCGGGACGTCCTCTCGTCTGGGCGATTGGACGATCGAGCTTGAAAGTCCCTTCGCGTCGCTCATCATCACCAGTCTGGAGCGGGAGGCGGACCTCTCGACGGCCGGCTCCGCGCTGGTCTCGGTGTTTGCCCGCAACAGGAACACCGGGATGGTGTTTGGTCCGGAGGGTAACACGCTGCTGGAGGTCGGGCGCGGCCCGATCGTCATGGAACCCGTGCAGGCGGGGATCACCGTAGAGGGACGGGATATCGCCGCGGTGTATGTGCTCGACCATGACGGACGGCGCACGGACGTCACGCTGCCGGTGACGGGCGGCCGCTTTGAGATCGACGGGCGGCGCGATAAGGCGGTCTACTACGAAGTCGTCTTCGGCGACTGATGCGCGCTACTTTGGTAGGCCGTGGGCGGGCAACCCACCTGTGCTCGGAACATGCGGGAGAAGTAGTTGGGGTCGGGATAACCTAGCGAAAGGGCTGTTTCTTTGACGGAAAAGCCCGCTTCGAGGAGCTCCTTCGCCCGCTTGATCCGCACGCTCGTCAAGTAGGCATGGACGGAGATGCCGTACTCGGCTTTGAATATGGTCGAGAGGTATTGAGGCGTAAGACCGACGATCTCTGCAAGCTCCTCCCGGTCGAGGGGCCTGCTGTAATGCATGTCGATGTAGTTTTTTACGATCCGCGGGGCGTTGGCCTCGGCGTAGCGCGGCTGCGCCGACGGCGCGCTGTCGAGGATCGAGGCGTAGATTTGATAAAAGATGGCGATGGAGTGGGCAAAGAGCGACCCCCGTTTGCTTGAGTCGGTGTTGCCCAGACGGTACAGCTTGGCGAACAACTCAAGCTCCACGGCGGGCACGCTCTGGCGCCTTAGGATGCCGACGCCGGCGCCGGGGCCGATGCCCACGCCGAGCCGTCGGATCAGCGAGTAGGCCTCGGACCCGTACACTGCGAGCCACCACTTCGCCACCAGATCGGGGGGCTTGCTCCACCACTCGCTCAAGGTATCTGCCTTGATGACGACGACATCGCCAGTCGTCGCGGTCTTGACCTCGTCGCCGGACTTGACGGAGATCTTCCCACCCGTGATCACCCAGATCACGTGGACGTTGCGGGCCCAGGGGCCGACGTGGTAATCGGAATTCGCCTTTGTTTGGCCGACCTCGACCACGTCGAGGCCGGCTACTCCGCCGTCGCCCGGTACGTTCGAAAAGTAAAGGACGCGCCCGTCTTCGTTATTGGCGAGCTCTAAGCGCCGCACGGCGATCCCTCCACGCCCGCGCCT
>CAYRIY010000170.1:0-4638 GCA_964424335.1 uncultured Clostridia bacterium
TTCGAGCCGGAAGCCCATGAGCGTAGGAGATACCAGGACTTCGTTGTGCTTTAAAAGTGTATCCTCCCAACCGGTGTCGCCGCGAACGGAGAGGATTACAGTCAGTTCATCGGGATCGACGATCCACAGCTCCGAACAGCCATGTTCGAAGTAAAGCTCCCGCTTTCGCCCTTCGTCGTACACGCGAGTCGATAGAGAAAGGACTTCGACCGCCAGATCCGGGGCACCGAACAGGCCCACCTCCTGAATGAGGCTGAGACGTTCGTTGGCGACAAACATGATGTCGGGCTGCAGCACCTGGTCGTTTGCCAGCACCACGTCGAACGGCGCCAGAATTACCCGGCCAAGCCTCCGGTCCTTGACGTAAGTCGCCATTTGCACGAACAGGTTGCCGATTGTTGCCTGATGTCCGTATCTTGGCGAAGGTTCCTTCACCAAGAGGCCGTCGATCAATTGTAAGCCCGCTTGTTCAGGCAGCTTGCCGAATTCCTCCAAAGTCATGCGCTGCTGCTCATCCATAGGCCGCGTGCCATCGGGACGCTCGCGCACATGCTTGAGCGCCTCCATGACCTCATCGACCGGATAGCGATAATGGTTGCCGAGCTTGATGGCGGGGAGTTTTCTCTCTCTCGTGTACCGCCACACGGTCTCCACGCCGACTTGGAGATATTCGGCCAGTTGATCAGCCGTCCAAAGCTTCGATGCCATGGCAGATCGCCCCCAGCCTCAGCCTACCACACAGGATCAACCAGACACAAGTAAACACAAGTATGCACAGCCACAAGATACAACGCCCAAGCACAATGCAGCCCCGCACCGGTCGTGTCCCAGTTGCACGTTTTCCGGTGGGTTGTGCTGCGATGCGTACAAAAAACATGCGGCTATGAGGGGCATCCGTCCCCTCATAACCGCATCGCACCGACTAGATTCGCTTTCCATCAGTTGAGGCTAACTAAACCACCTCGGCGCGGAGCCGATCGATCTCCTTATAAGCGAGCACCGCTTGCGCATGTCTTGCGAAATGCCCTCGCAAATCATTTGCGTACGTTTCAAGAATCGAGCGCCCAAGCCCGGCGTGATCGCCCGTCAAATAGAGGCCCCTGGCAAGGATCAGTTCCTTCAGCGAAACGTTGCGGGCCTCTGTCTCCACCGGGTCGTCGTTGGCCTGTGCGACGACGGCTGCGGCATCGAGGTGGGCGTGTCCTTGCATCCCCGGCCGCTGGAGGAGAGCATAAAGGGCGCTCGCCAACCTCGGATCGGGAATGGCGCTCGCCGCTACCGAGACCGCACGACAGTGAGAAAACTCGCTCGTCTCGTCCAGCGACTGGACTTTTCGCACGAGTGGCATGATTGCGTGCCGACTTTGGGTCTTGCCGAGCGCGATCACGAGCGCGTCGAGCCTGCTCATGCTCGGACCAAACTGACCCATGCCGCGGTAGTTCCAGCCCTCGTCCCACTCCCGAGCGTCTACAATCTGCGCGAGCGGCTCTGCGGCGATCTCAAGGCCAAACAGGCCCAAGATCAACGCTGCATCTTCAGCTTCGGCGCCTCGCTCCTCCAACTGTCTCGTAAGCAATGGAATACTCTGCTCCGGATGGGCGAATATGATCGCAGTGGTGTAGAGGTCCACCGGCCCTCGTTCGACGGCTTCGCGCACGACGTCTTGGGGCAATGGGAATGAGTCCTCGTGTGCCAGTACATCGGAGTCGAGGATGCCCGTCTCCACCAGTCGCCGTTGCAACGCTCGAATGTCGAGTTCCCGCAGTCGTCCGCCTTGGCTTGCGGCTGTGGCGCAGGCAAGGCCCGCGGCATACCCTTGGTTTTGCACATCGGCTTGCATGCGAATGACAGGCAGCGCATCACGGTGCGCGCTCACGCCGAGCCCGGTGACGAGCAGGCCCTCGATCCCCTGCGGCATCAGGCACCGAAACGGTACGTGCGCACTGAGGGCCGTCTTATCGGGGGCCACCACCATAAAGACCGGGTGGACCGTGAATCCGTGCGTATCAAAATTGCTCATAGCCGTCACGACGGTGTCGCCGAACGTGCGCTCAGCGAGGAAGTCGAGCGGCGAAAGCTCGATCTCTCCGATGATTTGGCGGCGCTCGCGGCTGTCGACCACCGGGGCGACATCAAACTCGTCGGGAAACTTGGCCCGAGCGTTGACAAAAGCGTGTGTGACGCCTTTGAAGTCGGTGTCGTCGATAAACGTGTGGTCCGTGTTCCGGTAATGCCGTCCGGGACGCCGAGGAGCAAGACCCGTGCCTTGGACAGCGACGTGTCGGGCGTCGATCACTCGGCAAGGAGCCCCTGCGGCTGCCGCCAAGTCCGCGTTGCCCGTCGCGTCCACGGCAGCCTTTGCGCGCACAAGTCCGGCCCCATACGGCGTGGAGACGAGAACGCCATCGACAGCCGTGCCGTCCATTCGCACGCCGAATGCAAAGCTGCCAAACCATGCCGCTCCACCGGCATCGCGCAGCGCACGAAGGTACCAGCCCATCTTGGTCTCGACGTTCCACACGCCGGAACGATCCTCGGCGCCCTCACGTGTCAGCGCCTGCACCCCTCGATCTACTTCCTCCGTAAAGCCGACGCGGTTTCCAAACCAGTACTTTGCAATCAGGCCGAGCGTGCCGACACCGCCGAGGCTGTGGAGGCGTTCGGTCACGATCGTCTTGGCGCCGGCGCGGGCAGCAGCGATACCTGCCGGAGCGCCGCCCGTGCCTCCTCCCGCGACGAGCACGTCGCACTCCTCCAATACTGGAAAAGCGCCGAGCTCCACATGGAGCGTTCGCGTGCGGCTCGCGGGACGCATAAAGGCCGCGTCAAAGCGTATGCCGTCGATCGACGAGGTCTTGCCGAGTTCGGACGATTCAAGCGTAGTTGCGGTTGCGACACGCACGTCCGGCAGCGCTCGTGCCCGCTCCGCTGCGAGCTCGCCGCCGCGGCGACCGATTGCGATTTGCTCGGCGAATTCATTCAGGTCCAAAGCCCGTTCATCGGTGAGAGGCAAGAGAGCATTGACCAGGATCAATCGATCGTTTGACTGTGAAAACGCCGAATCCGGAAGTTCCGAGTAGAGTCGATCCCCTTTCACGTAATGAGAAGGGAAATCGATGAACGTATCCGCTGCGTATTCAATTCCGGGATAAAACAGTTGGGCCCGATCATGATGGTCGGCTCGAGCAAGTTCGGCGAACGTGCTGCGAGCACTCGTCACCGAAATGGACAGTCGATACGCCGCGAGATCGTGTACCCGGTCTCCACTCGGCACCCGAAACGGCGCTCCCGCCTCGCTCCAGTCAAAGTCAAAGTTTGCGGGGGGCTCAGCTCCAACCACAACGAGCTCACGGCTGCCGGCAAGAGCTCGGGGCGCCATGGGAAGGCCGGCGAGCCTGGCCAAAACGCCCGTACGGCTTGCGTCGACCATCACCCGGCAGGTGATGGCGTACATCATCGAGCGGTACGCGACAACGACGCCGCCTGGAACTCCACGTTCATCGGTGAGGAGCAATACGGGGCGACAATCAAAGTAAAAGGGAATGTTTTGGGCCAGCAAGGCTGTTTCGAGCTCTCGCTTCACCTTGGCGGGCAACGGTGGGTCGCTTGGACCTGGACCAAAGACCTTCGCAAAGAGCGGGTCGTCGGATCGCACTTTCGGCCAAAGGCGCATGGCGCCGGCGGTCTCTTCTCCAAAATAGGTCCGGTCGGAGAGGGCTACAACGGCGGCGCCCCGCTCCTTGGCGGTCAAGGCGGCTGCGACAGCAGCGGTTTGTGCTCCAAAAACAAGCACGTCAGTCGACTCAATGATCGGAATTTCCACATTGCTGCCTCCCTACTTGATCTATAGCGACACTTACTCGCCAAACGGCCGCTCAGGCGCCGGACCGGTGGTCTCACCCTTGACAAACGATCCGGCGATGCGAATCTGCCTCGGGCCGGAAATCGAGCCGTTCAGTTTGGCGACGAGAAGCTTGACGGCTGCTTCACCCACCTGCTGGCGATGGACCCGTACCATCGTTGGCTTCAATGGCCCGTCGTCGCTTTGGGCAATCCGGCCGTCGTTGAGCGCAAGCACGGACAGGTCACGAGGGATGCGCACGGACGAGCCAAGCACCTTGAGGCACTTTTTCATGCCGGAATACTCAGGGAAAATCAAGGCCGTGATGCCCGCCGCTCGGATCGCAGCGACGAGTTGGTCTCTGTGCTTCAATAGGGATGTGGAGAGGCGTACCACCGAGGTGCCGCCGACTTCACCTACGGCGGCTTCGCACCCGGCGTACCGGTCCACGTCGGATTCTCGCCTGAGCGGCTCTCCGACCACAAACCCCATTCGCTTATGCCCGTATTGGATGAGGTGCCGAGTCGCATCGTGCCCGGCTTGGAAATTGTCGTTGCTCACCCAGTCAATGCTGTAGCCCTCGACTTCCCTTCGGCCGATAAAAACGAAGGGGCGACCTTCGTCCGCAATACGGCGAAGCTCCTCGCGGTCGGGCGAGTCGCCAAGGAGAATCGAACCGTCGACGAGGCTGAGCACATTCGCTCCGTCCCGGTAGACGCTCGGCCTAGCTCCCCCTCGCCGGCGGGTGAAGAGCAAAATGTTGTAATCTTCTTCGCTTGCCTGCCGTTCGACGCCAA
>CAYRIY010000171.1:0-4616 GCA_964424335.1 uncultured Clostridia bacterium
GCGCCGTACTCGGGCGCCATGTTGGCGAGCGTCGCCCGGTCGGCAAGCCCGAGCGAGCTGAGGCCCGGTCCGTAAAACTCGACAAACTTTCCGACGACGCCCTTCTTCCGGAGCATTTGCGTCGCGGTGAGCACGAGGTCGGTGGCCGTTGCGCCTTCCGGCAACTCGCCGACGAGCTTGAATCCGACGACCTCGGGAATGCCCATGTAGTAAGGTTGGCCGAGCATCACGGCCTCCGCCTCGATGCCGCCGACGCCCCATCCGAGGACGCCAAGGCCGTTGATCATCGTCGTGTGCGAGTCGGTGCCGACCAGGGTGTCGGGGAATGCGACAGGTTGTCCGTCTTGGTCGCGCAGTTGTACGACCTTGGCCAGATACTCGAGGTTGACCTGGTGAACGATGCCCGTTCCGGGCGGCACGACGCTGAAGTCCTTGAACGACGATTGCGCCCACTTGAGAAACTTGTACCGCTCTTCGTTTCGCTCAAACTCCCGCTCGACGTTGCGGAGGAACGCCTCGGCGGTTCCAAAGAAGTCGACTTGTACCGAGTGGTCGATGACCAGGTCCGAGGGGATGAGCGGATTGATCTGCTTTGGATCGCCACCCTTGGCGCGCATCGCCGTCCGCATCGCCGCCAGGTCGGCGACCGAGGGCACGCCCGTAAAGTCCTGCAATACTACGCGCGAGGGCATGAACGGAATCTCCCCTCCGCCCGCCTCCTTCGGGCTCCAGCGGGCAAGGGAGCGCACGTGGTCCTCGGTGACGAGGTACCCGTCGCAATTTCGCAACAGGTTTTCGAGCAAAACACGAATTGAAAATGGAAGTTTTCCGACGTCTGCCAGACCTGCCTCGGCGAGCCTTCCGAGGCGGTAGATGGCCACCCGACCGACTTTTGCATCGATCGATGACAAGGCCCCAAAGACGTCCTTGATTGGGTCGCCCATGGCTGTTGCCTCCTACTGCGATAGAGTTCGACTGTTACCCAACATCCATTGTATATGAAGCCAAGACGAAAAGCGAACGCCGCCAGGAAATACGAGGCAAACCGTGGAAGGTTCCTCGGAAAATCTGAGCGCGCCCCGCGCACGCTCACAAGTAGTGTTATGTCCCGCTTGTGGAATGTTAAGACAGAACCATATTGTGGCGCTTAGCGAGATGGGGAGGTTCCGCTGTGTGGCTGATAGCCGGTGGACACGTTTGGCAGGGGAGTGAGAAGGGGTTCGTCGACGGTTTGGACATCTTGGTCAAGGGATCGCGAATCGTGGCGGTGGGCCCCGGTTTGCGGGGGTCGCAAAGCGCGGAAGGAGCGCACGTAATCGACGCTTCCGGGCATATCGTCATTCCTGGACTCGTGAATGCCCATACCCACGTCGCCATGACGCTCCTGCGAAGTTATGCCGACGACTTGCCGCTCTTTGAGTGGCTTAATGAAAAGATCTGGCCGGTGGAAGCAAAGTTGACCGCCGACGACGTGTATTGGGGCACCATGCTCGGGATCGTCGAGATGGTGCGCGCCGGCGTGACGACGTTTTCAGACATGTACTTTTTTATGGAAGACGTGGCTCGAGCGGTCCGAGAGTCGGGCGTGCGGGCGTGTCTTTCCGAGGGTATGTTTGACGGAGGGCTGTGGGACCGACAGTTCGATGCCGCCCGAAACCTCGCCGCCGACTGGCACGAGGCCGAAAATGGGCGCATCCGCGTGATGCTCGGGCCCCATTCGCCCTATGCGACCCTTGAAGGGCTCAAGAAAGTAGCCAAATCCGCACGTGAACTCGGCGTCGGCGTGCACATACACCTTTCCGAGACGGCAAGAGAGGTCGAGGAGAGCCGAAAAACGCACGGCCTTAGTCCCATTCAAGTGGCAGAAAGGGAAGGGTTGTTCGAGGCGCCGGTCCTCGCCGCCCACTGCGTACACGTCGATGATGCCGACATGGAAATTCTCCAGCGATACGGCGCTTCGGTCGCGCACAATCCCACGAGCAACATGAAGCTTGGAAGCGGCCGCGCTCCGGTCCAGGCAATGCTCGACCGGGGCATCAACGTCGCCTTGGCCACCGACGGCGCCTCGAGCAACAACAACCTCGACCTGCTCGAGGAAGCGCGCCTTGCCGCATACCTCGCCAAGATGGAGGGCGACCCGTCTGCGCTGCCCGCTGCCACGTGCCTCGATATGGCGACTCGCCGGGGCGCCCAGGCGCTCGGGTTTGACGACGTGGGAGCCATCGAGCCTGGGTTTCAAGCGGACATCGTATTGATCGAAGCTTCGGGTCCCCAATGGACGCCCTTGCACGACGCGTGCGCCAACCTGATCTACAGCGCGGCGTCGAGCGATGTGAGCACGGTCATGGTAGCCGGAGAGATCATCATGGAGCGCAGGATTTTAAAGACGATCGATGAAAGGCGCGTGCTGCAAGAAGCCGCGAGACGAGGACTCGACCTCGTCAGTCGAAGGTGAACACCCGCTTTCGTCGGCGCGGAACTCGCATCGCCCTCCTTTTTTTCCTCCTGGTTTTCACGGCCAAGGAGGCGGCTGCGTTTGTCCTGCCGAGCGATCCCACGGTGGGGGCGGGGAGCGAGTGGGTGTACGACTCCAACCTCGGTGAGACGCATGTCCGCATGATCGAGCGAGACGAAGTGTCGCCTGGCGTCGAGCGTTACCGCTGGGATATGCGGGTTGCGGGCATGCGCTACGTCGAGGACCTGGAATTGACCGACACCCGCCTTGGCGTCATGTGGCGACGGCTGAGCGGCTTTGGCGTCGTGCGCCAGGAGTTTACGTTCGAAGATCCCGAGTTGGTCATGGAACTGCCGCTGGAAGTCGGTCAAACCTGGAGCTGGAGCGGCCCGGCAACCATGGGCCACCGAACGGGCACCGCTCAAGCCGTCGGGGAAGTCGTCGCCGTAGAGACCATCACGGTCCCAGCCGGCACCTTTGAGACGTTGCACATTGTCTTGGTTCGGGATGATTCCTTCGGCACTCGCCAGGTGATCGATCTTTGGTTTGATCCGCTGGTCGGGCCGATCAAAGCCCACGGCGACTTGCGCTGGAACGGATTGATCGGCTTTTTCCAAGACCTCGTCGGCCTCAATCGCTTCGAAGTCGAACTCGTCGAGTACGAGATCGTTCGCCCACTTCCGGTCGCTTCTGCCACGGATTATTGAGCGGCGCTCTCAAACAAGGATTTTTGTGCCAATGTTCGAACTTCATGCGGTACGAGACCGCGCACGAGCGCGGGCATTGTCTTAGGCCGAAGGGGGTAGTGGTAGGTGGTAAACATTTTGAGGCGGGCCGATCGGCGGTCGGCCGGATGGCGTTTCAAAGCGCTCGTTGCCTTGCTGGCGGCGACGCTCGCGGCGGCGTTGTCCTGGGGGGCGGTACACGCCGACGGCGTGTACGTGGACGTCGCAATCAACGGCCAGTTAATTGAGGAGGGTGCGCTTGTCGTAGGGGACAGGACGTACGTGCGCGTCTCCGATGTAGCCGACGTGCTTGGCGGGCGCTACATCTACGACAGCGACCTCAAAGTCGCGTTTGTGTTGACGGGCGTATATCAAAACCTCGTCGCGGATCGGCTCGCGGCGCGCAATCCGGAGCTCGAAGCGTACAACCCGATCGCCCCGATCGCATCGCATTTGGGCATTCGCTACGGCGTGCCGGGTCCGCATCTTTCGATCGGATTTACGCCCTCGGGCATTGTCACGGCCTTTGAGGTGCTCTACACGGCCGGCGCCGTCCCGCACCAGCCCTGGTTTGATCAGCAAAACGCGGTGCTCGAGGAGATTCCAGGAATCGGTTGGGCTTTCTCCCAACACCTTCACCTGATCGATCCCGAGTTGATTACCGTTGGCGGCCATACCAAGATCGCCTTCAACGGCGAGGCGCTCGAAGTGTCCGTGGATGCGATCATGTGGGTTGGAAACGAGCTTTACGTACGCCTGCGGGATCTCGCTGCGGCTTCGGGCGGCGGCGTGGGATGGGATACCGCCGCTCGCCTCGCGACGGCGAAAGTCGTGGCAGGCAGGGACCTGACCTTCGACCACCTGGTCGCCTTAAACGAGCGAATGGCAGGTCACTACGTCGTGGCCTCGGATTTTGATCCCGACTACGGATACCGTGCGGCGCCACCGGGACCGGGGATCGAAGTCGGTCTGGACTTTGCCAATCGAGTCGTCGTGTTCGGAGTGAATTTCCCCGAGGACGCCGGTCCATGGTTTCCGTGGTATGATCAGCCCAACTCAGCGGCGGCCGACATTCCCGGCTTTGGACGGGGCTATTCGCAGCACATCTTTGTAAACGAATAACACCCATCGGGCGATCGCTCGACGATCGCCCGATGGGCGTACGATAAGCGCTCGACGTGCACTCGGCAAGCGCTCAACAAGCGGTTGATCGGCGCCTGACTAGCGCTCGTCGAGGTCGTGCGGGGGCTCCTCTAGGGCAAGCAACGCTCGATGCTCCCTTACGAGCTCCCGCCAGACGTTCCTCGGTGTTCTCTTTGATTTTGCAGGGGCAGGCGTTTCGGCGCCTGCCCTTTGGCGCGCCATGGACATGAGCTGCGCTTGGAGCTCTTGGTCGATGGCATCCCGCACTTCAGGCCGCTTTGCCGGACGGTCTG
>CAYRIY010000172.1:0-4346 GCA_964424335.1 uncultured Clostridia bacterium
GGTACCCGTAGGCACGTCCTCCCACGATCGAGAGCGTGACGCTCTTGATGCCCGCCTCTTCGCCTTCGAGTTGGTCGAGGACCTCCACTTGGTAGCCGCGGCTATCTGCCCAGCGGGTGTACATCCGCAGGAGCATTTCCGCCCAGTCCTGCGATTCCGTCCCTCCCGCGCCGGAATGGATGGACAAGATGGCATTGTGATCGTCGTATTCTCCGGTAAACAGCGACTCCAGCTCGAGTCGCTCGACGTCCCGCTCGAGCTCGACGACGCCGCGCGCCACTTCTGCGAGGGTCTCGTCGTCCTTTTCGTCCTCGGCGAGCTCATGCAGTACCTTGAGATCCTCGCACGTGCGGTGTGTCGTCTCCCAGGTTTCGAGCTTCGCCTTGAGCTGGTTCAACTCTCTTGAAACTTGCTTGGCCTTCTCTTGATCGTCCCAGAAATCCGGGCGGCTCATCGCCTCTTCGCGCTCGGCGATGGCCTCCCTTAGCCCGGGAACGTCAAAGGTAAGCCCCCATTTCGTCGATGCGCCGCCCCAATTCGGCGAGGCGCTCTCTCACTTCGGCCCGCTCCATAAACACAAAACCTCCCTGGCGCTATCCAAGTGCGCTTTAAGCTACTCACGCTGTCGCGCCGTGGCACTTCTTGTACTTTTTACCGCTACCGCACGGGCACGGATCGTTCCGGCCCACCTTTTGCTCGACCCGCCGCTGCGTGACCTGTCCCCTGCCGCCTTGCGCTCCGTCGGGCGACCGATTGGTCGTCGCTTGCTGTATACGGGCGAGCGAAGCCGCTTTTGCCTGCTCCTCAGCCCGGGCCGCCGCGTCTTTGGCCACCTTGATGCGGAAGATGTACCGCACCACATCTTCGTCGATGTCGGCCATGAGGCCCTGAAACATCTGGTACGCCTCAAACTGGTATTCGAGCAGCGGGTTCTTTTGCGCATAAGCTCGAAGACCGATTCCTTCCCGCAGATCGTCCATGCCGCGCAGGTGCTCCATCCACTTCTGATCGATGAAGTGCAGCAACACCGATCGCTCGAGCTCCCGCAGCGTCTCCTTGCCGATCTCCTCTTCCCTGCGGCGGTAGGCCTCGCTTGCTCGATCGAGGATGAGCCGCTTGACCTCTTCACGCCCAAGGCCCTCGAGCTCGCCGGTTTCGATCTTAACCTCTCCTGAGGCAAGCTCTTCGATGCGATCGACGAGGCCTTGGAGATCCCACTCTTCGGGATAGGTCTTCTCGTCGCAGTATTTGTCGACGGCCTCATCCACCATACGCTCGAAGCTGGCGAGCACGCGGCCCTCGAGCTCTTCGCCCGCTAGAATCGAGCGCCGCATGTCGTAGACGACCTGGCGCTGCTTATTCATCACGTCGTCAAACTCGAGAACCTGCTTTCGAATCTCAAAGTGCTGCGCTTCCACTTTGCGCTGGGCGTTCTCGATTTGACGAGTGAGTTGGTTGTGCTCGATGGGCTGGTCGTCGCTCCAACCGAGGCGATCCATGAGCCCCGCGATGCGCTGAGAGCCAAAGAGCCTCATGAGGTCGTCTTCGAGCGAGACGTAAAACCGCGACGCGCCCGGATCGCCTTGCCGGCCCGAACGGCCGCGTAGCTGGTTGTCGATCCGGCGGCTCTCATGGCGCTCGGTGCCCAAGATGTAAAGGCCGCCGAGCTCCTTTACCTTCTCGCGCTCGGCCTTTGTCGCCTCCACGAACTCCTCCAGGTATCGCCCATATGCCGCCCTCGCCTTTTCGACCTGCTCAGGATCGAGGCCCGCGATCAACTCAGCGCCCAGGCCCGAGCCGTCGGCGCCGTTTCCGGAATGCGTCCCGTTTGCGCCCTGCTCCTTTGCTAGGGCGTAAAGGTTGGTCGCCGCAGTGATCACATCGGCGGAGAACCCGTCTTTTCGCAGCCGCTCCCGAGCCAAAAACTCAGGGTTGCCGCCAAGGACGATGTCCGTTCCCCGGCCCGCCATGTTGGTGGCGATCGTGACGCTGCCGAGTCGGCCGGCTTGAGCGACGATCTCCGCCTCTTTCTCGTGATACTTCGCGTTCAAGACTTGATGGGGAACGCCGCGTTTCTTGAGCATCGCGCTGAGGCGCTCCGACTTCTCGATGGAGATCGTCCCGACGAGCACCGGGCGTCCCCGCTTGTGCTGCTCGACGATGTCCTCGACGACCGCGTTAAACTTCCCCGCCTCCGTCTTGTAGACGAGGTCGGGCATGTCTTCGCGAGCCAGGGGCTGGTTGGTCGGGATGACCACGACGTCCATCCCGTAGATCTTTTGAAACTCGGGCTCTTCCGTCTTGGCCGTTCCGGTCATGCCCGCCAGTTTCTCATACATGCGGAAGTAGTTTTGAAACGTGATCGAAGCGAGCGTTTGGCTCTCATGCTCGATCTTGACGCCCTCTTTGGCCTCGATCGCCTGATGGAGTCCATCCGAGTAACGCCTGCCGATCATCATCCGGCCCGTGAACTCGTCGACGATGATGACTTCGCCGTCTTTGACGACGTAGTCTCGGTCGCGCATAAAGAGCGTGTGCGCCTTGAGGGCCTGGTTGAGGTAATGCGTCATCTCGTAGTTGCTCTCGTCGTAGAGGTTGTCGACCCCGAGCATCTTTTCGACCTTCTCGACACCTTCTTCGGTAATCGAGACGGTCCGCGCCTTTTCGTCGACGGTGTAGTCCTCTTCTGCTTTGAGCCGAGGCACAATCTTGGCAAACTTGTAGTAGAGGTCCGTCGGCTGCTCGAGCCGACCGGAGATGATGAGCGGCGTGCGCGCCTCGTCGATCAGGATGCTGTCCACCTCGTCGACGATCGCGTAGTGAAGCTCTCGCTGAACCAACTGGGACCGGTGGGCCACCATGTTGTCCCTGAGGTAGTCAAAGCCAAACTCATTGTTGGTCCCGTACGTCACATCGCTGGCGTACGCTTGACGTCGCTCCTCGAATGTGAGCCCATGCACGATGACGCCGACCGTAAGTCCGAGGTATCGGTAGATGCTTCCCATCCACTCGGCGTCTCGCTTTGCGAGGTAGTCGTTGACCGTGACGACGTGTACGCCTCGTCCAGCTAGTGCATTGAGGTACACGGGCAAGGTGGCGGCGAGCGTTTTTCCTTCGCCTGTCTTCATCTCAGCGATGCGCCCCTCGTGGAGCACCATGCCGCCGATCAACTGAACGTCGTAGTGTCGTAGCCCGATCGTCCGCTTGGCAGCCTCACGCACGGCGGCAAAGGCTTCCGGCAGGATCTCGTCGAGGGACTCGCCGTTCGTCAACCGATTGCGCAGCGTCGCCGTGACGCCCCTCAGCTCGGCGTCTGACAGACGCTCCATCGAGGGCTCTAGTTCATTGATCTCCTCGACCTTTGCGGAGTAGCGCTTGATCTCCTTGTCGTTGGTATCGAACATCTTGCGCAACATGCCAAGCATGCAACGTACCACCTTTCCGGGAACGAGAGCGAGAAATCAAGGACGGTCAAGCTCACGTCATTATAACACTCTCGGCTCCACGCTCTCAAGAAATCGGATCGGGGAGCTCTAGGGCCGCATCTAGAGCATGATCTAAAGCATGAAAGGAAAGAGCTTGTGCAGATCGCCGCACAAGCTCCTGGTCAATTTTGTTGGATGGAAAATACTTATTGCGTTGGTTATCCGAACACGGGCTCGATCAGACCGTATTGTCCGTCTTTGCGCTTATAAACCACGTTGACCTGTTCCGAGCCTGCGTTGGCAAAGACGAAAAAGTCGTGCCCGAGGAGCTCCATCTGCATGATGGCTTCATCCACGTCCATCGGCTTGACGGGAAAGCGCTTGGTGCGCACCACCCGGTCGCGCAGATCCGACACCTCGACCTCGTCTCCCGGGGCTCCATTTGTGGCGGCGCCGTCGAGGCCGTCTCCAAAGCGCGGGGAGTCGTGCACCCGCTTTTGGATCCTCGTCTTGTACTTGCGCACTTGCCGCTCGATCCGATCGGACGCGGCGTCGATCGAGGCGTATAGGTCCTTGGTGCTGCTCTCGCCGCGCAGAATGAGACCGCCCAACTGGTACGTGATTTCGGCGACGTGCAGGTCGCCTTCGACGCTGAGTATGACCACCACTTCAACGTCCTCGCGCTGCTGAAAGAACTTGCTTAACTTCGCGACTCTCTTTTCCGAATACTCTCTAAGCGAGGGTGTCACATCGATGTTCTTTCCCTTGACGGAGACGCGAGCTGTACCGACACGAGACATGGCGGGACCCCTTTCGGTTGCGTGGTTGCGGTGCGCTATGGATACCTGCCGGGTGTGGATGGTCCCGGGCGGGTGCGCACCGCATGGTGGTATTAGGTTACTTCTAATTTCACCGACGGAC
>CAYRIY010000173.1:0-4330 GCA_964424335.1 uncultured Clostridia bacterium
AACCTATAACCTTGGGATTAAGAGTCCCCTGCTCTGCCAATTGAGCTAACGGCCCAAACCTTTCGGGCTGGCCGACGGAGCGTCAGTGGAGACGCTTCTCTCATTTTAAAGCAGGTTTCGATTTCGTGTCAAGGTCGAATTGGGCTCGATTCCTGACAGTTTGCCTAAGCTTTAGCTGGCCTTCCTGTCTGCTTGAACCCAGTCGACGTAAGCCGTCAAGCGATCGGAAATCAGCGCTAGGATCTCCTTGTCGCTTTCAGGCCTTTCGTGTGCGTTCGGATGAGTGCGATCCGTCTCGATCCAGCCCCGGAGGTGCAGGAACTGAGCTGCGCTATGCTTGTACGCGGGCGTGGGCGCTCTGAACGCAAACTCGCCCAAGTACTGCAAGAGATCGTTCAACTGATAAAACCTGGAGTCGCCTTCCTCCCAAAGCCGATCGCGAAGCGCAAAGGCGGCCGGGTCAAAGGTGGACAGCCCAAGTAGGTAGTCGCTTCCGTACATCACCATGTCGATGGCGAGGTCGTTGCCTGTGAACAACTTGAAATCAGGTCGAACTTCAGCCTTGAGCGCGAGTCTTTGCCACTCCCGTTGCCGGTCAAGCGAGGAATGCTTATAGCCCATGATCTCTGGAATCTCCATGATGCCACGGGCCACCGAGTCGCTCCAAATAGCCCCAAACGGAGCGAACATCTCTCCCAACTCAAAAGCGTACAGCGGACCGTTCCCCTTGGCCACACGCTTGTAGAGATCGACGAGCTCCGTCTCACTCAAAGCCTTCATCGCGGAGCACTGAAAGATGATCGCGCTGCCTCCGTACGAGCGAACCTGATCGATCTCCGCTTTGTACAGCTCGGCGGGATCCCCTGACTTCCCCTCGATGAACGCTCCGGCGATGAACGCATTTCCGGGTCCGACCGCCTCTTGCGTCACCTTGAGGACCGTCTTTCGCTCTTCGTCTGTGAGCAGGTTTGTGTACCCAGTGTCCATATTTACGGCGGGCGTGAGCCCGGCCTCGACAGTCCTGCGCACGTGGGCCGCCAAGCCGTCATAGTCGGGCGAACCATCGCTCTTGAAAGGAAGCAGTATCGCCGAATTGCCGTCAATCCGCCGTTTGGGTTGGATGCGACCGATTATTCCCTCGGTCGTGGGGAAACTCGCTTCGCTCATCTTTGATCACGTTCTCCTTTGCTGGTTATTGCTCGAGGCGTCCCCGCGCTATTTCGAAGCCGCCTTGATCGACGAAGCCCGCACCATCAAACTCACGTCCAGCACTGCACGCCTTGCGCTCAGCCGACCGCCTTTGACCATCGTGAGCAGCGATTTCGCCGCCAGACGCCCCATTTGCTTCAACGGAAGCGTTACGGTCGTAAGGGGCGGGTCAACGTACACGGCGGTTGGTATGTCGCCGATGCCCGCTACGGCCAAATCTTGCGGCACCCGCAAGCCTAAGTCCTTTGCGGCTCTCAAAAGTCCGATCGCCATTTGGTCGTTCGCGGCCAAGATCCCATCGGGCAGCGGGAGCCCGGCTCGATCGAGATCAGCCTTCAATCTGCCAAATGCATCATGGCCTCCTGCAGGAGTAAAATCAGAATCGACCACATAGGCTTCATCAAGCTCGATGCCGTGACTTAGCAGCGCGTTGAGATACCCTTCCTTGCGGTCCCGAGAGACCGTGAAACCCTTGGGTCCACCGATGTAAGCGACACGCTTACATCCCTGCTCGATCAGGTGGTTTGCGCCCAGTTCCGCTGCTTTCTTGTTATCGACGGACACGGAGGGCGCATCCATCGCATACCGCCCCACCGCTACGACGGGAACGTCGCCGTCTTCGAGATGGGCGAGGCGCCCGTCTTGCTCGTCCCCTGATCCTGCAATGATCAGTCCATCCACCTGTCGGCTCAGGAGGGTGTCAATCGAGCGTCGCTCTTTCTCGATTGAACGGTCGGTGTCCGCGAGCACGACCGTGTACCCTGCAGACGACACTTCCGACTCGACTCCCTTGGCAATCTCGTGGAAATAAGGATCGGAGAGATCGGAGACAATGAGCCCAATCGCCTGCGTACGTCGAGTAACCAGGCTGCGTGCGATTGCGTTCGGACGATATTTGAGCTCCTGGGCGGCCCTCACAACCCGCAGGCGAGTCGCTTCACTCACCGGCCCCTTGCCGCTTAATGCGACCGAAGCCGTCGAGACGGAGACCCCGGCCTCTCTTGCAACGTCTTTGATCGTGGCCATGCTTTGCTCCTCTTGTGGCAAACGAAACGTTTCGACTCAAGAATTCAATGGGCGTGAGCCAGTTCCTTCTTTACTACGAGCCCTAGGATCTATGGAACCAGTCGCAGCACCATTTTCCCCCGCCCGTGACCGGTGTCGAGGCGTCGATGAGCCTCCTGAACCTCCTCCAGCGGGAGCGTTTTTTCAAGGAGCGGGCGGAGCTGCCTTTGGTCGATCAGGCGCCCCATCGCTTCGAGGCGGCGGGCGTCAGGTGTGATCAAGATGCCAAATAGCGTGAGGTTCTTTAATGCAAGGCGCTCCAGAGGCCCTTTCGGATCGAGCACGGTCGCCAGGCGCCCGAAAGGTTTCGTCCCCCGGATGCTCCGTGCGATCAACTCTCCCCCCACGGTGTCGAACACGGCATCGACGCCTTCGCCGCCCGTCTCCTCGAGAGCGACTTGAATGGGGTCCGCCTGCGTGTAGTCGATCGCCACGTCGACTCGGAGGTTTTTCAGGGTCTCCTGATTTTGGCTTCCGGCGCTGGCGATCACCC
This sequence comes from uncultured Clostridia bacterium, assembly GCA_964424335.1. Lineage (GTDB taxonomy): Bacteria > Bacillota > Limnochordia > DTU080 > RSA5 > CAYRIY01. The sequence continues at coordinate 2,768 of CAYRIY010000173.1, forward strand.
GAGCGCCGCACGACTTTGCCAGTTGAACTGCGAAGGAGCCCACCCCGCCGGCGCCGCCGTGAATGAGCACCGTCTCGCCGGGCTGCACCTTGAGTCGCTGCACGACCCCTTCCCACGCCGTGCCGCAGGCAAGCGGGACGGCGGCCGCCTCTTCGTGCGAAAGGGACGCCGGCTTGCGGGCCACGATCGCCTCCGGGACGGTGTTGTACTCGGCGTACGCCCCTTGTCGCCGCCCATACACCTCAAGCATATAGTAGACTTCATCGCCTGGCTGAAACTTCGTCACCCCAGGGCCGACCGCCTCGACCACACCGGAGACGTCGTACCCGAGCACCACCGGAGCGGTCACCCTCCTGCCTCCACCGAACTGGCGGAGCTTGGCGTCGACGGGATTGGTCCCCGCGCAGATGACGCGCACAAGGAGCTCGCCCGGACCCGGCTCGGGTCGATCGATCTGTTTCAGCTCGAGTACTTCGGGACCCCCAAAGCGTTCGACAACGATCGCACGCAAACGGCGACACCTCCTGATTGGCGCAAAATCGCTCCTACATCGCTCGATGATGCTAACTGATCTGCTTCACAAAATCCGGGTTTACAACGTCTCGCGGGGGCTTTCCCTCAAGGACCTCGAGGATTCGCTCTGCCGCCCCCATGGCCATACGCCTCATCGCTTCCTCGGTATGGGCCGCCATATGGGGCGTGAGCAGCACATTGGGAAGCTTGTACAAGGGGTGGTCCTGAGGTGGCGGTTCGGACTCGAAGACATCGATCGCAGCAGCTCTGAGGCGCCCGCTTTTGAGGGCCTGCACGAGCGCGGATTCGTCGACAAGCCCGCCGCGGGCGCAGTTGACGAGGACGGCCCCCTGCTTCATCATGGCAATCCGCCGAGCGTCGATCGTGTTTCTCGTCTCGGGAGTAAGTGGGAGGTGCAGTGTCACAAAGTCGCACGACGCGACCAACTCGTCAATGGTAGCGCAAGCCCGGATGCCAAGCTCGGAAAAGCGTGAAGGGGGCAAGTACGGGTCGTACCCCCACACGTCCATCTGAAAACCGTGCCGAGCGATTCCCGCAACCCTCGCCCCTACTCGACCAAGGCCCACGATCCCGAGTCGCCTGCCATTCAACTCGATCCCGGTCCGACCGTCGCGGAAGCTAAACTCGCCCTTGCGCACCGCAGCATCCGCCTCGTGCATCATGCGCACGCTTGCAAGCATCATGCCGATCACGTGTTCAGCGACCGAGACGGAGTTGGCCTCCGGCGTATTGACCACCGGAATTCCGCAGGCGGTAGCCGCATCGAGATCGATATTGTCGACCCCGACGCCGTGTCTTGCAATCACCTTGAGGCGCGATGCGCTGCGAATCCTGGCTCCCGTAAGCTGCGCTGTGCGGATCAGTACGGCGTCGCACGTTTCGATCCCGTCAAACAAATCGACGCCCGATGAATCGCGCGGGCTGCAAAGCACCTCGCAATGCTCCTGAAGTAGCGCCACGGCGTCTTGGTGAACAGTCTGCGGTATGAGGACGAGAGGCCTGTCAGGCAAGTCTGCCATCTCCCTTTAT
>CAYRIY010000174.1:0-4305 GCA_964424335.1 uncultured Clostridia bacterium
TGTCGGAGATTCCAGCGATTTCGAGCGCCCGCGGGTTCCACCGCCGCTCATGGATGTCAAACGCAAAGGTGCGGGCCGCCAGGGAGTAGTCGGTGCCCGTTTCGCCCGTAAGCCGATGGACGATGTAGTCCGGGGCGTGGAGCCACTTCCATGCCTTTTCAAAGACGTCGCCCTGGTGGTCGCGGATCCATTGGAGCTTGAGCAAGGGACATTTTGCCGTCGGCACGATGCCCGCGGATCGGTACACTTCTCCGCTTCTGCCGCCATCGTTCCACCAGGCGACGTACTTTTCGGCGCGCTTGTCATACCATGCGTGAATCTCGGTGAGCGGCCTCGATGCCTTGTCGATCAGGAGCCCCGCCTCCGCCATTCCGGCGACGCCTACGCCGAGGACCTCCTCGCCTTGGTCTTTCGCTTTGGCCAAGACCTCGCGGATCCCGTCTGCGATATCAGACCAGAGTTCCTCGGCAGGGTGCTCCGCCCAGCCTGATTCCGGGTGATTAGCCGGCGTTGTAAAGCGAGCCGTGTGAACGACGTCGCCACGTTCCGTAAACCCGACCACCTTGCAATGCGTCGTTCCCAAGTCGATGCCAATCAGGATTCCCATGTCACTGTCACTCCTTACCGGATGCGGCCTTCGGTCGCGTCGAGAGGACGCCCCGCTTCCATCGGCCCATCTTGAACCAAACCGCCGTCACGAGCGAGAACAGCGTGTACGACACCGTCATCATGATCCACGTGCCGTCCGCGCCCCAGCCAAGGTAGTACGAAAGCGCAATCGAAGACGGAATGTGGACCACCCACCGCGAGAGAAAGGTCATCAACGCGGGCGGCAATGTGTCGCCAGCTCCCCGGAACCCACCCTGCAATACTTCCATCGCGCCCCAAAACCCGTAGGAGAAGACGTGCAGGCGGATAAACCGAACGCCCGTCTGCACCACATCGTCGGAGACGCCAAAAAAGCGCATGATCGCATCGGCGAAGACGAAGAGCAGAACGGCGATGCTCGAGAGGAACAGGAACATCACGCCCGCACCGGTCCACGCCATCTTTTCGGCGCGCACGGGCTGACCCGCCCCTAGGTTTTGACCCACGGCCGAGGCGGCCGCCTGTTCCATGGCGCCGGACGACGTCCAGACCACGGACATGACCCGCATGACGATACCGTACGCAGCCGCCTCGACCGTGCCGAACCGGGCCACGATCCCGGCGATGACCACCGAAGTAAGTCCCCGAGATCCCATCTCCAAACTGCTTGCAATCCCAACGGACGCGATTCGCCGCAAGCTTTGAAAGTCCGGCTTGAAGTGAGCGGGTTGCAGCCGCACGCCGAGCCGGCCGCGCATGAGAAACGCCAAGCTGATCACTGCCCCGAGGAGCTGGGCAAGCCATGTGGCCCACGCCGCCCCTGCGACGCCCCACTCGGGGAAAAAGCCCCAGCCAAGCACGAAGAAGGGGTCGAGCGCGGCGCTGAGGAGCGTCGTCAAGACGAGGAGGTTGCGTGGAGTTTTGGCGTCTCCGGTCCCTTGCGAGACAGCGCGATAGGCAAAGTAAATGTAGTTGAACGGCAAAGCCGACGAAACGATCACGAGGTAGACCGAGGCGAGCCTGAGCGTCTCGCCCTCAGCCCCGAGCAGCGTCAGGATCGGGGTGCGAAAGAGTATGCCAAGCCCGCCGAGGAGCACGCCCACCAAGGCCGACATGATGACGACTTGCCCGGCCATGTGCGCCGCATCGTCCGGGCGCTTAGCGCCCGTGAGCTGCGAGACAAAGGCCACGCCGGCGATGGTGACGCCCAGGCCAAACGAGAACGTGAGCCACACCGTAGGAAAGGTGATCGCCACGGCTGCGACGGCATCGGTGCTCACCCTGGCCACCCAGTACATGTCGGCAAGGTGGTAGAACGTGTTGAGGATGTTGCCGACGAAGAGCGGCCACGCAATTGCGATGAGGCGTTTTAGCATCGGTCCGCGGGTCAGATCGACGCGGGAGCCACTGGGTCTGGATTGCTTGCTCGGCTTACCGGAGCTTACGGAGCGGCTACCCGGGTTTCCCGGATGGTTGTCCGGGTTTTCAGATTGGCTGCTTTTGCCATGCAAACGTGACAAGTGGGTGCCCCCAAGTATCGACAGTAGGGTCGTCGCCTGGCCAAATCGCCAAAGGCAATCTGCTAACCTTTTCGCCTTGGCCACCCGTTTCCTCCCGCCCGCTCGCGCACCTCTGCGCCAGGGGCTTAGAGGTTGGAGCCTGTGGCCTGAGCTCGACCGTTGATGGGCCAACATGCCAAGAATTCCACGAAAGCTGTAAGCCCCAAAGAAGGCCATACGAGCCGAGAGTGATCAGAAGGTCGAGATTCCCAAGCCGTCCGGTCCGAAAGTTGCTCTGTATTTGATCGTCTTTACTTTGAGAGGCTACCGTTCGGGCGACGTCACACCTTTTAGCTGGGACGCTCGTACGATCCCGGATTCGCATTGGCACGCGGAGGCGTCGAAAGCCTCCAATTCCCGATTTGCGTGCACTCTTCGGACTGGGGAGCGAGGCTCCTTGGCCCTGCCACCTCGTTCTACGAAAGCCTCTCCCAACGCCGCTTCCGAAAATCACTGGTCGCGCAACCAAAACAGGAAAGACCGCCAACCGCCCCAGCGTGGCCTGTCCGAATAGTGCCCTGTAGATGTGCTCGCCGGCAACGAGAAGGCTGCATCTCGAGCGGCGCTCTCACTCTAGCAGGGCGTTTCTTTCCATACTAAGGTACATGGAGGCGCGCCAAGGCATCGAAGACCTCCACTACCGTGTGTACCGAGCACTTTCTGGATTTGTGAGAGCTAGTTGACCCCATGCCTCGTCTTCAACGCAAAATTCTTGGATGTTACATCACCGTCGAACTAGGCCACAAGAAGGGTTCAGCAATATTTACGAACAAATGTTTGCACACGGTTTCGGTAGACGGTTTCGTAGAGGACATTTCTCGCGGGAAGGTGGTGCGGTTGACCGTGGCGTTGCGATCGGACATACAAGCGATCGACGTTCCGGTGTCGCTTTTGCTCTCAAGGGATCTGACCCCGGCCGCGAAGTTTCTCTGGATTAGGCTGCACTTTGACGAGACGCACCCGCGCCCGCGCTCCCATGATCCCAGAAAGCTTGCGGCGCGCACCTGCCTTGCCCGCTCCACGATCTACGCGGCATTGAAGATGGCAACGGCCTCGGGCTGGCTTGTGCCGACACGTGATCCGAGTAACGGAGAAAGGCGGTGGAAAACCGCCCGCTCGGCGCAGTACGAAGGAAGAGCCGTGCAGATCCCCGTCGACTTGATTCGGGCTTCGCATGTGATGCGGCCGCAGGCTATCCTTTGTTATGGCCTCCTACAAGTGACCCCGAAATTCAACGGCATCGCCGGCGAGTTTAAGTGGGCAGAGCTCCGCAAGATGACTGGATTGCATTTACGGACCGTAAAGCGATGCATCAGGGAACTCGCCGAGGCTCGTTGGATCTACCTTCAGCAAAGGAATCGGCGAGCGCCGATCTGGTTTCGCCTGCAGCATGCTGACGAGGCATACGTCGAAGAGATCAGGAAACGTATCGAGGGGCGAAAGAATATCGGGGAGTTGCTCATGCGGGAAGAGCTTTCCTTGATTGTGGCCACCAACAAGTGCCAAGACGGGGCTAGGCCCGACTTTCTCGTGAATCCTGCCACCGGAGAAAAGATGGAACTCGACCGGTACTATCCCCTGGACCACGTCGCCTTCGAGTACAATGGCTCACAACACTATGTCGCAACGGAACAGTTTTCTAAAGAGCAAGTGACGGCACAGAGAAAGCGAGATGCCCTCAAGCGCCAAATCTGTAAGAAAGAAGAGATAGCTCTCGTGGTGGTTCGCTCCGAAGACCTTACGCTCACAAGAATGCTGAAGAAGGTCGGCAACCTCTTGCCAAGGCGATCATTGCGAGGATTTAAGCAGACGATACGGTACCTCAATCGCTGCGTGCTAGGCTACCAAAGAGCGTCTCCAAGCTACTCCATTGGGTAAAGGCTGGCTGGGAACGCGTTCCCGTGGCCACGAGGCAGACCGTACGCCCCTCGAGCGGGACGTCCCAGCGCGAGAAAATGTCCACGTGATTTGGGTGAATCACGTACATCAAGATCATGGCGGACGTACCTGTAATGGTCACAGTCTCTTCTTCGATTCACGCCGAGATCTCGAGTCACAGCAAAGTACGTTTCGCCGGCATCGGCGATACGACGGCGTACCGTGTCACAAACTCGCCTCTCTAGAGGGATTTAGCATGGAATGCACAACTTTTTCACTG
>CAYRIY010000175.1:0-234 GCA_964424335.1 uncultured Clostridia bacterium
ATCGGCCGATAACTGCTCGGCCCGGACGACTGTCGCCGGGGCCGCGGCCAATGTCACTAAGAATACCATCAGTACCATCAGGCGGTGCATCATCGTTTGCCTTTCCCTTCTTGACGCAGTCGAGTTGCAGTGATTACATCGTCGCCGGCTTCGGCTAAGAGGGCGATTTGCGCCTCTTCGTCAACACCTTTCGGCAGCAAGCCATTGGCCACCATGACGGACAGGCCCAATTGG
>CAYRIY010000175.1:244-4270 GCA_964424335.1 uncultured Clostridia bacterium
GGATTACCCCAAGTTCTTCCTTGGAGAATCCCTCTAAATCCGGGTCGCTCGTCATCTCTTTGATCACGTCATCGCCGAGTTCTTCCTGATAATCATCCATGTAGTCGTTTTCCTTAAAGAGCAAGTCCCTGTAGATCACGCTGTACTCCCTCGCAAACCGAAGGCTGGCGATGCCGATATCGAGAAACCGATTGCCGGTGTGGTGCTCCTGTAACATCTGCCGACTGATGGCAAATATCTTCTGAACGACGGCTCGTTTCAACGCGTCAATGTCCTTGAAGTTCACATAGATGGGCGCGACCGAGCATCCCAGTTTATCGGCTACCTTTCTTGCGGTGATCCCGTCAATGCCGTCTACTTTAGCTACTTCAAAAGCTGTTTCGATCAATTGCTCCTTGGAAAACTGATTTTTCGGCGGCAACTAAACCACCCTTTCGCGCTTCGCGAGGTCAAGATTCCTCAACCCCGCTAAATTGGTGCAGTCTCGAGTTCCAACTGGGTATAATCCTTATTATATAACAAGTGTTATCCCACGTTTAGTATATGCAAGTTGCGGAAATACGCAAGGGGTTAATTCAAAGCCAACGCAACCATTCAAACTGCAAGTGTTTACATAATCAGTACTGGACGCTGCTAAGTGATGTTGTGATAAAATGGGATTCTATATTCTGAGTTCAAATCGGGAGAGCCACTTCATGCTCAAAGGACGCACCTGTCGAGACGATCGCTTAGGCATCTACCGGACTTGTACGCTACTGCTTTGTGCGGTGCTTCTTTCCGTGAGCGGTATGGTGTATGCGGCTGATGGCGACGGGGCGCCCGTCCCGACACTCACCGTTGCAGGTTTTGAGTTCTCAGGCAATCACGCGTTTAGCAGTGACGAGCTGCTAACTGTCATTCGCGATGCAATTGGTCAAGAGCTGACGCTCGACGATTTGCTCGCTCAGGTGCACCGCATCACAGCGTTCTATCGAGATCAGGGCTTTGTCCTAGCCCGCGCCTTTCTGCCAAATCAAGACGTCGTCGATGGGATCGTGCGTATCGACGTACTCGAAGGTCGCTACGGAGAAATCACGCTCAACAATGCATCTCGCCTGCGAGATGACGTGGCGACGCAGCATGTGGCATCGCTCCAGGCTGGCGATCTCATTTGGCAACCGGGTCTTGAGCGGACCATCCTTGTTTTGAACGACCTGGCGGGTGTGCGTGCCGAGACAACCTTCCATGTCGGTGAGCGCGTAGGCACGTCAGATCTTGTCATCTCGGTAACCGATCGTCCCCAATGGTCGGCGAGTGTACATTTCAACAATCACGCCTCGATGATTCAAAGTCATCTCAGTGCAACATGGAACAATCCAAGGGGATACGGCGACCAGCTCACCATCGGTGTCGGACCGCTGGCGCGCGAGACCCAAAGCGGAAGGCTCGCATACGCCGCGCCCATCGGTACAAATGGCCTTACGGCATCCCTTTTCCATTCCATGAACGAGCGCCGCCAGTCTCTTTCGGGCACTCCAATCATCACGACGAGCCGTGTGAGCGGCGCGAACCTCGAATATCCCCTCGTGCGAACTCAGTCAGTGAGCACCAAGATCGGGCTGGGCTTTGACGCCTCGACGCGGCGAACGTCCATCGGCGCGCACCTATCGGATGAAAGTCTAATCTCCCGGATGACGCTTGAGTGGCGTGGCGAGCGAACGAACGCGAACGAAGGTAGCTTAAGCTATTCCCTTGCGGCAACGGGGGGCAGGCTGAGCTTGGGTCCCGACGACGCCGCAATTGCGGATGCCGCAAGCGCGCAAACAGCCGGGACGTTCTTCCGCCTCAATGGGCGAGCGTCAACGCGTCACTCGGTGTGGAGGGGCTTCTCATTCAATCTCGATCTTCAGGGGCAAATCGCGTCCAAGAACCTCCACTCCTCAGAGAAGATGAACATTGGCGGCATAAGTGGCGTGCGCGCATACAGTGGGAACACTGCATCGGGCGATCAAGGATGGCTCGTTCGGACTCATTTGGAGCGTGGATTTCGCCTTCCTACTTGGCAAGCGGCGGGAAATTGGAGGATTTTTGCCGACATCGGCGGAGTGCAGGTAAGTCGCTTTTCCTGGCCGGGTTCGGGTGGCGGAGACGACGTGATCACGCTCGCTGGTATCGGAGGAGGCCTGGCCATTGCCCGAGGTGGCTGGTTGGTCGAAGTCCTAGCAGCGTACCCGATTGGACCGATCCCATTTAGCGATCGGAGTGGGCGCGTATGGCTGAGCGCGTCCTGGCACTACTGATTATCTCGGAGGCGGATCCTGCCAAGATGACATCCAAACCAACCGCAACGACGTGGAAAGGCGGCCGCCGCAGGCGAGGCTTCCGTCAGCTATTCGCGTACCTTTTGTCGCTTTCGCTCATCGTTCAGTCCGTAGGACCTGCGTTGGCCATGCCGCAGGGTGGCAATGTGGTCACGGGGGACGGGACGATCCAGTCCGACGGGCATGAAATGACGGTGGAGCAGCACAGCGAACGACTCGCCATTCACTGGGACTCCTTTGATATTGGCGCAGGGGAGACCGTTACGTTCCAGCAACCCGGCGCGTCGTCGATCGTCCTTAATCGCGTGAGTGCTCTCGATCCAAGTGAGATCCACGGACATCTCCAGGCCAACGGTCAGATTTTCTTGATCAATCCAAACGGAGTGATCTTTGGCGATGGGGCGAGCGTCCATGCGGCAGGTTTTGTCGCCTCGACGCTTACTCTCGATGACGACGACTTTTTTAACGGGGCGTACACCTTTGATGGGAACGGCGCCTCCGGCAAGGTTGTGAACCGTGGGCGACTAACGGCAGATGAGGGTGGATACATTGCGCTCCTTGGTCACGCGGTGGAAAACACGGGGGAGATAGTTGCTCCCAATGGGCAAGTTGCGCTGGCTGCCGGCGAAACTGTTCTACTCTACCTCGACGAGTCGGGGCTGTTTAAGGCTGAAGTGGACGCGGCTGCTGTGGGCGCGCATATACAAAATGGCGGGCTCATCGCTGCCGAAGGTGGCAGCGCGCTTCTCACGGCCCGCGCCAAGGACGCTCTTGTCGATACGGTGATCAATCACACAGGAATCATCGACGCCTCATCCATGGAGTCGCGAGGCGGCGTGATCGTCCTTTCCGGCGGAGCGGACGGAGGCACGGTTGAAGTGAGCGGTACGCTCGACGCGAGTGGCGCAACGTCCGGTGGAATCGTCGAAACGTCAGGGGCGTTTGTCCAAATCGACGAGAGCGCACGTGTTTCCACCCAGGCGACCTCCGGCTCTTTTGGCACCTGGATCATCGATCCGAGCGACTATGTGATTGCAGCGGGCAACCCGAATGACGGGAGCAGTTATATGAGCAACACGGCCCTTTCCAACAGCCTCGAACTTAGTGACATCGAGATCGTCACCACGGAAGGCAGCGGCGGAAGTGGAGAGGGCAATATCATAGTAGACGGGCCGATTTCGTGGAATGCGGGCACGACCCTGACGCTAAGGGCTCACAACGCGATCACGATTAACGAAAACATCACTGCGACATCGGACGAAAGCGAACTGACGCTGCTCGTAGGGCAGGATGCCGACATTACACTCGATGGTGAAAAGCGCATCGAGGTCGGTACGCTCACGGTCGGCGGAAATCCTGACGCGATGACGAGCATCTTCAAGTTTGCGGGCGAGGTTTGGTTACACGGTGAGCTTCAGGTCGGCACGTTCAATGTCGATCGTACAAACGCTATCTTTGTAGGCATTACGGCCACCCACGCCAACAATTCCATTGGAAAACTCGAGTCGAGCGGCCAACACTCCTTTGGTCTGCTGAATGTGAGCGACTCGACCGGCGGTCTCGATGTGGTCCTGGATGTTCAGGGCGTCGAGACACCTGGCAATATCACCGTCAGGACGCAAGGCGATCTTACCCTGCTTGCAGGGTCTAAACTCGACTTTGATTATGGTCCGATCGATGTCGTGTTCGTCGCCGATGGGGGCGCCTTCATCAACGAGGCGGGCGC
>CAYRIY010000176.1:0-4182 GCA_964424335.1 uncultured Clostridia bacterium
AACATAGCGCAAGATTTCAAAGAGGAAGTCGAACCTAAACGGTCAAACGATGCGATCATGAGAACGAGGGTTGATTCCCTCGGAACGGAGGATGATCGCTTTTGGCAACCTATCGCGTCGGTTTCATCGGAACGGGCAAGAAACCTGTCAAGGCGGGGCCTCAAGGGTATGGCATGGCCCACCAGCACGCCGCTGCATATAAGGCGCTCGAGTCATGTAAAATCGTCGCCTGCGCCGACATTTCGGAGGAAAATGCCAGGGCTTTTCAGGAACTGTTCGGCGTCGATCGGATCTACACGGACTATCGAGAGATGCTCGAAAAGGAGACGCTCGATATTGTGAGCGTCTGTACGTGGCCGGCTCTTCACGAGCAGATGGTCGTGGACGCTTCGCAAAGCGGCGTCAAGGCGATTCACTGCGAAAAGCCGATGGCAGACACGTGGGCCGGGGCAAAGCGCATGGTTGAAGTGTGCAAGGCGAATGGGACGCTGCTCACGTTTAACCACCAGCGCAGGTTTGGGGTTCCGTTCCGCCAGGCGAAGCGGCTCCTCGACGAAGGCGCGATCGGCGCGCTCCAGCGCGTCGAGTTTAGCTTTGGCAACCTGTACGACTACGGCTCGCACAACTTCGACATGTCCAACTACTTCAATGACGAGCACCGTGCAGTGTGGGCGATCGCGCAGATCGACTACAGAGACCAGAATCTGGTCTTTGGCGCACACAACGAGAACCAAGCCTTTGCGCTTTGGCAGTACGAAAACGGAGTCTACGGGATGGCGTCGACAGGAAAAGGCACCGGCTTGATCAAATGCCACAACCGCTTGGTCGGAAGCGAAGGCGTGATCGAGGTCGGTGCCGTCGGCGACGGCGACGAAAAACCACCGGTGTTGCGGTATCGGCGGCCTGGTGACGCCGAGTGGCAGGTCGTCGATTGCGGCAATGAAGGAGTGCACGGCCCAGGTTACATCGAGCGAGCGATCGCCGATGTCGTGCGGGCCCTCGGCGACGGCCAGCCGTCCGAACTGAACGGCGAAAACGCCCTCAAGGCGACGGAGATCATCTTCGCCTGCTGGGAGTCGGCCCGCCGACGGGGCCGGGTGGACCTGCCGCTCGACATCGAGGACAACCCTCTGGAGGAGATGGTCCGGTCCGGCCAGCTCTCGCCTGAGCCCGCCTCTGCATAGTGCGGAAGACTTGGCACGACGGGCGCCTTTGCCGAGAGCGTTCGTTTCGAGAGTATCGCTGCTGAGTGCGTCCATACCGAGAGCGCCCTTGCCGAGGGCGCTCTTTTTGTAGGTGGCGCGGTTGAACGTATGTGCAATGCACCTGAACATCTGTAAATTTGATGTGGATTTCGATGAGCATCTCGGTGTAAAATGAAAGTGAACCAGGGATTAAACGTGGGTTCCGTCAGCTGGAGCGTGGCATGACGAATGGTGAATGCATTTGATCAAATGTTCGAAGATGCGCTCAAGGTCGTTCGAATGTACTACCATCTCGACATGACGACCGGCGAAATCGCGTCGCAACTCGGCTTTTCCCGGCCCAAGGTCTCCCGACTCTTGACCTGGGCCAAGGAGAACGGCGTCATCGAGTTTCGGATCATCGACCACAGAGAGCATCAGTTGACATTGGAGCGCGAGCTCGAAGACAAGTTTGACATCAGCGAAGTGAAGGTTGTGCCCGTCGCTCCGACCACGGGCAGGGAGCAGCGCCTTGACCAGGTGGTCGCATTCGCCGCACATTACCTAAACAGCATCGTGCGACCCAACATGATCCTCTCGCTCGCCTGGGGCAACACGGTCGCAAGGCTCTCCCGAGCGCTGATCCCCAAGCCTCTGCCCGGAGCGCAGATCGTCCAGTTGAACGGCTCGGGCAACAGCGGCAGCGGCATCACGTACGCTGCTGACATCGTGACCACCTTTGCGGCCAACTACCGTGCGACGCCGCACCTTTTGCCGGTGCCGGCGCACTTTGACAATCCACAAACTCGGGACGCGATGTTTGAGGAGCGAACGATCAAGCGCGCCCGGGATCTCGCTGCTCGGGCGGATATCGCCGTCTACGGCATTGGAGTGCCGAGCGCCGACTCGTACATTTACACCGCCGGATACATCGAAAGGAAAGAGCTCGATGAGCTGATGGAAAAGGGCGTCGTCGGCGACATCGGCACCGTATTCTTTCGCATCGATGGAAGCTATGCGGACCTTGAGATCAACAAGCGCTCGAGCGGGCCTGACCTCTCGGCGCTTTCCGATCACACACATGCCATTTGCGTAGTCGAAGGCACGCACAAACGACAGGGGATCTTGGGAGCGCTGAACGGGCGCTTCATGAACACGCTGATCATCGACGAGCCGACGGCAATCAGTTTGCTACGAGCCTGACGTCGGGCCTGACAAGGGGTGTTTGCACGTTGGACCGGGATTTGCGGGGCATGGAGAATACTACCTTTGACGTGGTGATCATCGGCGGAGGCATCAACGGAGCGGCCGCCGCTCGCGATGCGGCTCAGCGCGGCCTATCGGTCGCCTTGGTCGAAAAGCACGACTTTGGATGGGGAACCACCGCGGCGTCAACCCGACTGATCCATGGTGGGTTGCGCTACCTCGAGTTGATGGACTTTGGCCTCGTGCGCGAGGCGCTGCGGGAGCGGGAGGTGCTGCTCAGGCAGGCGCCACACCTGGTTCGTCCGCTACCCTTTGTCGCTCCGGTCTATCGAAACGCCCGGCGCGGCCCCTTCACGATCAAGGTCGGCATGATCCTCTACGATCTCCTGAGTTACGACAAGTCGATGCCCAAGCACAAATGGCATCGACGAGAGAAGCTGCTCGAGCTCGAACCCAAGCTCAACCCCGACGGCCTCAGGGGCGGAGCGATATACTACGACGCGCAAGTAAGCTACCCCGAGCGCCTTTGCATCGAACACGCCCGAGAAGCCGCCCAGCTCGGCGCTAAGCTGGCCAACTACGCTGAGGTGGTCTCGATCGAGCGGACTGCCACGGGCGGTGGTGGGGACGGGCAGGGGGCGGGCGCGCAAGCGTCGCACCAGGGATCCGCGGGCGGTCGAGGCGCGAGTGGTAGAGCTGTGATGCGCGCCGGGGGCGCCCAGCAACCGGAGTACGTCGTTTGGGTGAAAGATCGGATCAACGGGACCCGGCACGCGCTCAAAGGTCGGATCGTCCTCAACGCGGCAGGTCCGTGGGCGGACTCTGTTCCCATGCCGTCGCCCAGTCTGAGAAAGACCAAGGGCGTTCACTTGGTCGTGCCTTCATTCACTAATCACGCCATTGTCCAAATTGCGCAGAGCGACGGCCGTGTCTTTTTCGTCATTCCATGGGAAGGCTACTCGCTCGTCGGCACGACCGACACCGATTACCAGGGCGATCCGGGCGAGGCAAAGGCAAACGACGACGACCTTAATTATCTGCTTCGTGAAACGCAAAGACACTTTCCCGGAGTCAAACTCGACCCTGTCTACCTGACGATGGCTGGTGTTCGCCCCCTCGTCATGGCAAAGGGGGCGAAGAGCGAGTCTCAGGTCTCCCGGAAACACCTTGTCACGGACTCGAATCCAGGAATGGCCTACGGTGTCGTGAGCATCCTGGGAGGAAAGATCACCAATCATCGAGCGACTGTCGAAGAAGCAGTCGATGTCGTCTGCAAAAAGCTCGGCGTCGACGCTCGTTGTAGGACCCGCGAAACGCCTTTTATCGGCGGGGCGTTCGAGCGAGGCGTTACGGTGCGCATGGCCGCCGAGGCCTGGGCTAAGGAATATGCCTCAGTCGGCGTTTCGAGCAAGACGGTTCATCGCCTCGCCGAAGTCTACGGCACGCAGGCGCCAAACATCCTGGAACTGTGCGCACGCAACCCCAAATTAGCGCGGCCTCTGTGCGACGGTAGGCCGGAAATTGCCGCGCAAGTGGTCTTTGCCGCTGAGCACGAAATGTGCCTGCGCACGTCGGATTTCCTACTACGCCGGTCGGGAATGGGGCTACTCCCATACGGGCTCGAAGCAGAAGAGGCGGTGCGCAAGGTACTGTCCGAGATCGGGGCGTGGGATGCCAAACAGGTAGAAGAAGACCGCCTCCAGTCGGCCTTCGAGGCCTCGCGCCTAGCGACGCCCGAGCTCCAACCAGCGTCGTAGCATTTGGCTGATCGTGCAAATCTAGCGCATCGACC
>CAYRIY010000177.1:0-4161 GCA_964424335.1 uncultured Clostridia bacterium
TGAGGGCCTATGTCGATCACGGCGCGCTCCGGGTCGTGTTCGCTTGCCCTCACGGGCACACGTTCGCGGCGGTAGCCGGCGCCGTCGAGCGCGTAGGCCGCCAGACGCCCGGCCGGTACGGGCAGCTCGATCTGGGCGGGGACGCCTTCTACAAGGGTCGGAGCCTCGCCCCATCTGTTTCGGACGGTGACCGCATCGCCTCCAAGGCGCTCCCAACCCATTCCGACGTTTTCCACATAGCCCGTGGCCGTCAACAAGATCCGGCCGGGGCCGGCAAAGTCCTCTCCCTCCATGACGGTGAGCGTGATGGCCGACCAACCCTGTTGCCTTGTCGGGCCGGGCGTGAGCGTCACGCCCGAAAGGTCAAAGGCGCGCCCGCCGCCATATCCGATGATGCCTTTGGACCGCTTCGTGTCGATCGTCACGACCGCCCGGTCGATCCCGGACCGCTCCCAGCGAAGCTCGCCGGTGTCGGTCGTGACGACAGGGCCTGGGGACAGAACGTGATCGAAGTTTGGCCCATGCACTCCGTCAACCTCCCCGGCTCGCTCGTCGTCCACGACCAGCGCTACCCGGTGTTGCAGGGCCACAAGGGGCGGGATCTCGCCACTGACGGATCCCATTCCGATCAGGCGCCGGCGTTGGGCGTCGGCGGGGAGCGAACCGTTCACGACCTGTTCGCCGGGGCGGACGTCGCCGCGCAAGAGCAGCGCCGCGACGGCGGGCAAGGTGACCAGCTTCGTCGGATGCGATTTGATGTCGAAAAAGTTGGTGATCCTCTGCGGCCAGAAGTTCGCATCGTGGGACCAGGCAAAGGCAATGAGCCCGTCCCAATCCTGAAACGCGCCGTAAGCGCCCGTTAGCAGGAACGCCTCCGAACCAAACGTGATCGGGGCGGGGTGGTTGTATTCGGAGACAACGAACGGTTTTTCGGCAACACGGTTGCGCGCCAGGGACGCGACGGTGCCACCGTCCGCGTTCACGATCATGGAGTTATTGCGTACCTGCCAGTTTGAGGCGTCCCAGGCAGCGCCGGGAAACTCGGGGTGGTTCCAATAAGCGTGGGCGTCGATGTAGTCGAGGTGGGCCTGGATGCCCGATGGGCTCCAGGGAACTTGAGTGCCCGACACAGGGGCGCGGGCACCGAGCTCGTCTTTGATGAAGCGGTACATTTCGTCGAAGTATGCCTGCTCCACATCCCAGAGAAACTCGATGTAATCCTGCTGGACTTTGGATGAGCGCAGTCCCAGTGTATGCCACTCTGGCCGGCTGACTTTGGTTGTGAGATCTTCTCCGGGAGGCAGGCCTTCGCCGCCCCCTTGGACCTCTTTAACCGAAAGGTCTGCGATCCAGTAGACGCCGCCCGCCTCCAGGTTGTTAAAGCTCACGCGTCCCTCCCGGACATCGGCGTAATCAGGCACCCGGGCGACAAACTCAAAGCGCTGCCACTCGGTGGTCACTGCCGGTTGGAATGAGGCAAACCCGGTCCAAGGTTCATGGTGCATGATGAGATTGCTCGTGATCACATGCGGCCGACTCGCCTTGAGCCAGAACGAGATGAGGTAGACCTTGCCGGGCTGAACGTCTAGGCCGGTGTGGTAAACCTGTGGCCGCCAGGCGAGTGATCCCTTTCTGACGACGGAGACCTGGAGCGCGGGCAGGGGTGTTGATTGGGAATCCGATTCGGCGAAAGGAGCCGGGAGGAGCGGACCTTCGGGAACGACGCGCATGGTTGCGTGGGTGTCCGCGTCGGTTTCGAGCGCCCAATGGTCGAGGCCCCGATCGAAACGCCCGTTGCCTGCGATCTCGGTCGCCGACGAAAGGTCGGCGCCGCCCCACGCCGCCTTCAACTCCTCGGTCGTCCCGTATCGCTCGATTAGCCACTGCTGCCACTTGGCATCGAGCGCGTCTTGGTACCTTTGCGGCAAGGTGTCGATCAGTCCTTGCCGGGCGATGTAAATGAGGCCGTTCTCGTTCGTTATCTCGACCATCGCGACGGCCGGCTCGTCCACATAGCGATTGCCCGTGTAGGGGTTTCGATGCGTAAGCAGATCCCTGGCGTACGCCTTTTGGTGCGCGATGATGCCGGGATCAAATAGGGAAAGGCCTTTGTCAAAGTCGGGCCGCTTCTCGGGCTCGGGAAACCCTTCTTGAGGGGACATCGTGCGTGAGACGTGCAAGTTGAGGTTGCTGTAGATCCCATTCTCTTTCAATTGATATATGAAGTAGTCGAGGCGATCGAGCTGATTGGGGTCTAGCTGACGCGGAAACGCCCCGCGGCGCCAGATGCCTCCGGGCGACTCTTGCATGTCCATGTGGTGAAAGCGCACGAGGTTGACGCCAAAGCGGGCAAGCTGCCTTGCGACCCGCTCGGCCGTGGCATGGTCGGGGAAGCAGCCTGAAAACGCGCAGTTTACCCCGAGGAAGCGGATGGGCGACCCGTCGCCGGCGACAAAGCGCCCTTCCTTGATCGTCACGAAGCCGCTCTTTCCGGCAGGTCTTTCAAGCCAATGCGCAATGTTGGTCAGGTTGTTGGGCGACTTTTGCCATGGGTTGACGACAAAGGGAAAGAGGTCTGAATCTGCCGGCGCGGTGTTTATTCCGCTTACCGAGAACTGGTGACCGCCGCCTGCAATCGCCACATGGCCGGGTTTGACGGACGCCTCGAGGCGAACAAGGCCCGATCGCGGCGACGTGGGAATTTCAAGCGGGAACGTCACAACCCCGTCGATCGTCTCAAAGCGGTGGCGAAGCACGACAAAGGGCTCCGAGGGGCCGCCCGCTTCCTGCGCGGCGTACGTACCCTCGATGATCAGCTCGGCGTCCTGGGCGACGCCAAGATCTGGAGCAAGCGTGAACTCGCCGACGATCAGGTCCCTGTCGAAGTCTAGCCCTCGAATCTTGTAACTTGCCTGGAGCTTTGCCTCGACCACCTGCAGCGGCCACCGGGCGATCTCGGAGCGGTGCGCCCCATGCACGTGTTCGAGTATGAGAAGAGACTCCCCGAGCGGGAAGTTGTCCGGATCAAAAGTAATGTCCTGGGTTTCGGCCTGCCATGGAGCGGACGCGAGCAGACGCTCCTCGGCGTCGACCACCAACGTAGCGCGCACTTCGCCGGCGAAAGGCACTGCAGGCCACTCAAGGCGCAGCCCCACAGCCTCGCCTTTGAGAAAGTCATGTCCGAGCTTGCGCCTCAAAGCGCCAGTCTCTTGCGAAACCTCGAGCAGCGTGCTCCTAAAGCTGCGCTTCAGGGCGAGCGGCAACCCGTGTCGCTCGTGCGATTCGCTTACCGTGAACGCGAGCAGCTTCGCAGGGGCCTCGTCGCCGTGCCGCTCCGATGGCGACCCCTCGGCGTTCCAACCGGCGCCGGGATAAAGGTCGCCGAGATCTTGAGCGGCATTGATCGCAAGCTGCAGGTGGGCGGCGTAGACGACCGATCCGGCGGCGGCGTCCTCGAGGATGAGTGAAAGGGTCGCGTCAGCAGGATCGTATGACAGAGCGGCCTGGTACTCGCGGCCGGCCTGTGGCCTTACGTCCGCCAACTCGATGATCGCTAGGTCTCCAGTGCGCCGGTCGATCAGGCCGGAGGGAAGCAGATCAAGCCGGGTTTCGAGCCGGAGTTTCCAGACGGGAAACCAACCTGTCGTATCTTGCACCCACTTGAAGACGAGCGCATCCGGAATGCCATCTGCTTCGGAGGCGAGACCGGCGACCCAGATGGCGGGTTCGCTCCGGCCGCCTGCGTAAAGAAATCGCGTTTGAATCGTAAAGGGCGCGTTGAGGGAGACGCTCGAAGCAAGAGCGTACTCGATTCCCTGCTTTGGATCGCCGCGCCAGTGGAGGGGATGGGTGACCTCCGATGCTGTGGCAGCGGCTGTCACGGTAAGCAGGACGAGCGCAAACGTCAGCAGCGCGACAGAGATTTTTGACATCTTGAATCGCTCCTTATTGGGCCAGCCGGGCCCAAACGCTAACGAGTCCCCGTTGATTTTGAACGTCGAGCCTATCGTAACTCGCCGATTCCCAACACGAGGCGATTTCCCTGCTTTTTCCGGATTCGCAGCGTGTGAGGTCGCTCCCGAAGCATTCCGATCTGGGACTCGGGTTGAAGCTCGCTCAGGTTTTGGCATGGAGACGCGTACAGAAATTGCTATGAGGCGG
>CAYRIY010000178.1:0-4139 GCA_964424335.1 uncultured Clostridia bacterium
CGCTTGACGATGGCTCGATATAATGGGGTGTGATTGGTCATGGACCGTTTGAAAGACAAAGTGGCATTGATCACGGGCGGATCGCGTGGACTTGGAAAGGCCATTGCTGAGAAGTTCCTCCACGAGGGTGCCAAAGTGGTCCTGAGCGACATCCACGAGGAGCGCCTTGGTGAGACCGTATCAGAGCTTGGAGCACTCGGCAATGTGTTCGGTGTCTTCGGCGACGTGACCAGCCGCGAAGACGCAGAGCGAATGGTCCAAGCCACGGTGGATCGATTTTCACAGATCGATATCGCAGTAAACAACGCAGGGCTCGTACTGTTTGAATCCTTTCTGGAACACAGCGACGCCGGTTGGGATCGGGTCATCGACGTGGATCTCAAGGGCGTCTTTCTCGTGAGTCAAGCCGCCGCGCAGCAAATGCAACGGCAAGGTCGAGGAGGCGTCATACTGAATCAGGCCTCGAAAAACGGTTTAAGTTCCGAACCTCACCTTGCGGCGTACAATGCGGCCAAAGCGGGCGTGGTGCTGCTAACGAAGACGATGGCGGTTGAACTTGCCCAATACCAGATTCGGGTCAACGCAGTTTGCCCAGGATTTATTTTGACCGATCTCGCGAGAGATGGCGGCGCAGACGAACAATGGATTGCCGATTACGTTCAAAAGATTCCGCTCGGTCGACCCGGGCAACCCTCCGACGTCGCCAATCTCTTTGCTTTCTTGGCATCGGATGAGGCGTCGTTCATTACGGGAGCGGCCATGGTGATCGACGGTGGACAAACGGCTCGCCACTAAGGGCGGCGTTGAGCTTTTATGAATCTTATTGTAGAATGCACTGCTCATTTGCGTCCACTCGACGCGTAAGTGAGCAGCGCGTGGAGTGAAATGTTTCTAGAGGAGCGGATGATCGATTGACTCGGTTGGCGATTGTAGGATGTGGACCGCATTCGGCGTCACAGCACGCCGCCTCATTGGTTGAGTATGCGAGGCGGAATCCGGGGAGCGTGGAACTGGTTGCGGCGTGCGATCTGAACATCGATCGAGCCGAGTCGTTTCGAAAGAGGTTCGGGTTTCAAAAGAGTTACTCTGACTTAGAGCAGCTCGTGCAATCGGAGCGCCTGGACGGAATCATCTCGGTGGTGCCGATTCCGTTTATCGGCGAGGTCGGCACACGACTCTTGCAGCTTGGAATCCCGTGCTCGATCGAAAAGCCGCTCGGCGACGGGCCGGAGGCGTGGCAAGCCCTCTTTCATGAGGCGTCGGCTACTGGGACGCCCCACATCGTCTCGTGCAACCGGCGCTTTCTGCCCCACTTGAATCAAGCGCTCGACTGGGCTCGGGAGATCGGGCCGATTGAGTATTTTCGCTTGCAGATGCATCGCGTTGGACGTAAGGAGCGCGACTTTCTATTTGGGACCGGCATTCACGTGATCGACGCGGCTCGGTACATCGGCGGCGACGTGACGGAGCAACATGTAACGAGGCTTCGCCGGGACGTAAACGATGTGCCGTGGTACCGGATCGCCCTTACGTTCGCTTCAGGCTGTCAGGCAGAGATCGAGATCCTGCCGACGACCGGCCGCCATGCCGAGGTGTATGACCTTTTCGGCAACGACTTCCACGCACAGGTGACGGCGCCATTGGGATTCGAAGGCGCTGTGTGGCGGCTGCGATGCAGCCGCCGAGGCAAACTCGAGATCGACGAGACCTTCGATGTCCGGCAAGGCGAGCATCTGATCAACGGAGCATTTCATGAGACCGTGGAGTTTGTCGAACAAGTTACGAAAGGGCAGCCTACCCGGGCGTCGATCAGCGACGTGTTGCCCTCCGTGAAGCTGAGTTGGAACCTCTTGGCTGAAGCAACTGGTCGTTCAGGTGTCGTAGGCGCTTAATGCACATTGCTGCGAATCCGATGCGCCTCACAGCCACGTGAACGACCAGCGACCGGAGCGTTGCTCCAAGGCTACCCGACTACCTGCGGTTCTCCTCCAACCACTCCAGGTATCGTGACACCTCTGCCTGGGCGGTGGTGATCACCTTCTCAACAGCTCCTGTCAGCGTGATCTCACCGCGTGAAACCTCGAGCGCCGGATTGGCGATGTCGATGCGCTCCCAAGCCGGCGTATTTCTGACGTAGTCGAGATTCGCGATGAAACCTTCGTACAGCTCTCGCTCCTCTGCGTACTGGACGGAGAGTATATCGCGCGGCACGTTGGGCAGGGAGCCGAGGCTCGCCATCATGTGGCCGATCGGTGTGATGTCGTCGATCACGTTGAGGCTGAGCCACTCCAGGAGTCGCCACACCTCGTCAATATGCTCGCTGTTGCGGTTGACGCCGTACCCGTGACCGTACTTGAAGGCGCCGTACGTCGCGCCCATGGGCATGAGGGTCACGCCGAAGTTATCCAGATAGTTTCCGGTATACGTCTGCCTAATTCCCGACAGCCACCACGGATAACCGAAGCCGAAGGGAACTTCACCTTGGTAGAAGTTGATGTTGAAGCCATCGTGGGCAAAGAACGAGCCGGGTTGCAGCCACTCGACCAGCCGCTCCATCGTCTGCTGCAACGGGATACCGCCGACGACGAGTTGCCCTGATTCATCGTACGCCTCGCCACCTTGGGCGGCGTACATCGCGAGCGCCGTGTGGTTGAGCGCCCAGCCGCCGCTCTCCATCAGCGCCGGCAACTGCACTGTGCCGTCTGCCGACACGACCGTCAAACGGCGCCCGAGCGTCTCGAGCTCTTGCAGGGTTTGCGGTGGCTCGGCAACTCCCGCTTGGTCGAGAGCGTTCCTGCTATATAGCAATCCAGTCACCATGTTCTCTCCAGGGATGCCGACCATTTGTCCTCCAATTGAGATGAAGTCGGTCGAAGAGGGGAACATCTCCTGGCGCAGTCGGTCGGCGAGCCGCTCGGGAACGGGGGCGAGCATCCCGATGCGGTAGAAGTCGGCGAGGAACTTCACGTCGATTTCGATTACGTCGGGCAGCTCCCCGGCGATGTAGAGGTTGATCAGCTTGTCGACGTTGAGTTCTCGACCCAAGTTTTCCACCTTGACGTGGGGATTCTCCGCTTCATACATGCGAAGGTATCGATCGAGGATCTCTGCTGGACCTTCAAGACCGTCGCTGCGGTAGTCGTAACCGCCGTACATACGAATGACGACTTGGCCTTGTGCGCTCACAAGGGTGGAACATAGGAGGATTGTGAACAAAACGAGTGCCACTTTAACAATTCGGTTGTTTCTGTTCATTTTCCATTCTCCTTTCCGAGGCTCGTTCGTACACTCGGACCGTGACATCGACAGCGGCGTTTGGTTGCGTTTTCTTTACATCACCCCTCAGCTCGGTCTTGCGTCATGAAGAACGAAAGCCCTCGTTTGAGTGCCGTAAGACCGTAGAGCATCGAGCTCCAATCGATCACGGTCACCTTTTCGGGCCGCCATCGCATGGGCGGGCGCCTGTGCTCCCACGAAAACCTCCCGAGGCCGAACCGGTATGAGTCGTCAGGAGACTGGGAGCCATCGCCGCCGCGTCGAAACGCTTCCGTATCGTACGGTAAGTGGTGGCGGTACCAGGCGTAAAGATCGTAGACTCCAAGGGGGAATACCGGCAAAAAACCGGCGATGACGTAGCCGGATGCTACTCCGCTGGATCGGCCGATCGCATCGACTTGATACCCGTCTTTGCCGGGGATGGGGAGCCCTGCGTTTGATCCTGCTCCATGCCCCCACACGTACGAAGGAGTCTTTCCGTCGATTTGCCAGCTCAAGCGATCCGCGAGGCAGGCTCCTGCGACCAACTCTCGGTACGCCGGGTTTGCCGCATACTCGGGAATCAGGTAAAGGGGAAACTGGCAAACGAACGACGAGAGAAACGGTCCCCCTTCGGGCGTGTCGACGAGGAGCCGGACGCCGCGCCACGTCCTGGCGGGGAGCGCAGACACTCGATTTGGTGCGTACACCTCCCGCCACAGCGTGGCGACCTTTGGGTGGTCGGGCGCCGCTCTGTGGGCCATCGCGGCCACGATCGCGTATTCGCTGAACGGGCGGTTGGGGCGTGCGCCTTGCCCGTCTTCGATCGTCATCATCACCTCGCCGCGAAGGGCGTCTCCAATCGCAACCTCCCAACGAATGGA
>CAYRIY010000179.1:0-4136 GCA_964424335.1 uncultured Clostridia bacterium
TTGCTATAACCTGGGGCGTATGCATGAGGAAATCAAAGAAGACCTGCCCCCGTCGAAGGTGGGCCTTTATGCCGCGTGGAAGGAGATCATCGAGATCTTACGCAAGCAAAAGGTCGACCCAAGCTATCAATACGCCCCGCCACTGCCTACTCCGGGCAGGCGCGGCCCAAGGTCGGCGTCGGCCTCGTAAGTCGCGAAGACAAAAGCGCATTCAAACCACAAGGCATTCAAATCACAGCAAATTCACGTAGGAGGCGTCGCCAATTGGAATACTTTCTCGCAGTTGACGGCGGCGGCACAAAGACCGACTTAGCTCTGTTCGACGATCGCGGCCGCCTCGTGGCCCGAGAGCGTCGAGGACCTTCCAACTATCAAAACGTCGGCGCGGACGGAGCGGAAGCTCTGCTGCGCGACGGCATTCAAGCCTTGCTCGAGACTCACTCGCTCCAGCTCAGCGATGTGAGCGGCGCCTGTTTGGGGCTCGCCGGGCTGGACACCCGAGAGGACGAGCTCGCCTATGAGGCAATCATCCGAAACGTTTTTGGAGACCAGGCCTCGATGGTCCGTTTCGAAAACGACTGCTTCATTGCCCTACACAGCGGCACACTTGGCGGAGCGGGGATCGCACTGATCGCCGGAACGGGCTCAATGGCCATCGGCTGCAACGAACGTGGGGAACGTGCGCGCAGCGGCGGGTGGGGGCACCGATTTGGCGACGAAGGGAGCGGAAAGTTCATCGGGCATGAGGCGATCGTGCGCTCGCTAAAGGCCCGAGACGGCCGAGGTGAAGAGACCGCCCTCGTCCGCCTCATCGAAGAAATGGAGCAGTGCGACCTATTTGACCTCGTGACGCGGCTCAACATCGAGTCCCCAGGGCCCGACAAGATCGCTTCCTATGCGCCGCTCGTCACTCAAGCGGCAGAAGCGGGCGACGCCGTCGCGCTCCAAATTCTCGAAGACGCCGCCCGAGAACTCGTCACGGCGGCCCGGGCCATCACGCGCCGACTCGAGTTTGAGCGCCGGCCCATCCGATTCATCCTCAGGGGCGGGGCTTTCCATTCCAACATCTTGCGCGATCGGGTTGAGGCGGGCCTGCGAAGCATCGATCCCGAATCTGAATGCACGCTTCCGCTCCTGCCTCCCGTGGCCGGAGCCTTCGTGCTCGCGCTTCAATCCAAAGGGATCGAGATCACACCGGAGATCGAGGCCAACCTCAAAGCGGGACTCACGTAAATCGCAGTGTCGAACTCAAATCGCCGTGTCGAGCTCAAATCGCAGTGTCGAGCTCAAATCGCAGTGTCGAGCGCGGCGCGCAATGCGCGGACGCGCGCCGCGCTGACCGGCGCCGTGCTCACTTGAGGGATGCGGGCTGCCGAGCCCACGTGAATAGCCCGAGCGCCCGTCTTTTGGGCGATCTCCCCGATGTTTTCGAGCGTGATGCCCGCCCCGGGCATTACTTCGACGGGGCTCATGCGGCAAAGTCGGACGAGGCTAGGAAGGCCGTCGTAGGCGCTCGGCGCTCCTCCGGAGGTGAGCACGCGCTCGACGAGCGGAATCGACGCGAGTTGCCTCACGCCGCGCGTGAAGTCGCTCGAGGCATCGATCGCCCGGTGGAACGTTGTCGGGAGCCCGGCCGCTGCCACGATTCGCCCGGTCGCGTCCAGATCGACGCTTCCATCGCGTTGCAGCGCGCCGGTAACGATCCCGTCCGCCCCCGCTTCCCCGGCCGCCCGCGCCTCGGCCTCCATCGCCCGCACTTCCGCCTCCGAGTAGATAAAGTCCCCGCCCCGAGTGCGGATCATGACGTACACCGGGATGCTTACCGCCTGCTTGACGCTTTGAATGAGCCGCAGGTCCGGCGTGATGCCGTCTTGATTCATGTCGGCGACAAACTCGATCCGGTCGGCGCCGCCCGCCTCTGCAGCGACCGCGTCGTCGAGCGTGGTCGCAATCACTTCCAAAAGCACGCGCATTGACTTTCCCCCTTCACACCGGCAGCAGCGCTCGGACCAAGAGCACGTTGACCACCATCACAAGGAGCGCGAGCGGCAGCCCGACGCGCACAAAGTCGACGAAGCGGTAGCCGCCGGGCCCGACCACGAGCGCATTGACCGGTGATGAGACCGGCGTGATGAACGATGACGACGATGCGAGCGCGACGATCATCGCGAAAGGATAGGGCGAAAGCCCAAGTTCGCTTGCCAACGCGAGCGCGACCGGCGCCATCAACACTGCCGTCGCCGTATTTGAAATGAAGAGTCCGAGCAAGACCGTCAGGGCGTAAATGCACGTAAGAGTGACCGTTGGCCCCATCTCGCCCACCGCCCCGATCAGGGCCCGCACCGCAAGTTCCACGCCCCCCGTCCGCTCGAGAGCGATGGAAAACGGCATCATTCCCACGATGAGAAAGAGAGTCTGCCACTGAATCGAGCGGTATGCGGCGTTCATGTCGATGCACTTGAAAACCCCGAGTAAAAGGCATCCGATCAACGCGGCCTGCACGTTGGGAACGACGCCCGTGACCATCATCGCAACGACTGCCGCAAGCGTCAACACGGCGGCGGGCGCCCGCGACGGCAACGGGATGACGTCGTCTAGCTCCGTCGGCACGTTGAGCACGATCAGTTCACTGGAATCGCTCTTCAACCGCTTGATCGCTCGCCACGGCCCCGCCGCGAGCAGTGTGTCGCCGAGCCGCAATGGTTCGTCTTGCGCGCTTTGAGCGATGGGCGCATTGCCGCGCCTGATCCCGATTACCGTGAGCTTGTGCAACGAGCGAAACCTCGCCGTGATCACCGTTTCGCCAATCAACCTGGAGGTTGGAGGGACGAGGAGTTCCACCATTCCCACGGCTTGGGAAGCATCGGCGAAGTAGTCCGCCGCAAGCGGCAGCTCGGTCAAGCGAAACCGGCTGAAGAGGTCATTCGCGTCCGTCGTGCGCTCCCTCAAAGAAAGGAAAAGCACGTCGCCCGCTCGGAGCCTCGTCTGCGCCGCCGGCTCGATGATCGCGGTCGAAAACCGTCTCTGCCGCTCGATTGCGAGGATGTCGATGCCGTGAAGCGAGCGGAGGTCGAGCTCCTCGAGGCGCTTTCCCACCCACGGGGAATCGTCCTCGAGGAGCACCCGCCTCTCATTCTTGGCGATTCCGTACTCCTCGATCCACTGCGAGACGCGCCGGCGAGTTCCCGCCCCGTCGTCAGGCGCGGCCTGCGGCGAGAGCGTGCGCCGAGTGAGCAGCATGTAACCGATCGCCACGATGAGAACGGGGACGCCAAAGACCGTAAACGCGAAGAAGCCAAACCCTTCGTACCCGGCGCGAATCAGTTGGCTGTGGACGACGAGGTTGGGCGCGGTCGCGATCAACGTCATCATCCCGCTGATTAGCGCGGCGACGCTGAGCGGCATCATGAGGCGGCCCGGCGCGATGCGCGCTCTGCGAGCGATTCTCAAGGCCGCCGGAATGAAAATGGCGACGACGCCGGTCGAACTCATTACTGAGCCTACCCCTGCGACGACGGTCATCAAGAGCGCGATCAGCTTGGTTTCGCTTTGTCCTGCCCGGCGAGCCAGAAAGTCGCCCATCCTCTGGGCGACGCCGGTGCGCACGAGACCTTCCCCGATGACAAAGAGCGCCCCGATCAACACGATGTTGGGATCGCTCAAGGCAGAAAGGGCCTCTGAGACAGTGATCACGCCGGTGAACGGCAACACCGTCATCACGAGGATCGCGACGGCGTCCATTCGCGGCCGATCATATGCGAACATGACGATGGTTGCGAGGAGCAGAAGCAGGACAAAGAGGAGTTCGGCAGTCATAGACGTCCTCCGGCTCGCGCCCTTAAGGCGAGCCGGCCCGGTACGCCTTTACGGACATGGGTTCGAGCACGATCCGGTCGGCGTCCACTGCTTGGCCGGTGAGCGCTTGGGCTATGTTCGCTTTTATGGGGCTAAGATCCACAACTGCGACCTCGAGCGTTTCGTTGACCAGCGCAATCTCTCCCCCGGGGACACCGCCTGGCGGTAACGCCTTCGATGCGGGAACGGTTTGGTTTCCGCCCCCGTAGGCCGCCCCATCGATTGGCGATGACGGGTCAACCAAGCTCCCGCTCGCCGAGCTTGCAAGGCGCTCAGTGTCT
>CAYRIY010000180.1:0-4084 GCA_964424335.1 uncultured Clostridia bacterium
TTGGAAATTGGCTGCGTGTCGTGGGCGAGTTGCCTGACGGCGTCCGCCTCAAGGTCGTGGTGGCGCTTGCTTTGAAGGAGTGACCCACTTGACCGCCCGACCTCGTCGGCCCGGCCAATCCACAAGCGGAGGAGTGAGTGTCGCTATTGGACTTTTAAGCTAAAGTTTGCAATTTTTGTCGAGGCGTAGGAAGGACTTGGGGTCACACCGTTGAATCACCCCTCGAGGTTAACGCGTTAACCAAAATACCCGGTAGCCTTTCTAAAGCGCATTCACCGGGACATTTCGAAAGGGGACCTGTCAATGTTCTCGTCAAGACATGCCCGCAGTTTCGGAGTCGCCTGCGCCTGTACGTTCCTGGCCGTAGCCCTTCTCTCGTCTGTGGCGTTCGGGAAAGTGACGCTCACGTTCTTCCCGCATGGTGCTCCCGCGATGTATGACGCCCACGACTTAGAGAATGCCGTGAAGCGCTTTGAAGCATTGAATCCCGATATCGAAATTGAAATCATCAAAGGCGCCTCAGGAAACTGGGATTACATGGAGCAGGTTTTATTGCGCCTCGCTTCAGGCCTGAGCGTCGATATCATCACGCCTCAACCACACTGGTTTTTGTCGACGATCGATCACGTCGCCGACCTTACTCCGTACATGCAGCGTGACGGGGTTGCGACTTCCGATTTCGTGCCAGGAACAATCGACGCGTATATGATCGACGGCAAAATTACGGGGCTTCCGCTTGCGGCCGTGCTGCGCGGCTCGATGTATAACGCTCGCATGCTCGATGAGGCGGGGTACAATCCTCCTGCTCCGGGAGAATGGACCTGGGATACGGTACGAGACATCGGCCAAAAGTTGACGACGGATCGAGATGGAGATGGGACGCCTGAGGTTTATGGAGTCGATGCAGGCGGGCGTGTTCGTGCGCTCATCCTCTTTCCATTGGCGACGCAGGCCGGCGGAATGTTCTTTGACACGTTTACCGATCCTCGTGAGAGCCTCATCGACTCTCCTGCCGTCCACACGGCGCTCGAGTACTTCGTCTCTTTCTACCAGACGAACCAGACGAGCCCGAGCGCCCGAGTTCTTACCAACACAGCGGCGTACAGCATGGATGCCTTTCTGATGATGAAAGGCGACATTGAGAGGCAATTGGGTCATGAAGACGTCGTATTCATTCCTGCGCCGCGCGGTCCGGTCCGTGGTGGATTTCAACAAGGCGCTCAGGGTCTGCAGATGATGTCTTCTACGGAGCATCCCGAAGAGGCATGGCGGTTCATCAAGTACATGGCGACCACCGTCGCGGAGGTCGAGGAGCGATACCGATTGGGGCAGCGCGAGCCTTCCGCGTTGGTTGCAGCGCTTCCACTGTACGAAGACTTGTCCGACGAGATCACGTCGTTTGACAACTGGATGAAGATCGTGAGCGATCCAGACAATACGCCGCGCTACTCGATTCGCTCGCGAAACGTAGAGCCGCTGATCGAACAAATGCTCACGCGAGTGGCAAACAATGAGCTGCCTCTTGAGAGTGCAATCGCTGAACTCGACCGACTCGTTCAGGCGGAGTTGGACGCCGCGGCGCAGTAGATAGCCCTCTTGGAGGTATAATCAATGAGCTCAGCATCGCGTTGGATTCACCCCGATGTCAAACAATACGAAATCTGGCCCGGTGAGGCGGGCTACCCATGGGCGGAATCAGGGATTAGGCTGTGGACGCGCGAAGGGATCCTCCGTCGAATCTCGGCTGACCGACTGATGTGTACATGGACGACGGGCGGGTTTTCGGAGCCTTCGGACGGCAACTTCACGATGGTGAGTTACTCCGACGATAACGGCGAACATTGGTCGGAGCCGGAGATCCTGTTTCGCCATGCGCACCGCGGACTTTTCACGACCGAGCTCTTCGTCCCTCGTCCCGGCGAGATTCATGCGTTTTTGCAGACGTACCAACTGGGCGTCTGGATGACGCAACTACACAGCTACCGGGCAATCAGCCGAGACGGAGGGCGCACGTGGCAAGGCCCCAACTCGATCCCCGGGGGCATTCACAACGTGTGGGTGAATCAAGGCATCGTTCACTCATCAGGGCGCTGGATCATCCCCGTCAGTTGGGCCGAGCACATCGGAGACGAGTGGTGTGAGCCATCTGCCGGGCGTCCCCCCGTGCAGCCCATCGTCGGGGCGAAACCGGCCAAGATGCACGAGCTGCCTTGGGGCAGCGACCACCCGCTCATCTATAAGGCGGGTGGTCGCTGGGCGAACGAAAATCACCGCTATGTCATCGGCTTCATGGTCTCGGACGATCAAGGTGAGTCCTTTCAACTAAAAGGCTACCTAAAGCACGATGCTCCCCGTCACTTCTTCGAACCCAAGGTGGTTGAGCTCTCGGACGGTTCCGTAGCGATGCTGACTCGAGAGTGGTCAGATGGTTGGCTCTGGGAGAGTCGTTCGACCGACCTCGGCGAGACGTGGACGCCGCTGCGGCGAGGCAATATCCCTAACCCTTCGAGCAAAGTGAAACTGCTGCGATCCTCGGACGGGCGCATTTTTCTTCTGCACAACCCCTCCGGAACGGACGGAGTAAACCGTGGAAAGCGAAATCCGCTCTCTCTTTGGGTTAGCGCGGATGATATGGCGTCGTGGCAGACAAAGGTCGACCTCGTGATCGATGAAAACGCAAGCCTCAACTATCCCGATGGATTTTTGGACGAGGAGAGGAGGGAGCTACACTTCGCGTGGGAGGACGCTCGCCGCGTCTATATCATGCGGGTGCCCATGGACATCGGTTGAGACAGGTCCTGTGGATTCGCGTACCACCAATCGTTTCTCGAGGTTGATTGAGACGGGGGAGGGCGCGGGATCGTCGATGGTCTCGAGGAGACGCTTCACCGCAAGACGCCCGATTTCATACTCGGAATGAGTCATCGTAGTGAGTCCGGGGACCGTGATGCGCGCATAGTGGTCGCCGAAGGTGGCGACTGCAAGGTGCTCAGGTATCGAGATCTTTTGCCGGAGCAGCTTTTTCAGAACGCTGGTCGCCAACAAGTCGTACGAAGCGACGACGCACGAGTAGTTTCCCAAGGATGCGAGGAGACGCGCGCTAGCGTCTTCTCGCGCCTTTTCCTCGGCTGAGTCGGCCCAAACAACCGCTTCGCCCGGAATGGCGTAACCGCTTTCAGCGAACGCCCGTTGCAACCCGCTCATGCGTAGCTGGGTTACCGCACTATTGCTCGTGCCGACGAAGGCACACTGCTCGTGCCCTAATGAGAGCAGGTATCGGCCCAAGGCGTATCCCGCACCCTCTTCGTCTACCATAAAGCAATCAATGTCGGGGCGGACATAGCTGCCGGAAACTCCAACCACTCGAATGCCGTGCCGGTGAAGGCGTTCGACGAGCTCGTCACGCGCGTTCTCCCACGTCAGCGTCATGATGACGCCATCCACGCGCATTTCGATCAGCCGATTGACGTGGTCATCTGCAATGGCGCGTGAGCCCCGCGTGTTTGCGATGAAGACGGAGTAACCGTTTTGGTTGGCGTACTCCTCGATGGCGGCGGCGTTTTCACCAAAGACGGGATTGGAAACCGAAGGGACGAGAAATGCAATAACCCGGGTCTTGCCCTTGAAAAGTCCTCGAGCGAGTGCGTTGGGCCTGTAGTCGAGCTCCGTGAGCGCCTTCTCGACTCGCTGTCTTACTTCCGGCGTCACCGGTTTTGTATTGTTGAGTACCATCGAGACGGTGGCTACGGAGACACCTGCCCGTTTGGCCACCTCGCGCATGGTTGCCACGATCGTAGACTCCCTTCGGGCCCTGGTATCAGGCGACTATCTCTGGTGTTCGCTTTGTTGCCGCTCCACCCTCCTTGCCTTAAGGCCCCTGGGGTGCGTGACGCCCAGATCCCGGGCCGCGGGTGCCGGGTTTTGATATTAGGCATTTTTCGTACGCGGTGACTGCGCCAAAGTGAAGGAATATCAGATGAAAAGGGGGAAAATTCCGCCACTCGTAAAAGCGAATCGGTTTGCCTGGGAGGCGTGGCGCCTCGTGCAACGCGTGCTGCGGTTGTTGATGATCCTTGGCGTACTC
>CAYRIY010000181.1:0-3997 GCA_964424335.1 uncultured Clostridia bacterium
CCCGGCGGCCATCGTCGTGATGGCCATCACGACGATCGTCATGGTAGGGATTGACATGGCGGATATCATTGAGTACCAAGAGGAAATGGACAAGGCTCTTGAAAATGCCTACCGGCCGATCAACGTCGACGTTCTCAAGAATGTGACTCGAATCGCTCCCCAACTCGTGGCGTCGTGGATGGTGGCGCGGACGGTTCGCGGCGATTCCAGAATTAACACCGAAGCCTGGCACGGGATGAGGCCTCCGGCTGACATCCAACCTCTACCTGAGGACTTCTGGGAAACAATCGCGAACGTCAAGGTCGAGGGAGATATCGAGCTCAAAGGGGTCTCAGTACAGATCGACGGTCTCCCATAGCGGCGTCGGGCCCGCGGCGTGCAGCATCCGGAACTCACTGGGACTTAGACCGAACCGGCGGCGGAACTCGCGGCGAAAGTGATCGGCGTTTGTGAAACCGCAATCGTGCGCGAGTTTGCTCAACGTCTCGGGGGCGGCGCCCTTGCGCAGCAATTGCGCGGCGCGGGAGAGACGAGCCTCTTTGATATAGTTCGCAAGCGAGACGTCGCGCTCGGAAAAGGCCCGATACAAGGTGGCGCGGGAGCATCCGAGCGCGCCGGCGATGCCGAGGACGCCGAGTTGAGGATCCGCAAGGTGGGCGTCGATGTACCGCTTCGCCGCAACGAAGTACGCCTCGCGATCGGCTCGCGTCGCAAGTTCGGAGGTCGTTTGCTCCAAGACGGCCAGGGCGAGCTGAACCGTTTGCTCGAAGACAAGGGCGCGGCCGGCTTGGTCGAGGCTCGCCCCGCGACGTGCGACGAGGCGCATCTGACTGCGGAGGAAGGGAGTCAAAGGCGACCGGGCGAGCGCCTTGGCCAGCTCGGTGACGGGCACGCACTTTGATCCGAGCGAGGATGCGACGACCTGTCTTGGGAGTGTAAGGTGCACAGCCCGGTGCGCGTTCCAGACGATTCGGGACGCTTGTGTGGCGTCGTACAGAAACATGTCACCGGGCTTGGATGAGAGTGTCGTTCCCTTCGCTCCGGAGTGGTGGCGCTGGCCGGAGAGGACGAGGCCGATGGTAAAGCTGTCGATGTCGTCCGAACGGATGTGCCGTTCAGTCCGCTTGCCCGACACTGAGGCCGAGTGGTAGGTGTATATCTCGCCGAACGGCGCGATTAAGGCGAGGGCGCTCGCATGGAACGGCCCCTCGCTATCCGCGGGGCGGCGAGGATCCGCGTCGAAGTCGTAATAGGCCATGAAGCGCCAATAATCGTACGCTTCAGCGGGGCGAACGGCATCGGTCGAGAGACTCAAGGAGACATGCGCCTTGGGGGCGCCGTACTTCGGCTGGTATCGCCCCTGATCCGGGGACCACGCCCAAACATCAGGGGTCCAGTCCCACGAGTTGTCCAGGCTGAAACCCATACAACACGCTCCCGAAAGGCATCGCTCACGTCGAGACGCTGATTGACAATTCGCCCCGATTTGGGTTGCATCCTCGATGTCGAGATTGTACGATTCCCGACCTGCCTACGCCTTTCCTTCGACAACGAACGCCGATATTGCGACCCGCCTGGCCCGACGTTGAACCGTGACGAGCGATTTAGGCGGCCGGGCGATGATCTCCATGGTTTCATCGATCGGCACCAAGCTAAGCGAACTCTTCCGCACGGAAGGATAACCCTGTTGCAAGGGGATGGCTTGCGCTTCGGTGCCCGTGTAAAACTTCGCGAACGTCCAAGCGGCCTCGACGTTTTCAGACTGGCTGTTGATGGCAATCTGATGCGAGCCGCCCACCAGGGTCTGGCCGCCGGGACCCAACGGGCTCATTACGGCTTTCGTTCGCAAGTTATTGGCGGCGAAGAACGCGTCCGCGGTATCCGAGAAGTAGAACGATATCGCGGCGGCTCCTCAACCAACCCGTTCGTGTGATTCCAATGTGATCGGTTTGTGGTTCCTTACATTGTACGATGCGGTCAGTTGTGAGAATTTCAAGGCCCGAAAGGGGGTCTTCTCGTGCTGCGACGCGATCTTCGAAGGAGAAATGCGAGACGCGCCGGTGCCCTTTTTGGGTTCAGACTGCTCGTACTCGTAATACTCGTGGTTGTCGCCTGCACGCCGCTCGCCGGCGCTCAAGGTCGGAGCGGCGAGACCGGTGTAGCGGTCGTATCCCTTGCATTTACCGGTGCGGTCGAACTCCTCACCGAAGAGCAACGGGAGTCTTTGGCGCAAGGTGCGGCCGGCCGCACGCTCGATCTCGCCGGGCTACAGGCGATCGCGGACCGGGCGACGCAGCTCGCGCAAGATAACGGGCGACTCTTGGCCTTCGCCTACCTCCCGCCGCAAGACGTGACGGAGGGAATCGTCCGGGTCGCGCTGGCGGAGGGCGTGGTCGAAAGCTGGCTGTTTGATTTGGGCGCCGGCACAAGGATCCGGCCGGAACGGTTGACGGCGATCGCACACAGCGAGGCTCGCCCGTCGCAGCCCCTCACCAAGCAAGGGCTCGAGCGGGCGCTCTTACTCATGGGCGACGAGGCGGGCGTCGACGTTCGCTCGACGTTGCAGGCGGGCGACGCCCCCAACACGACCCGCGTGATGGTCACAGTGAACGAAGGCCCTGTGGTGACCGGAAGCCTTTCGGTGAATAACCACGGCAGTTATACGACAGGGTCCAGGCAGGCCACGACCACACTCTCCATCAATGACGCCTTTGGCTTTGGCGAACGGTTCGACGTGACGGGCCTCATGACCGAGGGCGTCCGCATGGCGCGCGTAGGCGGCGAAGTGGGCATAGGGGGGAGCGGCCTGCGCATCACCGGCCGTCTGAGTGCTTCGAGCTACACCGTCGTCGCAGGAGCCGCCGCTTTGGCGGACGTGACCGGAGAGACGCGCTCGTGGCTGTTCGGGGCGCGCTATCCCCTGATTCGCTCCCGAGGGGTCAATCTCTACGGCCGGCTTCAATACGAAAGCAGCGTTTCGACGGACCGGGTCATGGACGTCGTGACGAGCAAGGCGCAAACCGGCAGTTGGCTCTTAGGCCTTGCGGGAGACTCGTATGGAATCGGCGGCCAAACGCGAACGACGTGGAGCGGGACGCTCAAGTCCGGAACAAGCGACCTCCTGGAGGGAACCTCCCCGGGCGACGCTGGCCAATTTTTGAAGGCAACGCTTGAATTTAGCAGGGTATTGGCGCTGAATCGGTCCCTTGAGCTACTGGCGCGGGCGAAAGGCCAGTGGGCCGGGCAAAACCTGAGATCCGGCGAGAAGTTTGCGCTCGGCGGCCCCACCGGCGTCCGGGCATATCCCGTCGGCGAAGCCAGCGGGGACTTGGGCGCAGTCGCGAGCATCGAGCTGCGCTACAGCACGCCGACCTCCGCTCGCAAGGCGTTGCAGCTCAGCGGGTTTGTCGATGTCGGCTGGATCCAGTTGTATCACGATCCTCCCGCGACGATTCCCACTCAGACCGGGCGGAACACCTACCCGCTCTTCGGCATCGGTATCGGGGCTGTTTGGCGAGCGACGCCCACTCTTTCAATTGAGGGCGGCTGGGCTCGGGCGGTCGGTGAGAACCTGGGCCGCAGCATCTTTGGGACGGACGTCGACGGCGGGACCGGCGCATCGCGCCTTTGGGTCCAGGTGCAATGGGCGTTCTGACAGCGATGGAACACGGGGGTGGGTCACAATGATCACTCATGCAATGCGCGTACGGACGCGACAAAGGCTTTCACGAAAGGCCCTTCGTTGGCGAAAGATTGTGGCTGCCGCGCTCGCTTGCATGCTTTTGCCGGGGACCGCCTGGGCGGGTGATCCTCTGCCGACCGGCGGGGTGGTCGTGACCGGCGAGGCGGAGATTTCGCATAGCGGCCAATCGATGACGGTGGTGCAGACGAGCGAGCGGCTCCTCGCCGAGTGGGCAAGCTTTGACATCGGCGAGGGCGCTTCTGTTACTTTCCGGCAGCCGAGCGCTGAATCCGTCGCCCTCAACCGGGTGGTCGG
>CAYRIY010000182.1:0-1277 GCA_964424335.1 uncultured Clostridia bacterium
TCGTGAAGCCGCCGTACGGGCGATTTCGCGAATCGCGACACAGTAACGATCTCGTTCTTTCTCCGTTTTTCATATCAACTAGAGTGTGACTTAATAGGGAATTGGCTCACTACCATTGATCACCGGTTGAGATCGATTCAACCGATGGCCCGTCGATTCACCTCCAAGACTTGGAAGTATTCCCTCGCGGTCTTGAGATCTTCAAGCGCTTCCCGGGCATCGCACGGGGGCTTGGCCTCCCCTTTGATCGCTCGCACAAAATTGATCGCCTGCTGGCGCATGGCGTGGACCGCCGGGAGCTGGGGGATCACCGTCTTCGGTGGAACTCCATTTCCGGGATCCGAGAAAAGCTCGACCCGACCTGGACGGTTGAGCGCGAGCGGCGCAGGCAATTCCAGTTTGATCCAACCACGCTCAAATGCGATCAGCGCCGATTCCTGCCAATCCACCGTCGTTCGATACGGGGACATCTCGATGACTCCGGTCATGCCGGATTCGCTTTCCGCAGCCAACAGCACTCCGGCCGGATCCGCGTACGCGACCCGGTACGACTCGCCAAACAGAAATCGCAAGAAATTGACCTGGTGAATGTAATAGTTGACGAAGCTGACATAGGCGGCGTACGTCTCGGAATCCATATCGCTCGGCCTTGGGTCGGCCGCCGCTTTGGGAACCGGCTCATCCGTACGCACGAGGTCGAAGAAACCGCCCGAGATCCAGTCTCCCGCGGGAATCGAGATGCGCACATACCGCATTGGCCCGAGTTCGCCGGAGGCATTTAGCCTTTCGATCTCGGCGCGGGCGTACATCGCGGCCGGGTCGCTTCGTTTGTGGTACCCGACCATGTGCCACGACCCGCCCTTCTCCATGGCGGCGACCATCGCTTCGCCGACGGGAATGGACGATGCGAGCGGCTTTTCAGTGAGAATCGGAATACCCGCTTCATACAGCGGGGTGATCAGCGTCCCATGGTGTTCAAACGGTTGCGGGGCGACAATGCCGTCCAGCTCTTCGTGCGCCAACATTTCGGCTGCGTTTGCGTATACAGCGGGGATCCCATACTTTTGAGCGACGCGCTTTGCCAGATCCGCTCTCGGTTCGGCAAGGGCTACGACACGGCACTCCGGCAACGTCGCGAAATTCCTCAAGTGAGCGCTTTGACCCATGTTCCCCGCTCCGACAAATCCAATGCGAACCGTTTTGCTCACGCCTCGCGCCTCCCAAGTCGTATCTACCTAGGTCCACTTACTTTGCGGACGCTTCCATCGCTCCTTTTC
>CAYRIY010000182.1:1377-3945 GCA_964424335.1 uncultured Clostridia bacterium
GGGCCCTCGAGCGTGCGACTCGAGGGCCCCTTGTAGGTGTCGATCGACGAACAACGGGGGGACTATTGACCTTTTTCTAATGCGAGCGTATCGATGTTAAACGTGTAGCTCGGCTGATTGCCGCGACCGAGGTACAATTCGATCAGCGTCGTCTTGTCGAGATCTCCGATCGAGGGGATGTTGAACGTGACTTTCGACCACGTCCCGGCGGGTAGTGTGCTCCGGTCGGTGGTCGGATAAAAGCCCGTCCTGACGCCTCCCGAGGTCAATCGGAGCTGAAGAGCGCTGGCAGCAACCTCTTTGTGCGGGTAGAGCATCACCGTGATGCGCTCATACCCAGATAGATCCTGGTCTTCCTCGCGCAAAAAGATCTCAAACCGAGTCCCCGTGGAATTCTCTGCAAACACGCCCTCCACTTTGAGCGAGACCGGCTCGGAAACCTTTACTTCCGCATCTTGCGTGAACACGGGATCCTCGAAGCTCCGGATCCGCCACCGCTGCGCGGCGTTGACGATGTCTCCATCGATCTCGGTGATCGTGGTGAAATCCTCCAACACTTTGACCTCGGCGCCGACCGCGATCCCGGAGAGCGTGACTCCCAAGGCCAGCACTAAGAGCACAACCAGCGATGTCCGACAATGCCTAACCCGGCCATTCAAGGTCATAGCAATACTCCCCCTTTTGGTATGATCTCGTTGTACCGTCCAGTACGATTACCCGTGGCGCAAACCCTGTCATGCCGGGTTTGCCGAGAAAAGATCTTACTTTTGGTCGCAGCCAGGCGTCACCCTCCATTCTCCTGCGAGGAAAACGGGGATGAGCGACGAACTTCCATGGGTCATGTATTCGGGGGATCCAGATCGCGCTTATCCGATTTCGAGGCGTCTTGCTCCTCTTTGTTCACATCTTGCAACTGGGAAGGGTGTTTTTTGGATGAGAGGATCAATCGTACGCTCGGTTTTGCTTATACTGTCCATGTTTGCCATGGTGATCGTCGGGGTTAGCCCGGCGACCCACGCGGCCTCCAGTTCGCAGCCCATCAAGATCGGCGCAGTCTTGGGACTGACCGGCGACATCGCGGGGTACGGCATCCCGCAACGCCGCGCGCTCGAGCTTGCCCGCGACACGATCAACGCCGAGGGCGGCGTCCTTGGCAGACCGATCGAGATCATCTTCGAAGACTCCCGCGGCGACCGCAACGCAGCCATCAACTCAGTACTCAAGCTGATCAACCGCGACCGCGTGCTGGCGATCATCGGGCCGACACTGTCCGCCGAAATGTTCGCCGCCGGCCCGGCTGCAAACAGAGCTCGTGTGGCGATCATGGGAGTTTCCAACACGGCTGTCGGGATCCGCGAGATCGGTCCGTACGTATTCCGCAGCTCGCTCCCTGAGGCGGACGTACTCCCTGACACCGTACGCATCTCCCATGAGGCGCTCGGATATCAGACGGCGGCGCTTCTATATTCCAACGACGACGATTACTCCCGCTCGTCTGCGGACACGTTCCGCGCAGAGCTCGAGCGGATCGGCGTGCGCATTGTGGCGTCCGAGACATTCCAGATCGGCGACACGGACTTTCGCGCCCAGCTCACCAAGGTGGCGGCGGCCCGTCCGGACGTGCTGGTCGTCTCGACCCTCTATCGAGAGGCGGCGCTCTTGCTGCGGCAGGCTCGCCAGCTCGGCCTCAACCAGCCTGTGATCGGCGGCAACGGCTTTAACTCACCGGAGTTCATCGTCAACGCCGGTGCCGCAAGTGACGGGGCCATTGTCGGAAGCCCGTGGTTTGCGGATCGCGACCATCCCAAGGTGCGGAAATTCGTCGAGGAATACGAGGCCCGGTATGGAATGCCTCCGGACCAGTTTGCCGCGCAGGCGTACGACGGCTTGTTCATCTTTGCGGAAGCGATCCGCATCGCACAAAGCGGTGACGACCGCCAGGCGTTTTGGCGAGCGCTGGGATCGGTGCGGGACTACGACGGCGTCACTGGCCTCTTCTCCTTTGATGAGCGGGGCGAGCCCCAAATGGAAGCGCACGTCCTGCGCGTCGAAAACGGGCGCTACGTCGGCATAAAGTAACGCATCGACACGTTAAGGAGTTCATCGCATGCTCCTGCAACAACTGGCGAACGCCCTCACCCTAGGGTCCACATACAGCCTGGTCGCTCTCGGATACACGCTCGTATTCGGGACGCTCGGCGTCGTCAACATGGCCCACGGCGCGATTTTCATGGCGGGGGCGTTCGTCGGGCTTTTGCTTGCTGAAGTTCTAGGCTTTTCGCTCCCCTTGGCCTTTGTCGGCGCGCTCATAGGCGGAGCGCTCTTTGGCGGACTGCTCGAGTTTGTGGCGTTGCGGCCGCTGCGGCGGCGACAGTCGTCGACGCTCGCCTCGCTGCTCAGTACGATCGGCTTTGGCATCGTGCTGCAAAACGTCTTCCTCACCGTATACGGGCCTGAGTCGCGCAGCTTCACCGCAAGCCTTGCGACGACGCCCTACCGCGTGGGCGGAGTTTCCTTCACGTCGATCGATTTGCTGATCTTGGGGATCAGCATTGGCCTGATGGTCGC
>CAYRIY010000183.1:0-3913 GCA_964424335.1 uncultured Clostridia bacterium
GCCTCCGCCGCCGCCTCCGGCGCCCATCCCCTTTCCAAGACCGATCATTCAGGGGATTCGATTTGACGACGTGTGGTTTACCTACCCTGGCGCAGACCGTCCGGCGCTGGCCGGCGTCTCCTTCGTGATCCGACCGGGGGAGAGCGTGGCGCTGGTTGGCGAGAATGGCGCGGGTAAGACGACGCTGGTCAAGTTGCTCATGGGCCTATATAGGCCCGATCGAGGGCGAGTGACGGTGGACGGACGCGACTTGGCGGATTATGATGCAAACTCGGTTCGGCGTGAAATGAGCGCCATCATGCAACACTTCGTGCGGTACCGGCTCACATTGAAAGAGAACATCCTCTTGGACAGGGCGGACGCAAAGGAGGTGGGGCATCGGCTCGATCAAGCCGCTCGCTGGGCGGGCGTCATGCCCCTGCTTGACAAGTTGGAAAAGGGTTACGACACCCTCCTCGGTCCCGACGTGGACGGGGTAGACCTGTCCGGCGGTGAATGGCAACGAGTTGCGCTCGCCAGGGCCTTCGTGCGGGACGCGCAAGTCCTGGTCTTGGACGAGCCGACGGCAGCGCTCGACCCTCTGGCGGAACTGTCGATCTTTGAGCGCTTCGTCGAGCTTTCCCAAGGCCGCACGGCCCTCCTCATCTCGCATCGTCTGGGGATGGCACGCCTTGCCGACCGAGTCTTGGTCCTCGACGACGGCAGGCTCGTCGAAGACGGCACACACGATCAACTCATCGCAAAAGGGGCAGTGTACGCCGCCCTGTTCGACGCCCAAGCGAGGTGGTACGCATGAGCGAAGCCGGGAGGTCCCGGAGACAGCTTTGGGGCGACACATGGAAGCTCATCGTAGAGTTTTGGAGGGCACACCCACTCGCAACGACGTCGATGGTTGCACTCGTCTTGCTCGGAGGCGCCAGGACCGGCATCTATGTCACAGCGATGGGCGGAGTGGTCGATGCGCTGGTCGGAGGTGAAGGCGCCTCGGGACAGAGCGTCGGATTTTGGCTTGCAGTTTTTGTATTGGCGATGTTGCTGGAGCAGATTTATTGGTTGGTCATTCCGGTGCTGACAGGCTTTTTGAACGACCACGCGTCGTACCGAGTTCACCGCGATGTGCTTGAGCGGGCGTCCGGGGTTCCGTTGATCCGGTTTGAGGACGGGGTGTTCTTTAAGCGCCTGCAGCGGGCGTCGGACGATGTCGGCAACCGATTGCTCAGCGTGATCGAGGTCCTCGCCCGCCAGGGAAGCAGCGTCACCGCGCTCTTGAGCATGGGAATCGCACTCTACATCGTGCACCCGCTGCTCGTTCCCCTCCTCGTCTTGGGAACGGCGCCGTCGATCTGGCTTCAGGGCCGGACTGCAACTCTCGTTTATCAGGCGAGCCGAAAGCACACGACGGCCGATCGCGTCCGCGACCATCTGAGATCGCTGCTTACCAGCAGGGAGCCTGCAGGGGAGATCCGGCTTTTTGGCGTTTCTGATTATCTGATCGGCCGTTGGAGCGCGCTGAGGGCGAGCCGGCGTCGCGACGTGCTCGAA
Source organism: uncultured Clostridia bacterium (assembly GCA_964424335.1). Lineage (GTDB taxonomy): Bacteria > Bacillota > Limnochordia > DTU080 > RSA5 > CAYRIY01. The sequence goes on from CAYRIY010000183.1 coordinate 1,543, forward strand.
GCGACACGTCGGCGTTCGCTCGCCGCGACGGCGGGAAGCACGATCGCGGGTGCGGCGTACGCAGGAGGGCTTGCGCTGGTAACGTTCGCAATCTTGCGCGGCAGGATTAGCGTCGGAGATTATGTGGTAGTTGCCCAAGGCGCTCTTTGGTTGCAGGACATTCTGCGGTCCATGGTCGGCGGGTTGACCCGGCTCGAGGAGCAAGTTCAGTTTGTGGGCGACCTCTTCGACTTTCGCCGTGACGCCGAGAGAGAAGGCGATGCGCCGACCAAGCAGGCCTTGACCGTATCGCCGACACCCGATAAGGGGCGAGCAGCGGGCATGAAGGTGGAGGCGCGAGGCGTCACGTTTACCTACCCATCTCAGTCGGAGCCTGCACTCAAGGGCGTAAGTCTCACGATCGAACCCGGGGAGAGGATCGCGGTAGTCGGGGCCAACGGCGCCGGAAAGACGACCCTCGTCAAAATTCTCATCGGCTTATACCAACCCGATGAGGGAACGGTGTTTTTAGACGGGATTCCCATTGAGGACCCGAGGGATGTGCCTTTGCGCGGCCGGATTGCTGCGGTCTTTCAGGACTACGCTCGGTACGAGCTTACCGCCCGAGAAAACATCGGGTTTGGAAACCTCGCCCTGCTCGCCGATGAGCGGGCATTGGAAGCGGCCGCTTTGAAGGCCGGTGCGGACGGTTTGGTCCGGGCCCTGCCGGAAGGCTTCGATTCCTATTTGGGAAGGAGTTTCGGCGAGACAGAGCTCTCCGGCGGGGAGTGGCAGCGGGTCGCCTTGGCCCGTGCATTCTTGCGCGATGCGGATCTCTTGGTCCTCGATGAGCCGACCGCCGCGCTCGATCCCTTAGCTGAGCTGGCCCTTTTTGAGAGGTTTATCGACATCGCCGAGGGCAGGACCGCAATCATGATCTCTCACCGTCTTGGCGCGGCTCGCCTTGCCGATCGGGTGATCGTTGTAGACGGGGGCGCGATCGTCGAAGACGGTCACCACGATGAATTGGTGCGGCTTGGCGGCAAATACGCCGAGCTCTTTCGCACTCAGTCCCAGTGGTACACGTGATCATTCTCTAACGCCTTTAAAGTGAATGCTTTGCACGAACTTGCGACCGAGTCTACAAAGGTGCAAGGGCAAGGTTGCCGAAGTGAAATTCAAGATTCGGAATAGTCGATGTTGCGAATCGGGAGAAGTCAATTCTAAAATGCGGAGGTGGGTCTTGCAAATGAACGTGAACGTGCGTAAGTTTGGCCTGCTCGCAACGGTTGTCGCCGTCGCCCTCGGGGTGTTCGGCCTATGCGTCTCGGCAGCCGAGCCGATCGAGCTGGTTTGGGCGGCGCCCGGAGGAGCGGAGGAGTTCGCCGTATACGAGCGCGTGGCGGAAGAGTTCATGGCGGATAACCCCAGTGTGCGCGTTTTGGTGATCCGGGAAAACACCCAAGCCGAATTGATCCTGGCGGGGAACTCGCCGGACATCATCTTTAGTACGATCGAGAATTTCCCATCGCATCACAGCTCGGGAATCGTACTCAATTTGCAGCCATACGTCGATCGCGACAATTTCGACTGGCAAGACTTTTTCCCGGAGATTCTCAACCCGTACCGCTTCGACGGCGAAGGTTACGGTAAGGGAGACATCTACGGACTTCCGAAGGAAACCGCTGTGAGGGCCCTCTTCTTTAACGTCGACAGTTTTGCGGCAGCCGGACTCGCCCGTCCCGACGAGCTTGCGACGCGCGGGGATTGGACCTGGGATTCCTTCCTTGAAGCGGCCCGTCGGCTCACAATCGACAGGAACGGCGACGGTGTTCCCGAGGTGTACGGTTTCGGCGAAGATACGTGGTATGGCCGCTGGATGCCGTGGATATGGTCAAACGGCGGGGACGTCGTCGACGACGCCTATAGGCCTACCCGCTCGACAATGACAAGCAGCGAGACGATCGCAGGCATGGAGTTTTTCGCCTCACTCGGTCGAGATCACAGCGTCTTTCGCAAGGCTGGAGGTGGGGACTTCAGGTCCGGGGCGGTCAACATGTTCGCCAACGGGCGTTGGGAGGTACCCGGTTTTAGAACGATCACGGACTTTTCGTGGGATGTGACGCCCAGACCGACTGGACCCGCGGGGCGGGCGCAACTGCTTACGGGATCGGCGTTCATGATCTCGACCCAATCAAAACATCCTGACGAGGCGTGGGAGCTGCTAAAGTATATTACAGGCAAGCGCGGTCAGACGCTTATGACCGAGCTCGGCCTCCTTTTGCCGTCTCGCCTGTCGGTGGCTCGGTCTGAGTTCCTCGACAGCAGCCCGCCGGAGAACAACCATGTTTTCCTCGACGAGATTCAATACGCGAAGCCCGGACCGATGCTT
>CAYRIY010000184.1:0-3731 GCA_964424335.1 uncultured Clostridia bacterium
GGCGCTCGCCTCATCACGGACGACGGGATCGAGATTGTCACAGATCAATACGGACAGTATTCATTGAGAGGACTATACCCAGGTATACACGCCATAAAACTGATGTCGGCAGATGCGATCCAAGGAACCGGGTCGGAACAAGGCCCCCGAACCAAACATGGCGCCGCGGCAGCCGAGGGAGCGAACGGTGGGGAAGGCAGCAAGACAGCGCAATCCGTGCGGGTACCGGTCTCCGGTGTCACGACTCTCGATTTTGCGGTGGCATCCGGCGTGAACTCCGGCCTCGGGATCGGGACCCCGCGACTTGGCGTTTCGGCGGTGGGTCTTGTCGATGTCGTGCTGCCACTTCGGGGAACGTCGGATTCTAGGCCGTTGCTCGTTGGGGCGTTCTACACGCAAATGACGCTCGAGTCTGGGACGGTCGTGACCGCTCGGTACACGTCGCGGCCGTCTCTGGACGATTCGTACGTGGCGTTTCCCCATTGGTTGCCAACGGGTGACCGAAGTCGAACTCGGGATCTCGCACCATCCCAGGACTCCATCTATCTGGAGGTCGACGGGGGCTTTGGCTCCGTCATGTACGGCGATTTTCTCCCGCCTGGAGGCGAAAACCGTTTTGTTCCCCGGGTGGGACAGATGACGGGATTGCTGGCGAGCACAAACGCCGGTGGCTGGGAGATCGCGGCGTTTACATCACCAGGCCGATGGGCGGAGCGCTACGACGAGATCTTGGCAGAAGGCGTCTCAGGGCCGTACTCGCTCGAACATGCACCAATAGTCTCTGGATCGGAGACCGTGTGGCTGGTACGCGTGCAATGGAACGGCGAAGTTGAGACCGTGGTTGAGCGGCCAAGACTTCTGCGTTCAGGGGATTACATCCTTGACGTGCGAACCGGGGATCTATGGTTTAGTCGTCCCATCCCACGCTTCAATCTCGATGGCACGCGCAACGTCATTGCCGTTTACTATCGTACCCCTGATAACGCCTCGGGGGGAGGCCGTACCGGGCTCCGTCTCAGTACGGGAGAAGAAGCTCGCTACCCGTTTGGCGTCACATGGGATTTGGGCCCGACGGGAGCGACGCATACGTCGACGATTGGGATCGACGGATCCGTCCCGCTTGGCCGTGGCGCAAAGCTGAGCTACGAGCTCGCAGCGCAGGTGGGTCCGGATGAATCGGGAACGGCTGCGCGTCTTGAGTGGCGGGTCACGCCCCTTGGGCAGTTTAGCGTGGGAGCGTCGGCGAATCTTGTGTCGGGGACCATGCGCAGACTGCAAGGCGGTGTGCTGGCTGAAGGGATCATCGCTGAAGGTGAGATCAACTATCGCATCGGTGAACGGGGCATCTTATCGTACACCCGCAACCTTCGAAGCGCCCCGGGCGCGCTCGATCAGCACCGAGACTCCTTAACGCTCAGCCTGCAACACTCGAATCTCCGCCATTTCGTGGAACTTCGTTCGAGTGGGGAGACCGCACTGCCAAATGAAGATCGGGATTCGTCCTTGCGCTTGGGAACTGAGTGGATGCTTTCAGAGCGGCAGTCAATCGCCGTGAGCGGGCAATTGCGTCTGGACGGAGGCTCATCCTTGGGCGAGCGGCTGTTGCTTCCGGCCACGGCTGAATACCGGCTCTCGCTTAGCGACCACGCCCATCTCGAGATCGGTTATCAGGCTGATGGGGCAAGGTCGTCGTCCGGGCCTGAGTGGATCCTCTCACTGGGAACCCATGACCGCGATCGCCCCAATCTGTACGGCCGCTATCGCTTCTCGGGGGCATCGGGAGTAAAGGATGATTTGCTCCTCGGGTTGCGTCACGCATGGAACGTGACGGCGAATATGAAGCTCGCAGTTAGTCTTGAACAGACGGTACCGGTGAGTAGTGGTAGCGCCCGATCGACGACCTTGTCGTGGTCGTCCAATTACTCGGGCTTTGCCGGACATGAATTCGGGCTGAAGCACGAAATGGTCGTGGATGACCACGCCCCGAGGCACTCGATGACGGCTTCGGCAAGAGCGGAGATCGGGCAGGGATGGAGCTATGAGCTGCGTGGCCGGTGGCACGATCCCCCAACGGCCACTGCCCGGGAGACGCTCGTCCGAGAGCTCGGGGGATCGCTCACCTACCGGGATCGTGTGACGAGTCGGACCACGGTCTTGGCGCAGGCTCTCGATCGCCTCTACTATCGGCTCACTAGCGAGGGGATAGGGGACTCGCGGCAAGTGGGAGTGTTTGCGGTTGATTGGGCGCACCGACTTCAGAACGGCTTAACGCTCTCGAGCAAGCTAGGGCTGCGGCAGACGCAGCAAGGATGGACGTATCCCGACGACACTGATGCATCTCACGCCGTGCGAGCGATTCTCTACCAGATTGCCGTAAATCTACCGATCGGCGAACAGTTCGCCGTTGAAGTGTTCGGTCGCCGGATCGTCGACTCGCAGGGCGGAGCTACGAGCGGTGGGGCGGTAGAGTTGCAATTTGAACTTGATGAGGGTTTCACCGTGGGCGTCGGCGCAAGCAACCTTGGGGCGCAAGACCCCGATCTTGCGCTAATCGCTCCGTGGACGGAAGGCATCTACCTACGTCTCCAAAAGAGGTTTTAGAGTGGGTAAATGAACAGACCCCGAAACGAAGGCCTCTCACGCCTTGCCTCGGCAACGCGTGAGAGGCCTAAACTCGCCCTTCAGGCTTTCGCTCCCACGGTTGCACGGAGCAGTCCTTGGGCATCCACCGCCTTTCCTTCCTGCACCACCCGCATGTTATCCGTGGAGACGTCGTCGATGATGACAAGTTGGCCGTCGACGGCGCCGCACTCGAACTTCATGTCGAGGAGCGCGAGGCCCTTTGTCTCCAAATCCCGGCGAATCACCTCGGCCGCCTTGCGTACCAGAGCCTTTGCCTCCTGCACTTGATGCAGGGTCAGCAAGCCCAAAGCGTCGATGGCTTCATCGACGATGAGGGGGTCGCCGCGCTCGTCGTCTTTGAGTGTAATCTCAACCAAACCGCCCAGATCGGCGCCTTCCCTCGCGTATTTCCCGTAGCGGCGAACAAAACTTCCAAAGGCCTTAAAGCGGACGACAAACTCCAGGCCGTTCCACGTCGCTTTTTTGGCGATGAGCGCTCGCGTTTCCACATCGGCCGAGACAAAGTGGGTGGGCACGCCATGCTTGGCCAACAGCTCAAAGAAGTAGATCGATTGCTTCAGGGCGGCCAGTCCCTTGCCTGCGATGCTGCCGACGACGGTGTTGCCACCGGGGTCGACGCCCTCTTCCGTCCCTGTCACGTCGTCTTTAAAGACGATTTTTACATGATCATCGTCGTGCGCGTACACGGTCTTGGTTTTGCCATCGTGAATCAACGTCATCGTACTGTCACTCCTACGTCAGGCTTCACCGCTAGTACAACTTTTGCCTCTTCGTTACACGGCGGACAAACCCTTTGGATCGTCAGTCTCGATCCACTTGTGATGGAGCCTTTGTTGCTGAGCCCGCATGGATGCGCAGTGCAGGCCAAGCGAATGTGCCTTGTAAGGGGCTTGTAAGCGAAAAGTAAGACCTTTGTAAGATCACTCCCATACAATTTCTATCAAAGATATCTGTGTCTGCCAAAAAGGGGGGCCTTCAGTTGGGCGCAGGAGGATTTATCGCGCGGCGCATCGGCCTATTTTTGCTGGCCATCGCCGTTTTTTCTGGCTTTGTCTCGTCAGTTCAGGCAAACACCTTGTACGTAGGTG
>CAYRIY010000185.1:0-934 GCA_964424335.1 uncultured Clostridia bacterium
AATTCCGATCCGAAGTGAGATTCGAGGATTGCGACGGTCTGGGCGGTGAGGGCGATCTCCGGCACAAGGAAGATTACGCCCTTCCCCCGCTCCCGCGCGTCTTCGATGGCACGCAAGTACACTTCGGTCTTGCCGCTTCCGGTGACGCCTTGCAGGAGAATGCGACGAGGCTCGCCCCCATCCAGGGCGGTCCGCACCTCCCCGAGCGCAACTCTTTGCGCCGCATTGAGTGTTATCCTCGGCCCGGCGCTCCGTTGGGAGATAGGAGGCCGGCGCTCCATGTGCACTCCTACGACGCGCATCACCCCTCGCTGGACCAAACCGTGTAGGGGGGCCCGGGTGACTCCTAAAATCCGGTTAATCTCCGCGAAGGTCAAGGGGCGACCGGCCTCCAGGGCCACTTTCAAGATCTCCGCCTGTTTTGGGGCTCGACGCGCCAGTTCCTCGAGGGACGCGTGGGCGGCTTTAGCGTCGACCACTTCGTAACCTTGGCGTACGACGGCCTGAGCGCTGCTTCCCCCTCGCAGGCGCGTTCCGGGGGGTAAGAAGCACTGAAGGGCTTGAACCATGGGGCAAAGGTAATACTCCTTCATCCAGCGGGCGACGGCAATGGTCGAAGGCGAGAGCAAAGGCTCGTTGTCGAGGAGGCGCAGGATGGGCTTAATTTCCCGGTCCGGTTCTTTCTCCGCAAAGCCCACGACGTACCCTTCCATGCGGGGGCGATTTCCGAAAGGGACCAAGACTCGGTCTCCCACCTTCGGAATGCGGGCTATCTCGGGAGGGATCGAGTAATGAAACACCCGATCCACTTCTTGGGCATGTACATCCACCATCACTTCGACGAGGGGATACTCCGGGGAAGTCATGGCACTAGCTTCCGTTTCAAATTCTCTTCACGCCTTACCAATGAAAGAAGCAGCCCGCGAGGGCTGCT
>CAYRIY010000185.1:944-1638 GCA_964424335.1 uncultured Clostridia bacterium
TTCCGGTCTCTACTTGATGCCCGATCCAACACGCTCGTAGAGAAGTTTTCCGTCGACGAGCTCCTGCAACGCGATGGAAACCGGCTTCTTGGAGTCGATCTCCACCGAGGGTGCGGCGCCCTCGAGAATCTGGCGAGCACGCTTGGCAGCGCAGACGACGAGGCTATAACGACTATCCACTTTATCTCTCAGCAATTCAAGAGGAGGTTGCTTCACAGGGGTTGCTCCTTTTTCGCTTTATGAGTCACGTCAACGACGATTAGGCCTTCTGGCCCGTAGCAAATCCGCTCCGGCTCACCTTGCTACGCTCCGCTCGAATGATCGCCATGAGCGTCTCTGCGGCGAGATCAAGGTCGTCGTTGAGAATCCAATAATCGTAATCGACCACCGCGGCCATCTCGCCTTGGGCGATCTCCAGGCGGGTGCGAATGGCGTCGCTGGTGTCGGTCCCCCGGCCTTTCAATCGGCTTTGAAGCTCCGCGGCAGACGGTGGCATCAAAAAAACAAAAACACCCTCGGGGAGATTTCGCTTGATTTGACGAGCCCCTTGAATGTCGATATCGGTTATGACCGTGAGCCCCTTGGCCAGCGACGCACCGACGGCAATGCCCGGGCTCGGCGCCAGGCCGTGCCAGCGCAGCGATCCGCCGCCGCCCCTGCCGTACGGACAGGCGCGATCGGGCCCGGCGCCGAG
>CAYRIY010000185.1:1648-2126 GCA_964424335.1 uncultured Clostridia bacterium
TCCGGCACCAAAGGAAGGACGCGTTCTAGCAACGTATTCTTCCCGGCGCCGGATGGACCGCTGAGTATGATGAGGAAACCACGGCTTTTCGCTTGGGTCACGTCCGCGATCCACTCACCCACGCCAACATCACGAACTTTGCTCAACCTTTTCACTATCCCTGCTTGATAGTCTGTGAGCAACGGTTTCGGGCTGAACGGAGGAGAGGACCACATGGCCCGTATCGCAAACGATCACGGCCCGCGTCCTGCGCCCATACGTGGCGTCGATGAGAAGACTGCGATCTTTCGCCTCTTGGATGATCCTCCTGATCGGAGCCGACTCCGGACTGACAATCGCCACGATGCGACTTCCCATGACAAGATTGCCAAAGCCGATGTTGACCAGTTTGATCTCCACGAGCGACTTATCCCAGTTTTTCTAAGAGCGCGCCGATCTGGCGCTTACCGAGGCCCTGAACCCGCCTGCTCTCGTGAAT
>CAYRIY010000185.1:2154-3480 GCA_964424335.1 uncultured Clostridia bacterium
ACTTTGCCTACTTGGGGCAAGGATTGCAAGAGGTACGCAACCCTCATTTTGCCCACGACTTCGTCCTGGGAGTTCTCGAGAACTTCCTTGAGAGAAACCTTTCCTTTCTTTAGTCTCTCTCGAACTTCCGCTCTCTTACTGCGCATCTCCTGCGCCTTTTGCAAAGCACGCCGCTTTTCATCGGGGGTCAGCTTAGGTAACGCCAACACCACTCACCTCCATTAAGGCTCACTGCACGTTTTGTACTTGCTCGCGGACCTTTTCCAACTCGGCTTTTGCTTCGACGACAAGATTGGCTATGGCGGAATCTTGTGCTTTGGACGCAATCGTGTTGATTTCTCGGTTTAGTTCTTGTATGACAAAGTCGAGCTTTCGCCCGACGCTCCCTCCGGTCTCACAGGTGAGCACAAACTGCTCTACATGACTTCGGGCCCTAGTCAGCTCTTCGTCAATGTTGGATTTCTCTGCAAAATGGGCCACCTCTTGGGCAATTCGCTGTTCGTCCACGGGCAAGGCGCCAAGGTACTGCGCAATCTGCTCGGTCAAACGCTGGCGATATCGCGCGGTGGCTTCGGGAGCCAAGGATTCGATCCGATCAATAATCTCAGCGAGTCGCTTCATGCGCCCCACGATGTCCGCTTGGAGGCGTGTTCCCTCCTCCAAGCGCATCTGCTGCACCTTATCCAAGGCGGCAGCTATGGCTGAACTCACCATCGGCCAGAGAGCCTCAGGATCTTGCTCTTCTTCTTTAAGCTCTAGTACCCCGGGGAGTTGCACCAACATGTCTACCCGGAAATCAAGCCTCTGCTGCACGACCGCCTCCGCCTCGGAAAGGGCGTTAAGGTAGCCACGCAACAGTGCCTGGTCTAAAATGACCGTTCGTTCCCTTCCACCAAATTCCTCTATGGACAGGAAAATTTCTGCTCTTCCCCGTTCAATCCTCTCGGTTACCAAACGCCGAATGCGTTCCTCCAGCGAGTGATACCCCTTGGGCAGCCGAGCGCTGATGTCACAAAAGCGGTGGTTCACCGTGCGAATCTCGACCGTCACCGACCACCGATCGTCGGTCCGATCCTCCCGCCCAAACCCCGTCATGCTATAAAGCAAGCGCCGCTCCCCCTCGTCTTCGCGTTGATTCGCGATCGCTCATGCCTTAGACGCGAAGGGCTCGGATCCCTTTCCGTACATTGCGGCGAACCACGACCAAAATCGATTCAAGGATTTGGGAAATTCCGGCAAGGAATAGGACGACACCCCAGTCGACCGGCGAGAGCGGCACCGTGCGAAAGATTGAGGCGGCGGGCGTCCAATAGATCACGGTGATTT
>CAYRIY010000186.1:0-3370 GCA_964424335.1 uncultured Clostridia bacterium
CCTCTCAGCCCGTCACGAGCTCCCCTGAGTTTCAACCTAAACCTACCAGATGCGCCCTGGTCCGTCAATGGTCCAGGGCTTCTCCCAGTTAGGGGATTTTACAAAAGCTCATCGCTTGCACACCGCCCGGCGCTTTTACTGCTCGAGAAGGAAGCTGAGGATGATCCCGTTTACAAGTTCCGGCTTTTCGATAGGAACCATGTGACCGGCTCCGGGAATGATCGCAAGTTGACGGTGCGTCAAATCGAGATCGGGGTCGGGATTGCGCCCCAGCGATTCGAAGAGCGTCCCTGTGTGATCGAGCCGCATCCAGTCCCGATCGCCTGCGATTAGGAGTGTTGGGACTGCCACCGCACCGAGGTCTTTAGGCGTCAACGCCGGATACTCGGCAAGGCCTTTCATCTTTTGGAGAAAGGTCGGAAGGTAGTCGGATCCCATCGGATTGATCGAGGACCAAAGCTCGAGCGTCCCGGCTGGGAGCCAACCCGGCGTCAACGATCCGGCCGATGCGCTCGCAAACTCATACGTCGATCCTGCGGGATTGAACCACGTGCTGATACCCACCCATTTCTCCACGCGCTCCGGATATTTGAGGGCCATCGTCAACGCGGTGCTCGCCCCGCCGCCATGGCCGACCACGACGGCGCGATCGATTTCGAGCGCGTCGAGGAGCGCCGCCATGTCGTCTGCAAAGAGCTCGTAGGTGAACGGCGCCGCCGCATCCTCCGAGCGACCATGTCCCCGCCGCTCAGGGAGGATTACCGTGAAGTGTTCCATCAAGACGGGTACCGTGTCGATCCACGTCTCGATGAAGCCATAGTCTCCGTGAAGAAGGAGGAGGGGCGGACCCTCGCCGTGGACTTCGTAGTACATTCGCACCCCATTGACGTTCGCATACGCGCCGCTTCGACCGAGCACGGCTCCGCTGGGCAGTCGGTACGGGTTTGCAAGTGCGCTCATAGCAGCCTCGTTGATCTCGAGGCCGATCGGAGGAAACGTCTCAACGTGATCGTCGATGAGCTGCCGCCGGAATTGAAGGACTTCGCTGCCGTCAATGCCCATTGCGTTGAGCCGGATGACGTACTCCTGCTCGAGCGCCTCGAGGACCTCTGTACTCCGATTTTGGACTTCCTGGGGCGGAAGCGCCGTAAACTCGTGGCCATGCTCCAAAGCGAACCGGTATCCCTCGAGGCTGATCTCGTCCCACAGCGCGGCCGCCCGCTCACTGAACTCATCGCTCACCTCGGTGATGATCTGGCGAGCTTCCGTCGGCAACTGTTGCCACGTGCGCTCGCTTATCGCAAGTGCAAAGGTGGTGACGTAGCCCAGCTCCGGAGCGAGCGCCGTGTACCTTGTCACTTCGCCAAAGCCGAGGTGCTTGAGGGATTCGAGCGGCGCCATCGTGGCGTCCACCGCCCTTGAGGCGAGCAGGTCGTACGATTGCGTCGCAGGAGAGAGGACGGGCTCGGCATCGAGGAGCAGGGCGATGCGCGCCGACAGGCCCGTCGAACGGATTTTGAGCTCGCTTAGGTCTTTGACGCGCGCCAAGGGGCGCTCTACCGTAGTAAAGGCGCCGGGAGGGTGAGCGTGCAGGTAAAGGACGTGCAGTCCCTCAAATTCGGAAGGCTGAAACCTCCGGTAAAGTTCGTTTGCAACGAGTGACGTGAGGCGGGCAGTGTTCCCCTCGGCGGGAAAGCCCGGAAAGTCGGCCGCCTCCATCACGGGGAATCGATGCGGCGTGTATGCGAACGCGCTGTGGCATATGTCGCCCACGCCGTCGAGGACGCCTTCAAAGCATTCGCCGGGGCTTGTGAGCGAGCCGCCCGGATGAACGGTGACCCGCACGACGCCCCCGGTGCGGCGGGTCACTTCGGCAGCCCACTCGGCGCTCAAAGCCGCAAACGGGTGGTCTGGCGGAAACATTTCGCTCAACTGAAGGTCAAAGTTTTGAGCGATCGTGTCGGTGGCGCCGATCGTGACGAGAAGTGCGAATATTAGCACATGGGTCAGAATGCGACGAGGCCGATTCACGGGTTGCCCCTCCCAGCTCGAGGTGTAAAAGTGCTCATGGAAACGGGATTCGAAGCGTGCCTAAGCACGGGCATTCAAGGCGCTGACGTATAAGCCGTCGACATGAAGCTGGTATTTTTGGGGATTGCCGACGATTCCTGCCGGCGGCGCGGTCGTTATATTTGAATTCTTCGGCGGTTTTTGACATTGTGGGCATTACTCAGACGAACACGCTTTAGCAGGCAATTTGGCAAAGGCGCTCGCTGACTCCCACAAGAATGGGGATCTGACCAGCTAGAGGAGGAGATGGCCATGAACTGGCAAAGTACACCATGGGCCTTTCAACCGGGGAGTTCAAAGCTTCTATAGACATGGTCCGTCAAGACCTGAAGTCGCGCCCAGCCAGCGCCCGTTTTATAACGTATTGGAGTGTGAGATTGATGAAGTGTGTTTCCATGATCCTGGCGGTGTTGCTTGTCGTCGCCGGATCGACATTGACTGCGGATGCGGCTTTCTCGGCGTCTGTCGACGTTTCGCCCCAACTTTGGACATGGTACGACACGTCAGACACCGCCTTGGATGAGCATCATCACACGCGGATGACCATGGCCTTGAAAGTCCCGTTGATAAGCCGCTTCTCGGCGGAGGTGGCCAGTCACTCGGGCGAAGTGTTCACGGGTTTCGAAGGAGGCCTCGGGTTTAGGCTCTTCGGATGCGAGTGCGGGATGGCGTTTCTTGGCGCCATTGCTCGCCACCACCAGTGGTCGATCGAGACGGATCAACCATATACGGTGCAAGGGTTAGGCTATGGACTGAGCGCTGGCCTCTCGCTGTTTAGGCAGTTCCGTTTCGAGTATGTCACGATGCCTTCAGGCGTGGCCCAGGCGGGCGGCAAAGAGTGGGACGTCTCGGGTCGCTACTTCAAGGTAACGTCCGACCTCATCGCCCTTGGACCGCTCCGTGTGCGTACGGGATACGTCCAGGAGTCGTTTGACGTAAAAGGCACAGGTAGCTGGAGCAACTCGGGCGTGTCGCTCGGCGCAGCGATTCAGTTTTAGAAGCAAAAGCACAGAGTAAAGAGAAAGGCACTGCAATCACGAGCCGCAGTGCCTTTCGTATGCCGCGTTTTGACCGTTCTCCCCCAAAATGTCCCCGACGACGCACGTTGGCGAGGTTGTGCTGGGCGTCGCCGTTCAGTCAAGGCTCTTCAAATATTCGGCTGGACAGCGGCCCACGTTCTTGTCGGCCGTAAATTCCAAGCACTGCTGATTGATGTGTTCGGCTTGTGGTAGTATGTTTTCAGCGAGACACTGAGCGCCTTGCAAGCTCGGCGAGCGGGAGCTTGGTTGACCCGTCATCG
>CAYRIY010000187.1:0-3347 GCA_964424335.1 uncultured Clostridia bacterium
AGGAGGATCAATCTCAATGAGACATAGGTTCGCAGAAAGGGCCGCACGGCGCAGCGTCGCGGCGTTGGTTGCACTACTCTTCGCCATGATGCTTTCGATCCAGGCTGGCGCCGTCACGATCACATATTGGGACTGGCATGAGCCTCGTCTTACGCTGACGAGGGAGTTTGCAGAGCGGTACATGCAGGAAAATCCGCAGGTTCAGATCGACCTGTCCGTACAGTCGGGGGATTACCTCGACAAGTTGCAGGTCGCAATCGCAGCAGGGGCACCCCCGACGATCTCCCAGGTCCACAACGAGTGGGCGGGCAGGCTCGTCGACGCGTGGGAGCCGTATCCCCGGGCGCTCTTTCCTAGAGATCAACTGCGTCAAGATTACATCCTCTTCGACATGACTTCGACGGTCAACAACGAAGTCTACTTCCTCCCGCTCGGGATCATGAACGGCGCCATCTACTACAACAAAAACATTCTCTCGGCGTCGGGAATCGATGAGCCGCCGCTCGACTGGGGCAGCTTCATCGACGTTGCGGCGAGGCTCACCCGCATGCAAGGGGACGGAACCTACAGCCAAGGCGGTCTTGGCGTCCTGGGCGACTTCATGTGGCTTTGGACGGACCTGGTCTACCAAAACGGGGGCACGCTCTTTACCGACTCCGGGGTGACGTTCGCGAGTGACCCCTACCAGCAAGGGGCCGAGACGCTTGTCTCGATTGCGAACAGGGACGTCGATGTGCCAGGAGTGAGCTTCAACGGTGGAAACCAGGCGATGCGTTACGTCTGGACATGGTTTGAGGCGACCGCCCGCCAACTTGATTTCGACTATGGCGTCTCGCTGCTGCCGACGCCCACGGGCGACTCGTTCCCGGCTCGAGGGCGCAACAACGTCGAACTTGGGGTGAGCGTGCCGCGCAATATCTCCGACGACGAGAAAGACGAAGCCTTCCGCTTTATTCACTGGCTCTTCAACAACGATGAGTACGTGGTCCGGCTCAACGTGCTCCTTGGCACGATCCCCTCGCGCGCTGAGTTCTGGTCCCGTGAAGAGATCGTGAGCAGCCCGGCGATGCAGGTCTTGAGCCAGCAGGCGCCGTTCACCGTGTTCCCCGGTCCCGTCGAAAGCTGGTACTGGGACCTCCTAAGCGAGACCACGGAGCGGCTCAAGCAAGGCGAGGCGATCAGCGGGATCCTCGAGGACGCCCAGCGGCGCGGGGATGCGCAGTTTGCAGAGACGCCCTTTGCTTCCGCAGAACATCTCTACGTACCGCCGGCTCAGTAACCGCTGCATGCACGCTGCCTGGGCGCCACCTTTCCGAGCGCCCAGGTACGCTTTCATCCGCGTCTTTGGAGGATTTTACATGGCCATTGACGGTGAACACATCAACGATTTGAACGTCGCTCTACCTGCCGAACTCTTGGTCACGCTCGCTCTCCCCGACGGGTCTCGGCGCGACGCCTCCTTTCGACATGGCACGGACGGCGTCTACATGGCTGGCGACGACGCCTTCTCCAAGTCGAGCGTGCGCATCGCGCTATCCGATGAATCGCACGGACAGGCGATCGAAGTGCAGTGGGACGACGCATCGCCGCTTCGGATCGAGCGTGTGGTTCTACCTGGACTTTTGCGAGCGGTTGCCGGTGAACGGCTCCTCGTGCCCAACAGAATGGGCGAGCTCCTTACTCCGGGCGAGCCGGTCACAATGCGGCTTCGCACTGGAAACCAGGGTCTTGCGATGTTTTTGGCTGCGGCGCTTGGGGAGGAAACCACTCGGCTCGTCCATTGGGACGACCCGGCTTGGGAGCTTTTGGTTAACGGCGACGAGCGCTCGATCGACGTCTCGTTTGCAGCCGTCGAACCCGGCGTGAGGATTGTTGCCCAGACGATCGAAGGCGGCGAACTGCCCGCCCTGTTCGACCGGGCGCGGGAGCTGTTTCGGCAGGCGGGTTGGATTAGGCCTTGGTCCGAGAAGGTGACCGAACAGCCGAGGCGCCGCCGCCTGGAAGGGGCTGCGGAGTTGCGCACCCTGTGCTTTTCTCGCTTTGTGCCCGGCTGCTGGTTCAACGACACCGATCAAGACTTGCTCTTTGTGGATTACACCTTTGACGATGTGGCGGCGATCGCCCGACATTGGAAGGAGCGGCTCGAAATCGATCGGGCCCTGGTCATGGTGTGCGGCTGGATGCGCCGAGGATACGACAACCAGCATCCCGACGTCTTCCCCGCAGCGGCGGAATGCGGCGGGGACGAAGCGCTGCGCCGGGCGAGCGAGGACGTGCAGTCGCTTGGCTACCTCTTTGGTCTGCACGACAATTACCATGACATGTATCCGGACGCCCCGTCGTGGGACCCGGCGGCCCTTCGTCGTGGGCGAAGCGGCGAGGCGACCTTAGGCGGCAAGTGGGCCGGAGGGCAGGCAGCGCTCCTCTGCGCCGAAAGTGCGCTCCCTCTCCTAGAGCGCAATCTGCCGGAGATACGCAGCCGATACCGCCCCGATGCGCTTTACATCGACGTCATCTACGCGCACCCGCTCGAGCCGTGCTTTGACGAACATCACCCGCTCGATCGCAAGGGCGATCAAAGGGCGAGGAGTCGTCAGGCCGCGATTGCCAAAGAGTACGTGCCCGTCTTTGGCTCTGAGGAGGGCCAGGCCTGGGGAGCGGCGGATGCCGATTACTTCGAGGGGCTGCTCTCCCACTATTTGGAGAAGGGACCGGCGGGTGCGTTTCCGTGGTTTGAATGGGTGCTGAGGGATGCGGTTCACCTGTATCCCCACGCCTGGGATCAGGCGACGCCGGACCGGAGCGAGTACATCGTGCGCGCCCTTAGCCTCGGTAGGATGCCGGTGTACGCCGTGCCCACCGGACGTTACTTTGAGCAGCCGGAGAGCGAGTGGCGCCTCTCCGTCCTGCACCGGCATTACTCGCCGCCCTATGTCCGGCGTCCGGATCTAACGCTCCCCCCATTGAACGACGAGACAGCCCCATTCGCCAGGGCCGATCAAGGCTGGGGTCAGGAGTTGAACACGGTCGACCGCTTCATTAAGAACACGTACGAGGTGTTGTCGCCCGTTTCGCGCGCTCTGGTAAGCGAGCGGATGACGGGCTTTCGCCGACTTGGACCAAACGGGCTTTTGGTCGAAACCGAGTTTGGTCCCCACAACCGGATCCTTGTCAATGAAGAGCGTGAACCCGTCGAGGTCGAGGGCGCCGTCCTGCCGCCCTTTGGCTTTATTGCTCGCACCGAGCGGTTTTTGGCCCTCCACGTATCGCATTGGCAGGGCGTCGCGTACCCAAGGCCCGTCCTATTTACCGTGGCGAGCGCCGACGGTCGGCCGCTCGACGAATGC
>CAYRIY010000188.1:0-3136 GCA_964424335.1 uncultured Clostridia bacterium
ATCGGCGACCAGTTTAAATGGGATGTGGCTCCCATGCCCATCGGCCCGAGGGGTCGGACCTCGGTAGCGTTCCACCAGGGGATCGGCATCAATGCGAAGACGGAGCATCCGGACGAAGCCTGGCGGTTCGTGCAGTTCTTCCTTGGCGAAGAAGGGGCGGTGCTGCAAAACCGGAGCATTCTCCGGCTGAGCAGCAACGTATTCGCCGCCCAGGATTACGTCGACCGGGCTCCGTTCTCCGCCGATGTCTTGATCGATTCGTTTAACGACGCGGTTCCGACCGCGCCGGGGGTGCCGATCGGCGTCAATGTGGCACAGGGGCTGTATCCGGTGTGGAATGGGGAGGAGAGCGTCGAGTCCGCCGTCGAACGTTTAGCGCAAACGATCCGGGCAAACTTGGCCCAACTCTTCAGCCGTTAAGATCCGTTGAGGGCGTGAGCCTAAAGCCCGGCGGGCCGCACAAAAGGCGCGGCTCGCCGGCGCGTTTTCTCTTTACATCGCCCCGACTGGACCGAGTTGAACAGAGATGTGTGAAGAGCGCCCGAGCGAGGTGGTCAATGTGAATCGGAGGCACCGACCGCGGTATGAGGCCTTTTTCCTGCTAATCGTCTTACTCCTTGGAACTGGAGGAGCGGTGATGGCCGAAACACCCGCTGAGTCCATCTGGCGATCGACGCTCTACCCCGCCGACTGGACGTCGTGTTATGCGGGACCTGAGGGCAGGTTCATTCAAGATTTCTCATTTGCGGGCTACCATGCCGGGACGAGGTCGCTGCCGGGACCCACCGAGCCGGTAATCGACGTGACCAAGCCGCCGTACAACGCCGACAACACGGGAGAGTCCGACGCGGCGCCGGCCATTCAAGCGGCCATTGACGCAGTCGGCGCAAGTGGCGGGGGAACGGTCTACCTGCCTGCCGGCACGTACGCGCTCAAGGTTCCGTCTGATCGAAGGGCCGCGCTCGTCATTCGCCACAGCGGCGTTCAACTGCGCGGCGATGGGCCCGATGCGACCTTTCTTCGCCTCGAAACCTACGAGATGCGGGGGAAGGACGTGATCTCGGTCACGGGTGATGGCGACTGGACTGCGCCCCGTTCTTCGGCGCAGCGCATCGCTGCCGACCTCACTTACCCTACCCAGGTGATTCCGCTGGCGGGCGCCCCGCAGTTTGACGTGGGCGATTGGGTCGTCCTGACGCATGACACGACCGCTCAGTGGATCTGGGAGCACAACATGGCGGATTTGTGGCAGCCCGGCCAGATTCCCGGAGCGACGTTTTATCGGCAAGTGATCGCCGTCGACCGGGAGAAAAATCAGATTGTCGTCGATGCGCCCATTCGCTACTACCTCCTGATGCGGGACAATGCCCGGGTGTACCGCGTCGGACCTCACGTCGAAGAGGTGGGGCTCGCCGACTTTTCCATCGGCATGATCGAGCATCCCGGCATTGGATGGGGAGGGACGGATTACCAGCGCTCGGGCACGGCGGCCTACGACGTACACGGCTCCCACGCGATCCGCTTTTCGCACGCCGTCAACTCCTGGGTGGAAAACGTCCACACGTACAAGCCGGAGCAGAATAAGGAGATTCACATACTTTCCAACGGAATTCTCGTATCGCGCAGCCGGTTCGTCACCATTTTGGGAGCGGATTTCCGCAACCCTCAGTACCTTGGCGAAGGCGGGAACGGGTACCTCTACACCCTTGTCGGCAACGACTCGCTGATCAAAAAGAGCGCCGCCTACAACGGACGGCACAATTACGACTTCAAGCAGGGCTACGCGAGCGGCAACGTGATCACCCAAAGCTTCTCGCATGCGCCTGAAGGGCTCCGCTCCGACTTTCACATGCACCTGTCCCCGTCCAATCTGATCGACGCCATGACGCTCGATCAAGATCGCTTTGACGCGGGGTGGCGCGGGACCTCGGGGACCGTACCCCACGGGTTGACGACGACTCAAACCGTTCTGTGGAACACACGGGGCGAGCGCTACCACCCCCGGCAAAACTCACTGGTCTACTCGGAGCAATACGGCTGGGGGTATGTGATCGGAACGCAAGGGCCTGCTTCTAGCGTCTCAACGCCTGCGAATCCACGGACCCTTCCCGTCGACTATCGGGAGGGCATCGGCATGTCCGCAGGCCTTAGGCCGCAGTCGCTCTACGAAGATCAACTCGCCCGGCGATTGATGCACCCGGAGATCATCGATTGTCCAAACCTGGACTTTCGGCCAAGCGTTCCTCAGATTCGCATCCTACACCCTGAGCAGGGTCAAAGGGTGCGGGGGGAGCTGGCTGTCGACTTTGAGGTCGATCGGGTCGAGGCGGCTCGGATCGAGGAGGTGCACGTCTC
The DNA here is from genome assembly GCA_964424335.1 of uncultured Clostridia bacterium. GTDB lineage: Bacteria > Bacillota > Limnochordia > DTU080 > RSA5 > CAYRIY01. The sequence goes on from CAYRIY010000188.1 coordinate 2,356, forward strand.
TCTTGACGGGATGAGCATTTATCAAGGCACTGAGGTCCCGAGCGACTTGGTGATCGACACGCTAAAGCTGCCGGATGGGCGTTACACGCTCCTCATTTCGGTCGATGCCCACGAGCGGCCCCAGGTGCAGCAAGGCGTGACGATTTCCATCGACAACGAGTGGGAACTTAGCGATACCTTGGAGCCCCCGATCGAAAGCGGCTGGTTTGGCGTCCTCTCCCGCTCGAAGACGATTTTCGAGACCGGTGGCTGGATCGACGCAACCGCAGATGCCGAATCGTTTTTTGGAGACGGCGGGCGGAAGGCGCGCGCTGCCGACACGACCGAGTTTCTGGTGTGGGAAGCGCCTCACCTGCGAACTTTTGCCGTTACCCTCTACACAACGGACCTCGCTCGTCTCGAGGACGCGATCACTTTGGCGGTCGGCCCTGAAGTCGACGCCACGGGAATCGCAAGGACGGCCGGCCAGAGGGGTGACGGGATCGGATCAGATGGCTTGACGCCCGTTTCGTACGAGGTCGAGATCGAAGCATCGTCCAACGGATGGCACAAGGTCGTGCTTTCAGGCGCCGTGCCTGCCGAAAGCGCTGGACAATCGTTCTGGGTGGGCATAGCGGCAGGGCATTTCCCGGATCCCAAGTCCATACAGCTCGGCGCCGTGGCCCTGCAAGGCATCAACCTGTGACAATCCTTCTTGAGTGAGAACATCCCTACGAGTCGCCTGCCTTGCGCCATGCGGTAGGCGACTCGCGTTTGTACCGTCGAAAAAGCTGGGAGAAGT
>CAYRIY010000189.1:0-3091 GCA_964424335.1 uncultured Clostridia bacterium
GACCAACTCTACGATAAACTCGTCGAGCTGGAAATGGTGGGCGATCAGATCGAAGTCGTGCCTGAAGCGGCTGCTTCCTGGTCGGTCTCAACCGATGGACGCACGTGGACGTTTCACATCCGTGAAGGGATGCACTTTGAGAGCGGCCGAGCGATCACGGCACACGACGTCGAGTTCTCGCTGCGCAGGGCGGTCGCTCGGAGTAGCGGCTCTTCGTGGCTATTGAACGCACTTGGACTTCTACCAGGCAACGTGGATGAGCGAGTTCTCGCGCTCGATGACCGCCGCGTACAGATCCATTTGAGCGAGCCGTTTGCGCCAAACCTGGTGCTTTCGATCTTGGCGTTTCCGATAACAAGTGTAGTTGACCGTGAGTTTATCGAGCAAGGCCAAGGAGAAGGGACGAGCGCGGAGAGCCCGCTCAAAGCAAGGAGCGCAGGCTCAGGTCCGTATAGGCTCGTTCACTGGGAGCCCAACCAGTCGGTGGCGCTCGTGGCAAACGACGACTACTGGCGCGGGGCTCCGCCCGTGCGAAGCATTTTGGTGCAACACATCGACGAGGAGGGTGCGCAAGTAGAAGCCCTCGAGCAGCGAGCGATTGACGTAGCTTGGAATCTGTCCCCACAAAGCCGTCAGGATCTGGTGTCACGCTATCCTGAAAACCTGCGCAACGTTCAGATTCCGGCCCACGGGATCCAGTATATCGGCATGAATGTGAGTCAGGGACCGCTGTCGGACGAGCGCGTGAGGAATGCCGTTCGCTGGGCCATCGATTATGATGCGATTCGCGACGAAGTCATGCTTGGTGAGGCCCTTCCCCTTCAGGGCTTCATACCCACCGGATATCTGGGGCACGATCCTGCGACGCCCTTTCAACGCGATGTGGAAAAGGCCAAGCAGTTGCTGGCATCAGCAGGATACTCGGAAGGCTTCGAGGTTGAGTTGGCCACGGACGAGGCGGGAGCTACCGCACGAGCGATTGCGCAGGTCGTGCAAAGGAGCCTCGCCGATGTGGGCATTCGGGTGAAAATCGCCTACATGCCGGCCGGAGCGCTCTTTGAAATGTTCCGATCGCGGGGGCACGAGATGATTCTCGCCCGCTGGGGCGTCGATTATCCGGATCCCGGCGCCGTGGCCACGCCGTTTGCAGACGGCAGTGTTCAGCAGCTCGCCTGGCGTAACGGATGGCACGACGAGCGCGCCACTCAAATCGTTGCAAAGGCCATGGTCGAATCGAACCAAGAGGCGCGCGCAGCGCTCTATCGGGAACTGACCGAGATTGTGTTGCACCAAGGCCCGTACGCCATCCTTCATCAACCGCTCAACGCCTGGGTTGTGGGGAGCGACGTGCTTGGTTTCGAGGAAGCGGCAGCGCTCGGCACGATGCACTTTGATCTGACGAAAGTGAGCAAGGCGAGGTAAGCGCCTACAATATTCGGCGAGCGAAGAGGTAGTGCTTTTCCCACCAGGTCCCGGAAAAGCCGGTCGTCGTGACGCCGATGCCTTCTCGATACGTGTGGAGCAGCCTGTCGTTGCCCATGTAGATGGCGACGTGCCCCACTTCGTCGGGGCCGCGCCTTGCCGTCCAAAAGAAAAGGAGATCCCCTTTGCGCAGCTCAGCGCGGGGGACTTCCTTGCCTAAACGCGCTTGGCCTCGGGAACCCGTAGTAAACTTCATGCCCAGCGCCTCGTTGAAGACGTGAGCGACGAAGTTGGAGCAGTCGAAGGTTTGGTCGACGTCCCACTTTCCGCCCAAGCGGTACGGTGTGCCGAGGTAGGTCCACCCGGTAGCGATGACTAGATCGGCTTTCTCCTCCCACGTGAGCGGATCGTCTGCGGGAGGCGGATCGCCTGCGAAAGGCGGAGGCGTTTCGGCGGTAGATTGCATGCCGATCGACAGGGCATGGGGGCCCGCATCAATGACGACCGAAGCGGAGTATTCGGCATATGACGGTTTCGAGGCCGTCACCGTGTGCACGCCGCGCGGAACGGCGGCAAACTGCCAGGCCCCGTCGGAGTTGGAGGTCGTCGATTGTGCCCCTATTGTGATCTGGACGTTTGGAATTGGTTGTTCGGTATGCAGATCGTAGACTGTTCCATAGACCGTGTGGCGGGATCCCGAAGACGATAGCTGCAGATTGCCTGAGCAGCCGGCTACGAGCGTGACAAGACACACAAGCAAAACTCGTTCGCGCCAATTGCGCACGAGCGACTCCTCCAGTTACCCCCCTTGGCAACGGTGGACTTCGACGAACGCGCCGCCTGCCCTGCGTGAGCTCGTTGGGAAAACTTGGCAAGGCGTCTGGTCAACCAAGCATGCGCAACCGAAGTTAGCCCAATCTGGGGCGGATCTGCAGCCAGAGCCAATATGCTACAACGGCCACCCCGGCGACGATCACGAGGTTTTGGTAGTAATCGATCCATCTGACGATCTCCGGCCACGCAGCGCCGAGGATCACGCCGGCGCCGACCAGGAGGACATTCCAAATCAGCGTCCCCGCGATCGTGTAGGCGATGAAGGGGAGAAGGGGCATGCGCGTCAGGCCCGCGGGAATCGAGATGATGCTTCGCAGGATGGGAACCATGCGCGCAAAAAAGACGGTCCAGCGGCCATAGCGGTCAAACCAGTCCTCGGCTCGCTCGACGTGGTCCTCCCGTACGGTGAGAAAGCGACCATAGCGGCGCACGATGAAGTAGACCCTTTCACGCCCGACAATGGCGCCCACAGTGTAAAGAGCGAGCGCTCCGAGGACCGATCCCAACGTTGCGGCCAGAACCACGCCGGGTGCGTTCATGGGTCCGGTGGTCGTCAAAAATCCGGCAAAGGGGAGGACGAGTTCCGACGGAATCGGGGGAAAGAGGTTTTCCAAGGCGACGATTGCGACGATTCCCCAGTATCCCAGGGACTCCATGACCCGCGTGATCCAATCCAAAGCGTATGCTCCTTACTTGAGTCTGTCTCAATCAGATTCCCAAGTAGGGTCGCGCGATCCTCCCTTGCTATAGCGATGTGTGAGCGAAGATCTTAACATTTGAATGGGACGATCGGGTACGCCGAGGTAAGGATCGACGACTCGGTGATCACCGCAGT
>CAYRIY010000190.1:0-2889 GCA_964424335.1 uncultured Clostridia bacterium
TTGTAGACTCGGTACGTCTTCGGGTCCACTCCAGTCAATGACACGACATCCTTAGCGAGATGCGATCGGTCAAAATACCCGTGCCAAGCGAGCTGCTGAAGGTGAAGACAATGTCTGCCCTTGCGTCGGTGAAAATCAATTCATCGAGTTTACCTGGCGAAGAAATGGTTGTATTGAGAAACCAGTAACACTCGACGAACGGACGCAACTCAGCGCAAGGCAGGCGGATATCGTACATGGCACGCACCTCGTCGGTCGCTGGATTGCGAAGGTTCAAAAAGTATACGGTTAATTCGCCGCTTTTGTTTTTGATTCCTGTTCGCCCCCGAGTTAATCAACAAGCCAAAATGGCTGTGACCACGCCCGCTTGCCGCTCGTGAGGCCGTATATTTCGACGCGGACAAATCCCTCGGTGCCGAGCGGCCGGTATGTGCCTTCCAGGGCATTGCGCAACGTCAGTACGCGTTGATTGGCTGCATTGATAAATACGATCTCCACCGGCTCCGACGACCTCGCCGAGATCGCGCCGTCGCCATCGACACCAAACTCGGCGACGATCCCTGTCGTGGCGTAATGACTTCCACGCATGAGAGCGCTCCTCAAGTGCTCGGGGTCTTTCCCTTCAACTTTTACCATGGTCCAACCCCGATCGACTCCATTGGCGTCGTGCGCGTCATCGACGGCGATGGCCCAAACGGGGTCATGGGGCCCTCGTTGCCAGACGGTTTCATGCCACAGAGTCGTGTCGAGGTCGGGAGCGGAGTGGGGATTCGATACCTCCATCATGTGAAACGAAGGCGCGGAGGCAAGCTGCCAATTGTGCCACTCACCGTATCCGCCGGCTCCATTCCAGGAAGGATGGGCGATGACCGACACGCCTCCTTGTGAAACGACGTCGTCAAACCGTGCGTTGATCGATGTGCCGAATGGATGGCGCTCGACAAAGAGAAAGAGCGCGTGTTGGCCCAAAGGATAAAAAGGGTGCGAAAAGGTGTGCTCCTCGCCTGTGATCACGATAAGCTCATTAGGCGCGGTCGCTGGAACCGTGATCGTATCGTGGTCGGTGATGGCCACGAAGTCGTATCCGCGCGCAGCATACGTCTCGAGCGCCGTTCCGATGGGCCATCTCCCGTCGATCGACCTACTGGTGTGGACGTGAAGCTGTGCCTTTGCCCAAAATCCAGGGACGGCGTACGGGTCGACGATCTCGTAGTGATCCATGGATCGCTCTAGGCCCGTCGTGATGGGAACGGGCATTCGTCCCGACATCAGATCGACGACGGAGCATCCGGCAGCGATGAGTGTGACCAATCCCAACATGAAAACTCTATATAAGGGCACGGGGAAATCACTTTCTTTGGCGAAGTGTCGTCGATACAAATTTGTGGAAATCTTGGGTATTCTGGAGGAGTTTCCGTGGAAAACTGCAGTCTCCTGCGCGTCAGGCTGCACTGTTTGATGGTTGGCGTGGCTCTATTGGCTTTGGTGACGACTGTTCCATTGGGTGCGAAGGCCGCACGGATCGGGCTCAACGTGGGCAGTGGAGCCGGCTCGCCAGGGGTTCATCTCGAAGTTGGGGCAAACAGCAGGACCGCATTCTCCCTTTCGGCGGGGCTCAACCAGTTGTACTCTGGTCATTACATCCAAGTGGGCGGGAAGTTTTATCTAAGACCTAGCGACGTAGGTCCATACGCGCACGTTACGGGGACCTTGGGAAGCGGGAGGACGAGCCATGCCGTTTGGCAGACCGGCGAGTTGGGAGTAGCGGTTGGAAACGCCTGGCGTCTATCCGAGAAGTTTGTGGTCAATCTAGAACTGGGCTACGCGGTCGGAGACGGAGCGAGCTACGCGACCGGCGCTTATGGGAACGCGCTCACCTTCGCTCCGAGCGGCCGAGTTACGGTCGGTTGGCGCGTTCTTTTCGGCAAATGAGTTTGAGTCCGTCAGCTTAGTCCTCTAGGCGCATGGCGCGGTACTCGCTTGGGAGCACGCCCGTGTACTTGCGAAAGAGCTGCCCAAAGTAGGCGGGTTGCCTGCCCAATCCGACTTGGCGGGCGACTTCGTGGACCTTGAGGTCCGGCGATGAAGCAAGCAGCTGCTTGGCCCGCTCCATGCGCATGGTCATGAGATACTCCGAAAAGCGGATGCCGCACTCTTTCTTGAAGAGTCTGCCGAGGTAGTCAGGGTTTAGATACAGGACATTGGTTGCCAAGTAGCTCAGCGTAAGCCTTCGGTCGCCCAGATGCTCCTGCACGTACCGGAGTGTCTGGCGAATCGGGGGCGTGTACTCGCCCTCGCAGCCCCATGTGGCGAAAGAAGCATGTGGATCAGCATTTTGATTCTGTCCGATGCCCGTCGCTTGGCCAGCGGAGTTTGTAAGCGACGCCAAGGCTTGCTCCTGCGCCTTGGGAAGCAGGGCATCGACGTAACGTTTGAGCCGCTCTTGCTCTTCGGCCTGGGAGCGGCGCTCCTCCAGGCAGGAGATCGCCCGGCTGATCGACGCCTCGATTTCGTCCGGATCGCATGGTTTTACGAGATAGTCCCGCACGCTGTGCCGGAGCGCCTCCCGGGCAAAGTCGAACTCTTCGTGCCCGGAAATAATGACAAACTCGGGCGCCCTGCCGTCGCCTTTGAAACGGGCGATCACTTCGATTCCGGTGAGCTCGGGCATCACGATGTCTACGAGGGCCACGTCGGGGCGGTCGCGGCGAATCGACTCATAAGCCTCCCGGCCGTTTGCCGCCAAAACCACCCGGGAGACGCCGAGGGCGTTCCAGTCGATGGCGCCTCTGATCCCTTCGCGAATCGTGCGCTCGTCATCCGCTATCAACACGGTACGCATGCGATTCCTCCTCGCTGAGGTTTGCGCGAGGGGAGCGTAAACAGCGC
>CAYRIY010000191.1:0-2872 GCA_964424335.1 uncultured Clostridia bacterium
GGGTCCTTGCACGGGCATTTGCCCTGCAAGGACCCTTTTTGGATTTCTGTCGATGCATTTTTAGCGCTGAGCGAGAGCCTCTTCGCCGTCCCACGGATTGGAGGTGTCTCCTACCTCCACACGCAGGCGGTGAAGCTCTGCCTTGAGCTCTTGGACGACGTCCGCGTAGGCTGGGTCGTCGTACACGTTTCTCATTTCGTGTGGATCGCGCTCAAGGTCAAAGAGCTCCCACTCGACCGGACCAGGCTCGGTCTCGTAGTAATAGATCAGTTTATAGCGGTGGGTGCGGACGCCGTAGTGCGCGTATGCGTTGTGATGGTTGTCGGCGTGCATGAAGTAGCGGTAGTACATGGAGTCGCGCCAGTCGGCGGGCGTCTCGCCGCGAAACACCGATCTTGCCGAGGTGCCTTGCATTCGCTCCGACGGGGGCAACTCCGCCCAATCCAAAAAGGTTGGCGCAAAGTCGGTATTGAGGACGATCGCATCGCTCGTGCTGCCTGGGGCAATCTCCTTCGGGTACCGGATCACAAAAGGCATACGGAGTGATTCTTCGTAAAAGAAACGCTTGTCAAACCAGCCGTGGTCACCGAGGAAGAAGCCTTGGTCCGACGTGTAAATGACGATTGTATTCTCCGCTAGGCCTTCTTGATCCAAATAGTCGAGGAGACGACCGACGTTCTCGTCGATCGACGCGATGCAGCGGAGGTAATCCTTGATGTAACGCTGGTACTTCCATTTCTTTAGCTCCTGGGCAGACAGCCCGCTGGGCGGAGGCACTTTTAGGTCTCGCTCGTTGAGGTCGGATTCGATCCGCATCTTTGCGGCGGCCGCTGCTCGGGAGCGATTGGCGTAATCGTCGTCGAAGGTTGCGGGGTAGGGGATCTCGATGTCTTCGTAAAGATCTCGATACTTCTCGGAAGGCTCCCAGGGGCGGTGCGGGGCCTTGTGGTGACACATCAATAAAAAGGGCCTTTCGTGATCTCTGCGACGCAACCAATCGAGGGAGAGGTCCGTGATGATATCCGTCGCGTACCCTTCGTAGCGACGCTCCTGGCCCATTTCAAACATTTTGGGGTTGTGGTAGGCGCCCTGGCCAGGCAGTACGTTCCAGTAATCGAATCCGGTCGGATCGGCATGGCCGCCGTGGCCCAAGTGCCATTTGCCGACGATCGCCGTCTGGTAGCCGGCCGATTGCAAGAGTTTCGCGACGGTCTCTTGCCTGCCATCGAGCTTCTCGTTCAAAGTCAAAACGCCATTGACATGGCTGTATGTGCCCGTGAGAATCGTGGCTCGGCTTGGCGCACAGATCGAATTGGTACAAAAGCAGTTGTCGAGTCGCATTCCGTCTGCGGCGATCCGGTCAAGGTTTGGCGTTTGGTTGATCCGACTGCCATAGCAGCTCATTGCGTGTGCGGCGTGATCATCGCTCATAATGAAGAGAATGTTGGGACGCACGAACAAATCACCTCGGATTTACTGATGACTGTCAACGTGAAGCGACGGCGTCTTTTGGCGTTGCGTCAAACACGGGCCAAAAGAGCTCGCCCCATCGGCTCGAACGATCTTCCCACTCGTGGCTGTATCGCACGAGTTCGCTGCGCAGCCGATGAAGCGCATCGGGGCGATCCGCGGCAATGTTGTTCATCTCCCACGGATCTTCGTGCAAGTCAAAAAGCTGGGTCATGACATGGCGGCCGTTCACCACGTACTCAACCAGTTTATACCGGCTGTCTTTCACTCCCCTGTGCAACTCGCGATACGCAAAGTAGAGCGTCTCGCGCAGACGGATTCCAGGGTTTTCGATCGCCCATTTCATACTCATCCCGTCAACGCTGTCTGGAATGTCGATCCCCACCATCTCGCAAATCGTCGGAAAGACGTCGAATAGGTAGACGTACGCGTCGCGAGTTTCTCCTTGCGGGATGCCTGGACCCCTAAAGATGAGGGGGACCCTGACGCTGTGTTCGTAGCAGCTTTGCTTGCCGAACAATCCGTGTTGACCGACCGCAAGTCCGTTGTCGGCCGCAAAGATGACGATGGTGTTCTCCCGGTGCCCGCTGCGATCCAAAGCATCGAGGACGCGGCCGATCTGTGCGTCGAGGTGCGTGATCATGGCGTAATACTCGGCGATGTGGCGCCGGGTTTCGGCAGGCGTGCGTGGAAAGCCCGCAAGTTGTTCGTCTCGCACCAACAGTTCGCCGTTGTCAAACGGATGTCCACCCATGAAGTTGGGGGGAAGCCGGATCTCGTCCGCATCGTACATCTCGAGGTATTTCCGGGGCATCGAGCGAGGATCGTGGGGGGCAAGGTACGAGACGTATAGGAAAAACGGATCCTTTCCATCGTATTCGTCTAGGAAGCGGATGGCCGCGTCCGAAAGGACCTCGCTCGAATGCCGACCCACGTGGATGTGGTCACACGCTCTTTCAGTCACTTCGTTGGTTTGTTGGGGACTTCGAATCTCATAGAGGACCGAGTCGTAGGCTCCGGTTGGATCGTAATGGTAGGCCGGCACATTCCAGTGGTCGGCCATGCCGCCGAAGAAGATCTCATCACCCTCGCTGAAGCTTCGCTGGTACGACGCTTTGCCATTGTGCCACTTGCCGCAGCCGAAAGTGCGGTATCCGTGTGCGCGCAGGGTCTCTCCGATCGTGTGATGTTCCTCGGGAATGCTCTGACCCGCGCCCTGCAAGCGAAACAGTGACCGGCCGGTATGCAGCATCGCGCGACTTGGCATACAGATGGCGCCTGATGTGCCGGATGGGATGTGCGCGTGGGTGAACGCCGTTCCTTGGGCGACGAGGCGGTCGAGGTTGGGCGTGTGAATGGCCTCGTTTCCCAAGGCGCCGATCGTGTCGAAGCGTTGATCGTC
>CAYRIY010000192.1:0-2860 GCA_964424335.1 uncultured Clostridia bacterium
TCTTGGTCGGGAAAAACGAAAAGGCGCCGGCATCCCCGATGGATCCGAGCTTTTTCCCCTTATAGTGAGCGCCCATCGCCTGGGCGACGTCTTCCAATACTTTCAGGTCATGTCGCTTCGCGATGCTCATGATCTCGTCCATCTCCGCCGCCTGGCCAAATAGGTGAACTGGGATGATTGCACGCGTCTTTTCGGTAATCTTCTCCTCGATGAGCGCCGGATCGATGTTGAATGTGTGCGGCTCGATGTCGACGAAGACCGGCGTCGCGCCGATGACGCTGATAGCCTCCGCCGTTGCAAAGAACGTGAAGGGCGTCGTGATCACTTCGTCACCGGGGCCGATGCCAAGCGCGCGCAGTCCGATGACGAGCGCATCCGTGCCGGAGTTAAGCGAGATCGCATGGCGAACGCCCAGGTACGCTGCGGCCTCATCCTCAAATGCCTTGACATCTGGCCCCAAGATAAACTGACCCGAGCGCAACACTTGGCCAATCGCCGTCTGCAGTTCATCCCAGAGCTCCGTGACCTCCGACGAGAGGTCAAGAAAGGGGACCTCCGTTTTTGCTGTACCCACCCAGTAAGCCTCCCTCAATGGGCCGTGTGATCACGACTCGATCGGTGTGATCCTGCCGTCCGTCACTTTCCTGTAGCGACGTCCACACTCGCCACACTCCGCCCCATCGCCCACAAACGTGAGCGTGACCCCGCACTGGCACACCCATCCCTTAACCCTTGCAGGCACCCCGACACACAACGCGTACGGCGGCACATCCTTGGTCACGACTGCACCGGCGCCCACGAACGCCCACTCGCCGATGGTCACGCCACAGACCACCGTGGCGTTTGCGCCGATGGAGGCGCCGCGCTTTACCCGCGTGACGAGGAAATCCTTGCTCGTGTTGCGCGGAAACGCCGACCGCGGCGTCTTGACGTTGGTGAAAACCATACTTGGGCCGCAAAAGGTGTAATCTTCGAGGATGACGCCTTCGTAGATCGAGACGTTGTTTTGGATCTTGACGTCGTTGCCGATACTGACGTTATTGGCGACGTAGACGTTTTGTCCCAGCGAGCACCGCTCGCCGATCTCGGCCTTTGGCATCACGTGGCTGAAGTGCCAGATTTTGGTTCCTGCGCCAATGCGCGCTCCCGCGTCGATTACGGCCGTTTCATGGGCGAAATAATCCATTTACTCGTTTGCACCTCGTGAACGCACATCAAGGTGTAAGAGACGGGAGGCCTCTTCCAGCACCGTCACCACGTCGATGCCGTTTCTTCCATCGGACAGCGGCGTGCGCCCACTCTGAGCGCACTCCAAGAAATGCTGCAATTCAAGGCGGAGCGGCTCGCCGTCGCCCTGAAACACGATTTCGCTGCCATCATCACGATTTGACAGGTCGGCGTTGATTCCTTTGCGGTGCAAAGTGACAGTTTGTCCAAGCTCGTCGTAGACCAGCATGCCTTCGGACCCGATCACGTGGAGGCGTCGGCGCCTCTCCGGCCACAGCCATGATACGTGGAGATGGCCTTGAACTTCGTTGGAAAATCGCATATGTAGATAGACGTCGTCCTCGATCGTCTCCTGCAACGCACGCTGGCCGGTCGCCACGAGCGAGTCGGGCGGGTTGCCGACAAGGTATAAGAGGACCGCAATGTCGTGCACGCCGAGACTCCAAAGGGCGTTTTCCACGCTGCGCGCTCGTCCAAGGTTGAGACGCTCTTGGTGGATCGAGCGCAACTGTCCCAAACGGCCGCTGTCCAAGAAGGCTTTGATCCATTGAATCGCGGGCTGATATAGGAGCATGTGGCCCACCATCAGCGTCCGATCATGCTTTGTGGCAAGCTCCTGCAATCGCACCGCATCGGACCGTGAGAGTGTCATCGGCTTTTCGACGAAAACGTGCTTGTCGGCCTCAAGAAACATGGAGGCGATCTCTGCATGTGTGGCCGGTGGCGTCGCGATGGCAACCGCGTCGATCATCAGCCCAACGGGCGCTGAAGTAAGCAAGGCCTTCGGGTCTGATAAGACGTCGACTTCCGGATAGAGCGCTTTGAGCTCGGCGTGACGGGACGTATCGGCCTCCACGACCGCAGTCAGCGTGCCAAGCTCGTGGAATGTACGCACCAGATTGCGTCCCCAGGCGCCAGCGCCGATCACCGCGACGTTCAAAGCAACGTGATCCTTTCTCGGTTGCGCATGACGTGCCGCGTTGCGTTTCTCGTATCGAGTACGTGGCTCGCCTCGTCTACCACCCACTGGTAGTCGATGTCGGAATGATCCGTAGCAATGATGACCAAATCCGCGGCACGCAGCTCCTCTTTCGTGAGCTCCACGCTCGACAATCCCAGCTCACGCACTTCGGAAACGAACGGGTCGTGATAAGAGACCTCCGCCCCATCCTTTCGGAGGAGCTGAATGATCTCGATGGCCGGAGACTCCCGGCAATCGCCGAGGTCTTTTTTGTACGCGACACCGAGCGTAAGGATCTTTGATCGCGAAGGCGCCAATCCGAGGGCGTTGAGCGTGCGGAGCGCCTTTTCCCGCACAAACTCCGGCATACGGCGGTTGATCTCCCCGGCAAGGCCGATGAAGCGCGTATTGAAGTTGAGTTCCTTGGCTTTCCACTCGAGGTAGTGAGGGTCGATGGGAATACAGTGCCCCCCTACACCCGGTCCCGGGTAGAAGGGCATGATGCCAAAGGGCTTGGTAAACGCGGCGTCAAGCACTTCCCAAACGTTGAGATTCATGCGATCGCAGAGCAACGCCAGCTCGTTGACAAGCGCAATGTTGACCGCTCGAAACGTGTTTTCATACACTTTGACAAGCTCCGCGGCTGCGGCCGATGAGACTGGTACTACGTGG
>CAYRIY010000193.1:0-2795 GCA_964424335.1 uncultured Clostridia bacterium
TCAAGTACCTGAGTAACGGCGCCGGCCGCCCCTTCGTACTTCGAGGTCTTCGCTAATTCATTCCCGGCGGGCTGTAGCGCCGTTCGACCACCCAGGCGGCGGGGGTTTCAGCCAAGCGGGCGTTGATTAGGCGCTCAGTCTCTTCGAGCAAGATCTCCGGGGCGTTTGCCCGGTTGATGAAGGCGCTTGCGAGCTGTCCCATCGGTTGCTCCCATTGGTAACCGGGGAGCTCGCCGGGGAAGACGGTGTACGGCGCCATGCTCGCCAGCACTTGCAAGGTCGGGTCGAGGCGGACATCATCGTGCTGCCAAAGGGAGAGCTTGCCTGGAATGCGTCCCTTGTTGATCGCGATGTGGTATCCGTCCTGCTCGTAAAGCCACTTCAAGAACTCAAAAGCCGCTCTCTTCCGGTCCTCTGGGATGGAATTGAGCACGGCGAAGCTCGGCTCGTAGTTGTTGCGGCCTACCGCCGGCTCCATCCTGCCGGTAAACGTCGGGATCGGGAGCACGCCGTAGTTGACGTCGCTCGCGTCGAGCGGGTCCCGGTACCAGGCCCACTTGTACTGGGCAGCGATGTTGCCCCGGGCGATGTCAAATCCCGGCTCCGTCAGGTTGCTGCTCTGGTCGACAAAGAAGACGTCGCTCATGTATTCATAGGCCCTGCGGGCTTCGGGGGTGTTAAGATACGCTCTCGTGCCGTCCTCGCTGAATAGCCATCCGCCTTGCTGGTAGATCATGTCGGTGAGCCCCGTCCACTCGGCTCCTCGGAGCGAGAGGCCCGCGACCAGGAGCGTGCCGTCGAGTGAGCGGCGCGTGAGCTTTTTGCCTGCCTCGCGAAGCGCGTCCCAAGTCGGCGCCTCTGGAGCAAGGCCGGATTGCGCCCACAGGTCCTTGTTGTAGAAGATCACGCCGGTCATGATGCCGGCCGGCAAGAAGTAGAACCGATCGTCGGCTTCTTCAATGAGGTAGGCCTGGTCAAACGCAAGGTACTCTTCGCGCATTTGTTCAATCGGAAAAAGGTCGCTCGGGAACGGCGCCAGCATAGGAAGGAACTGGCTGGTGAACTTGTTGTGAAAGTGCAGCAAATCGGGCTCGACCCCTGCTGCGATCGAGGCTGTGAGCTTGTCCGGGTATTCCCCTAAACCCACGACTTGAAACGTGAACGTAACCCCGGGGTTTAGGCGCGAGTACTCCTCTGCGTATGGTCTTAAGAGATCGTTGCGAAAACCTTGCCAGTCCCAGACGACCAACTCGATGCTTTCCGCACTCGCCGGGTAGCACAGCGTGATCGCCATGAGCGCTGCGAGCATGACTGCTGACATTCTCCTCGGCCACATGATGCCATTCTCCTCCTTAGCGCGGCACGTTTCGTGCCCGATTGGCGTTCGGGAGCCTTTGGCTTTTCCCGCCAAGGCCGGTCTCCCTTGGAGCCCACGATTCTCTTGGACCGTGTTACAACCTCTTGCGAAACATAGCGCGCAAGATTCTGATAATGGATGCTGCCAACATTCATTCGTGAGACTTAGGAGGGCCGAGACTTCCTGTGTGTACGAGGGGGGCCGGAAGGTCGAGAACGATGCGCCTGCCAGGGTGAGCGACGATCTTTCGCAGGGCGCGAACCGCCTCAATGCCTAGATCGAATGTGGGTTGCCTTACGATATCAAACAGCGGCTCATCCCACCGGCGAGCGTGCCCGATTCCAATAAACGAAAGGTCGCCCGGGATCGAGATCCGGCGGCGGTGAAGCTCGGCAAAGATCTGGTTGGATAGGTCCGAAGTTCCCCCGATGATCGCGGTGGGCGGCTCTTTCTTCCTCAATTGCGCGTCGAGCCACTCCCTGACTTCAGCGTTCGTCACGGGGAGGTATCCCGAGACGTCAGGAGCTTTAAGCCCCACTTGTTTGAATGCGTCGAGGAATCCTTGGAGCCTTCGCTGCTGCGTCCACCAAGCCAGGGAGTGGATGGCGATGGCGATGCGGCAGTGGCCCAGCAGGAGGAGTTTGAGCGTCGCCCGGCGGACGGCGTTGTACCCGTCGACGTTGACCATGCTGGCGGCGCTGTTCATCAGGACAGAGACCGTCGCGATGTTGGGGTCGTCCAAAAGCCAATCCGCGGCGGCTAGGTGGGTCGGAAAGCAGGCGAGAATGACGCCGAGGACGCCGTTGCGGTCGGAGAAGGCTTGGACCTCCGCCAAGGCAGCCTCCCGGGTGCTGACGAACGAGACCATGACGGGAACGGGAGAGCGTGACGCTTCGTCGAAGATCCCGCTCATCACTTGCTGCAAGTAGGGGCTGTCAAACCGCAGAGATGGCGACAAAATGAGCACGCCCGAGAGGGTCGACTCGTCGCGGATCACTTCATAGCCGATTTCGCGGATCGCCGCCCACACGGCCGATCGTGTGGCTGCGTGCACACCCTTTTGGCCGTTGATGACACGGGAGACCGTCGAGACCGAGACGTTGGCGAGTCTTGCAACATCGTAGGTGCTCGGCTGAACTTTCCTCATCTGAGAGTGAAACACCGGTCGACGATGGCGCCGTCGGAGGCGGATGTTGATGAAACCGATGCAATGGTAACGAAGAGCGCGGCCATGGCCGAGAGCATTCCGCAAGGGCTCCTTTTCCAACTGATGTGCACAGTTCCCCACCCGATTCCTCGAAGGTTTTGCGCGACTTCGATTTCGGCGCACGGCAAGCTGTCCCCTTTGCGTGTGAAAAGATCGCAAAGGGGAGTACCTCGACAACCCCGCAGTCTTGGCCGAATACGTCGTAACGAATGTCCTATCGTGGGCAACGTT
>CAYRIY010000194.1:0-2783 GCA_964424335.1 uncultured Clostridia bacterium
ATGGCGGCAATATTGCCGCCATATTTAATCTCATAAGAGGAGTGAGATCGGGCGGTGCGATAATAATAGTATTTGAGCGTGTCCATGTCGGAAATCGTGCCGTTGGCACCATCGCTGGGGCAGGGCATAGACTGTTACCGACTACGGCGGGAAGGTGAAATCATTGAGCTCTAGAGTCTCCAAACCCCTCTGTGTTGTGTGTAACAGACAGCCCACGAGTGCGATCACAATTGCAGGCCACTTGCTTTGTGACGAGTGCGAATCGCAGATCGTCCAAGTCCGCCCGAGCGACCCCGACTATGACAGGTTCGTGTCTCACCTCCGTGAGTTCTGGAATGGGCTCGCAGAGGCGGCCGCTTCCCGCGACTAGGTTTTTTTTGGCCTATCCGGGGGCGGAGCACCTATAGGCCCTGTCCGGACTTCATCGTGACGGTGCGCCGGGAGGACCAAGTCCTTGACTCACCACGGGTCTCCTCCGGATGGCCGGGGTTCCCCTTTTCTCATAGGCTTACAAAACTACGCCCAACGCGGCATCGTCCGCTTTCACACGCCGGGCCATAGAGGGGGTCGATGGCTCGATCCCTACTTCCTCGAAGGCATCGGTCGAGATACTGCTTCTCTCGATATTTCCGATCTCCTTGAAGGCGAGCGTGGGCCTGCAGATTGGTCCGAGACAATTCGCCTTGCCGAGGACCGAGCGGCAAAGATATTCGGAGCAGGAGCGACTCGCTTCCTCGTAAACGGGACGTCGGGCGGAATTCACGCCTCATTGCTCGCGGTCGGAATGGGAAAGTGCGCCGTTTACAGCCGAGCGAGCCACCTTTCGGTGTATGGCGCCGCGCTTCTTTGCGGCGCCGAGTCCCATTACTTGGCGCCCACATACGATGCCGAATGGGATATTCCAGGTCCACCTTCGCAGGAGGCGATCCGCGAAGCGCTCGGATCCGTGTGTCCCGATGTGGCAATCGATACCTACCCCAACTATTACGGCCTCGCTCACGACCTTGGCGTATGGGGTACGCCCGAAAAGACCGGTCGACCGCCGATACTGCTCACAGACGAGGCGCACGCAAGCCATTTTATCGTTTGTCCCGAGGCGCCTCCTCCGGCCCTGTCATGTGGCGCTGCCTTGACCGTGCAGAGCTTTCACAAAACCCTGGGCTCATTTACTCAAAGCTCTGTGCTTCATGTGTCCAAGCAGTTCAATCACCTGATTCCCTTGGTTGACCGGAGCCTTTTTCTCCTTCAAACGACAAGCCCTTCGCCAATCCTCCTTGCGTCGCTCGAAGCCGCTGTCAGCCAGCTCGAGCCGATGGCGTCCGGCGCTGATGACGGATGGAAACGAGCGGTCGGCCTCACGAAACGCCTGCGATCAGCGATCGAACAGCAGACGGATTGCAAGTGCCTGGATGAGGAGATTGCGCGCTCTGTGTGGGGGGCGGCACTCGATCCCGCGCGGCTCGTGATCAATGTCGCCCGAGTGGGTTGGACGGGCATCGACGCTGCCCGGTGGCTAAGGACGAAAAAGCAGATCCAGGTTGAAATGGCAAATCAAATGGCAATAGTGGTGTTGATCAGCCCGGGAAACACTGAAGATGATGCCGAGCGCCTCGTCGAAGCGCTCGCTGGCATGGCGGCGGTTCGTCCGCCGAACGTTCCTGCTGCTGTGCTGCCCCCGCCATGGCCCACGCTCCAGATGGACCCAAGGGAGGCTGTGGCAAGACCGGTTCGGTGGGTTGCAATCAAAGATGCCGTCGGATGGGTCTCGAGCGAGATCGTCTGTCCGTATCCGCCCGGAGTGCCGGTTCTCGCGCCGGGCGAGAAGATTACGACCGATATTGTAGAATACTTACGCCATGTCCGCAGTCTTGGCTGGGAGGTGCGCGGCGCCTCCAGGTGGGACGCGGGAGAAATCGGAGTTGTGGCTTGATCCTCGCATCCACGTCCAAGCGCTGGGCCCCCTTTGTAGGGCGCTTGCGGCGGCAAGGGGCGATACATTCGGCTTTTATCAGGCTCATCCATTGGAGGCATGAGCTTTGGCGCGACGGGAGATTGTCGACAATATCGAGCAGTTGATTGCGGTTTTACCCCCAAGGATTTGCGATGCCGTTCAATCGTTTGACAACCTAGCGGACTTGGTTGAGATCGTGATGGATCTAGGCCGAGAGCCCGAAGCCCGCTTCTCAAACGAGATCGTCCGTTTGAGCGACGCGGTCGTATCACGCGAAGAGATCGACTTTGTTCTGGAGCGGGTGGGCCAGTTCGGCAAAGATAACCGAGCTGGGATCGAGCGCACGTTGCACCGGATCTCTGCGATGCGCAACCGTCAAGGAGCCGTGGTGGGGATCACGTGTCGGGTCGGGCGCGCCGTGTTTGGCACGCTTGACATCGTGCGCGACATCGTCGAACTTGATCGGAGCGTGCTTTTTCTCGGCCGCCCGGGCATCGGCAAGACTACGATGTTGCGGGAGTTTGCTAGAGTATTGGCGGACGACCTCAAAAAGCGTGTGGTGATCGTCGATACGTCGAATGAGATTGCAGGAGACGGCGACATCCCCCATCCGGCGATCGGGAGGGCGCGGCGGATGCAGGTGCCGCTTGGCGTCCTTCAGGCGGACGTGATGATCGAAGCAGTGGAAAACCATATGCCCGAAGTGATCGTCATCGATGAAATCGGCACCGAGGCCGAGGCTGAGGCGGCGCGAACCATTGCGGAGCGTGGCGTTCGACTGATCGGCACGGCGCATGGCAATACTCTGGAAAACCTGGTGCTCAATCCGACG
>CAYRIY010000195.1:0-2744 GCA_964424335.1 uncultured Clostridia bacterium
GCCGCCTTTCCAATTGCACACCCGGCGATCTTCGCCGAGCAGGTTTGACCTGTACACGAGCAGGTCGAGATCATCGCCCGCCTTTTGGGCCTGATCCTCGGACCACAGGTTTTCGATCAAGGTGATTTCCTCCCACCAGTGCCAGTTGAATGCGCTATGTACTAGTTTACTTTTTGTTTGTGTGGTTTTCCTTCCGAGAATTTGGACTTAGCGCATCTTGTGGGGGCGCATGTGGGCCCGGTGTGATATTTGGTCAAGCGGAGGCTCTCGTGATGGAATCGGTCCAGATTCGGTGTCCTCAGAATCGGATTGCCTGTGCAACCCAGATCGCCATAACCTTCACCAAAGGTATCCGCCAAAAGCGCGGCGAACCCGCTCCCTACGAGGGAGGCGGTAACGCGATGAATGTCGATATCGACTTGATTAAGTCATGGGTGAGCAACCATCGTGACGGAATCGTTCACTCGATCCAAGAGCTGATCCGCATACCCACCGAAAACCGTCCCCCGACGGGCGATGAGTACGTCGGGCAACTGTACCTCAAAGGGATTCTCGAAGGGATGGGCGCCGATGTCGATGTCTTCTCTCCCGACGACGTGCCCGAACTTCGCCATCATGCGGCCTTTTATCCCGGCCGCGATTACACCAACCGCCCCAACGTCGTAGCTCGCTTTTGCGGGAGCGGCGGCGGCAGGAGCATCGGATTTTCGAGCCATATGGATACGGCCTCCCGAGACCCACTTCCCTGGCTCGAAAGCGAACCATTCTCGGGCGAAGTCAAAAACGGACGGCTATACGGCCGGGGGTCGTACGATATGAAAGCGGGCCTGCTCGCCTCGGTCTGGGCGGTCCGTGCCGTGCGTGAACTCGGCGTGCCTTTGCGCGGGGACGTAATGGTCGAAAGCGTGGTCGACGAGGAGTGGGGCGGCTCAAACGGAACGCTCGCCGCACGCCTGCGCGGCCACAACCCCGACATCGTCGTCATTCCCGAACCATCGCACATGGTCGTCGCCCCCGCTCACCTCGGCGTGCGCATCTACCGCATCACCTTGAGCGGCGCCGCCGGCATGCGGTTTGGCGGCGAATCCTTTGAGAATCCGGCCATGGGCGCGAGCGTCGTGCTCGAAGCGATTCAGTCGTTTGGCGCCGAGCATCAAAGTCGTCCGCTCCCAGCCATCTACGCCGGGGGCGATCCTCCGCCCGTCGATGTGCTCGCCATTCACGCGCAAGGGTACGGCGTTCCAAAATCGTGTTCCATCGACTTTTTCGTTCACTTCTTCGAAGAAGAGGGCGCCGCAGCGGTCGAATCCAAAGTTTATCGCCTCGCGGACGAATTGAGGCGCCATCCCAGGCTCTCGCAATTTCAGATCGACCTCGAGCCCCAAAGCCGATTTGTCGAACCGAGCTCGATGCCTGCCGACCACCCGTGCATCCGCCTCGCCGCCGAAGCGTTGAAAGCGCTTGGCCGGGACGGCGTCGTGCGCGGGGCGCCCTTTGCCTGTGACGGTTACGTCTTCAACCGCCACTCCCCCACCCAGGCCTTTATCTTGGGTCCTGGCGGGGCCGCCGCCCACGCGGCGGATGAGTACGTCCTAATCGACGACGTGCTCGACCTCGTGAGCGTATACGCCTATCTCATCGTGAAATGGGCAGGGTAATGAATCACTCATGGACTGGATCACGTACTTAAACCGACATCACCCTCGCGTCGCCCTGGCCCCGGGCGTCGAAGTCGAAGTGCTCAACTGGTCCTACAGTGAACACCTGCCCGACAATGCGCCCCATCGCCATACCTACTTCGAGGCCTGCATGGTCGGGGGTCACGGAAGCGGCGTCTTCCTGATCGAGGATGCTGAGCATCCGATCGGTCCCGGCGATTTGTTCCTCGCCCGGCCCGGCGTCGTCCACCAGATCAGAAATACGAAAGAGCCATGGATGGAACTGTATTGGGTCGCGTTCCAGTTGACGCCCACGCAAGGCGCCATGCCGGGCCACATACGGGCGTTCGTGGAAAGCGACGCGTTCTTGCGCCACGACCATGCCGCCCGAGTGACGACCGTTTGGCTAGCGCTCAAGGCCCTCGCCGAAGGCGGCCCCCCGGATGCCGTCGCCCCGCTTGCCTCCTCGTTGTTGCTCGCCTACGCACAGACCCTCGTCCCGACCGCATCGTCCGACCGGCCCGCCCCGGACCTCGCCACGCCCGGTCCTGCCCGCCTCGCGCTCCGCTACATCAGCGACAACCTCGACCGGCCCTTGCGCATCGAAGAGGTCGCTCGACACGTCAACCTCTCTCCGCGCCACCTATCCCGGGTCTTGCGCAAATCAACGGGAACGACCTTCACCGCTTTCGTCACTCAAGCGCGGATCGATCGGGCGAAAAACTTGCTGCGCCGCACCGATTTGTCGGTGAAAGAGGTGGCCGGCCGTGTCGGGTTCCGCAACGTCCAACACTTCACAGCGACCTTTTCTCTGCATGCAGGCGCTCCTCCGGCCGCATTCCGAAATGGCGCGTCAAACCGGGAATCCCGAGCTCAACGTGCGCCAGAGCCTTACGTATGAGGGCCGCCGATCGCGCGCCGCGGGCGATTGCCACTTGGACCGTGGCCGAATTTCGAAAAAGGCTGGCCTAAACTCGCAAAGGCCGCGCGCATCCGCCTTTTGAATAATCTTGAAACCGAAACTTCCAAGCAAAGGTGGGAACGCAGTGCTTACCAAAGAGCAGAGCGACTTTTACCAAGAGAATG
>CAYRIY010000196.1:0-2657 GCA_964424335.1 uncultured Clostridia bacterium
CAAGGTCGGCAAGGCCAGCTACCGCTTCAGTGCGGGTGACGATGCCTAGACGGCGCGCTTCCTCCATCGCTTCTCGGATTCCGGACGCGCCCTGCGACAGCATCGGAACAAGCTGGCGACCTGCGTCACCGAGAAGTTGCATGGCGGCGGCAGACCGTTGCGCCTCCGTCGGAAGGCGGGAAATCCGCTCCGCGACGAGGAGAAATAGCTCCTCGATGTCATGCAGACCAGCGGCCACCTCATCTTGCGAGATGCCCAGCATCTGGAAGGTCTGCAGGAAGCTCATATTGCCTTGCGCCGCCTCGGCGGAACGACGCACGAACGCCCGCAAGCTCGTTTGGAGAAGCCCAAGGTCGGCGTTAAACCGCATGGCGGCATGCGAGAGCGCCTGCACGCTCTCTACCGCGAGGCCCGTCTGCCCGGCAATCGCCTGCATCTGGTCTGCGTACCGTCCCCCGGCGATGGCGGCGGCGGTGATCGACCCGGCGATGGCCGCAAAAGCTGCGGAACTCTTTTTCGCAAGGTCGCTCATCCGACGCTCTGCGTCTTCAAGCGCCTTTTTGAACTTCGAGTCGTCAAGCCTTAACAGGGCGTAAAGCTCGCCCACTTGCAGCGCCACGTGATCACCCCGCCTTCTTGGTCACAAGTCCACGCAAGTACATCGTCGCCTCTTGGGGATCGGTAATCCTGCGCGTCTCGCCGCCTCCTTTTTTGTGTTTGTGCCGCCGATACGCAATCGCATTGGCGTAAGCGCTCTGGGGAGACAAACCCCTTACCAACGCTAAAAAACGCCGCCAAGTAAAAGAATCATCTCGCAACGCCATTCTCAAGTCGATGCCGTATTCTCGCAAGAAATCCGCCTCAATCAGTGGCCAGTCTTCGAGGATCGACCTTGCCTCTTCGGAGTCTCCCCCGTCTCGGGGGCCTCTCCGTTTCCCTTCTCTTGGTCGCCGTCCTCAGCGGCAGGCAAGTAAAGGCCGATGATATGCGTAAAGATTTGCACGATCTGCACAGCCTCGATGCCTCGGTCGAGCCACTGCTCCACGCGATCAGCGCCGACGAACAGCTTGAGGTCGTCGATGTAGGTTTCCAACTGCTCACCAAGGCCGCGGCTATCGTCCTCTTGATAGCGCATCGCCTTGAGCATGATGCGCGCCGGGAGCGTGGTCGGAAGATCGATGACTTCACCAAAGACTTTGATCTGCTTAGGTTCTGCTTCTTCGGGTTTAGTCTCTTCCCAAAACGCGTCAAAGTCGACAAACTTTGCCACAGTTCCACCTCCTAAAGTGAGAAAAGGGCGGAGCGTGAAGCCCCGCCCTGCTTATCCTTCGACCCCGCCGCCGCCATTCGGCTCTACGGGCGTGATGTCGTCCGTGACGGTGAGCGTCACGTCAAACGTGCCCGCATCGTTGCGGCCACCGCTCGGCTGACCCACGTTGGCCGACGCCCGGAATTGGATGCCGTACCCGCCCAGCCCGATAATGCGGAACTCGCCGATGGACTCGTATCCGATCTTCGAGCCAAGCTCACGCAACGCTTTATGCCCCGGCGGGATCTCACCCGTATCAGGGTCGACCAGATACACACACGTGAACGTGAACTCGTCGCCGCGTTCGGCCACGATATGACGGGCACGTCCGGCGGCCTGGAAGTGGCCCGTATCGGCATCCGTCTTGGTGGACGTATGGCCGATGGTCGTGATGCCCTCGATTTCAAGCCAATCATTACCATCCCTGATCTCGACCTTAAGTTCGCGAGCCAAAATCTCGACGAACGCCATTCGCTATCACACTCCCTTTCGATATTCCGTCGGCACATGTACCCTCATCCAAAAATTGAGCGAGAACATGTGCCTGCCGTTCTCGTCCGGCCCCAAACGAATGGGCCCCGCCTGGACCGCCCCGATTGCCACCACGTAAGTGCCATCGGAAAGCGTCCGTCCAGCGAGGCCTTGCAGTGCGTCGTAGATCGCCTCCGCTCGCGCTAGCGGTGGTCGCGGGTCTGCCCCGCCGCGCACGAGCACCTGGAATTTCCGCGTGTCAAACGGGTGCCGCACCAGCGGCTCGTCGCCGCCCGTAGACATGAGCGCTACGGCGTCGCGAGGCTGCGGCGGCATCGTCTCCATGAAGATGTCGCCGCTGATGCCGTTGGGGTCGAAGGTGACGATGCCCTTCTCATGGAGATATCGAGCGATCCCTTCGAGCATCGCATCACCCCCGTAGCGCCTTGCGGATTTGCTCAGCAATGTAGCTCTGGTATCGCGTCCTGTTTTCATCGAGCGCCAGCTCAAGCCACTTGGCACGACGGCCCTCCGAATGCCGGAAATCCGTGCGTTCGTGCTGGACTACCGCATACGGAGCGGCGGGACCGTGGCCGTAAGAAACGCTCGCCTCAAGCGCTCGCTCATCTACGTCAGCCAAGCCGGAGCGCATCAGGTCGCCATCGCGCAGCGGTACCGTTTTGTTGGCCTCCGTGAGGAGGTCCTCGGCGGTGTCGCGTAGCGCTTTGGCCGTCGCGCGCCTTACCCTCTCCTGTACCTTCCCGCCGTCCCACCTCATACGCACGTCGCTCATGACTCCACTCCCTCATCGGTGGACTGGAGCACGACCTCGACGTGACTTGTGCGCCCGAACGGGCGCATGGGCTGCGCGTCGATC
>CAYRIY010000197.1:0-2427 GCA_964424335.1 uncultured Clostridia bacterium
GTTGTGACCCAGGTGGGGATGGGGAGCCTCCGGAGGTTGGGGAAGCATCTCCAAAAGCTGAGACGTTTGGGTCTGGGCTTGCTCCAGCATCATGTCAAGGAGCCGGATATTGACCGCCTCGCTTACGGTTTCGAGGGCCTTGATACCCGAAATCGCCGCAATTCCCGAAACGCGCACGTGCGCCACCTCTTGTTGAAGGGTTTGCTTCAAGACATACCTTCTGCGCTTACGCGGCGACTCCCTCTTTGTGGTTGGTGAGAGACATGATCGAATACGACAAAATTGCCAAGTGGTACGCGAAAACGCGCAATCCCGAGATCGGCGTCCCGGAAGTGGCCCGTTTGCAGAAGCTGCTCCCGTCCAATGCGGAGGTGCTCGACCTAGGTTGCGGGACCGGTCTGCCGATCACCCGAGCCCTTGTCGACATGGGCTTTTCGGTCTATGGAATCGATTCATCTCAAGAGATGGTGAGGCAGTTTCGTCAAAACCTTCCAGGTGTGCCCGTCCTGTGCGAGCCGGCCCAGCGGTCCGATCTTTTTGGAAAGTCGTTTGATGCCGTGGTGAGCTGGGGGATGCTGTACCATCTCGACCCGGATGATCAGGCGCTGATCATCGAAAAAGTAGCGGAGCGACTAAAAACCGGAGGCGTCTTCCTATTTACTTCGGGAGACCGTGAAGGCGTGGTCGAGGGTGAGATGCACGGGGTCTCCTTTCGTTACATCAGCCTCGGTTCGGACCAATATCGCAAACTGCTCGAAAAGGCAGGCCTTACGGTTGTGGACGAGCAGTTCGACCCGTACGACAACTATCTGTATGTAGCTCAACATGCGGTGGGAAATGATTTACAAGGAAGGCGCCGCCGCAAAGCTAAATCAAAATCTTAAACGGAGGTGTTTTTACTTTGGGTCATCGATTGCGCTGGTTGGGGCATTCCGGCTGGGAAGTCGAAACGGCCTCGGGCGCACGGGTGTTTATCGATCCGTGGTTGAGTGGAAATCCAGTGGCGCCCGTCGCCATTTCAGACCTTAAACCGGCGGTAGGAGTGATGCTCACGCACGATCACGCCGATCACGCGTCCGACGTGGTCGAGGTAGCGGCCCACACGGGGGCGACGCTCGTCGGACAGCCCGAGGTCGTGAAAAAATACGGCGATCAAGCCAAAGAGCGGGGAAAAGAGATCAAGACGCTGGGGATGAACATCGGCGGCACGATCCGGCTCGGCGATATTCAGGTGACGATGACGGACGCCTACCACTCGAGCGAGACGGGAATGCCGACCGGATACATTCTGACGCTCGAGGACGGGCGGGTCGTCTATCACCTGGGAGATACGGGCCTACACGTGAACATGTCAACGTGGGGAGAGCTATTTGATATCGATGTTGCGCTCCTCCCGATCGGCGATCACTTCACGATGGGCGGCAGGCAGGCCGCTCGGGCGCTTGCGTGGCTAAGGCCGAGGTACGCCCTACCGATGCACTACAAGACGTTTCCGCTTCTCGCGC
The DNA here is from genome assembly GCA_964424335.1 of uncultured Clostridia bacterium. GTDB lineage: Bacteria > Bacillota > Limnochordia > DTU080 > RSA5 > CAYRIY01. The sequence goes on from CAYRIY010000197.1 coordinate 1,506, forward strand.
AGACTGCGGACGAACTCGTGCTGCACGCAAGAGAGCACGCACCCGATGTCGAGATTATCACGCTGGAGCCCGGCGAGACGTTTGAGCTTGCATGATCGGAGGCGGATTCATGACGCACGCGCCTTTCCGGGTGCTCGTGTTCCCGTACCGGCGCCTCGCAGGAGGGGGATTGCAGTATGCGCTCTTTCGTCGCCGAGGCTTGGGCCGCTGGCAAGGGATCGCCGGTCCTTCTAAAGGTGACGAAATCCCCCTGGAGGCGGCGCGGCGGGAGGCATACGAAGAGGCGAACATTCCGTTCGACCGGGCGATCGTCCAGCTTTCGACGGTGGTGCCGGTGCCGGTCTCGTTCTTGCGCAAATCCCGGGCGTACGAGAAGCTATCTGGAAGCGACCTTTACGTCATTCCACAGTACTGCTTTGGCGTGTCGGCGCCCAGTTCCCGCATCGCGCCTCGGCGTGACGACGTGGAGTTTCGCTGGGTAAACTACGAAGCCGCGCAAACCATGATACAATTCCAAGCGAGCCGGATCGCGTTTTGGGAGTTGCACGCCAGGCTCACGGAGCGGGGGGCGCGGGGCCTAGGCGTCCACGGTCTGCAGGACATGGTGTAAAAGTAGGTAGCGACATGAGCAAAGCATCAACGGGATTTTGGCCGTCGTTTGGGCGGCGATTGCGTTTGAAGCTCCTGGCGATCGCGCCGATCATCGGTGCGGCGATCGTACTCACCCTATTGTTTTCGGCCGCCCTTGTCGTCGTGTACCCCATTTTGCCTGATTCGGTCCAGGAGCTGCTCCGCGACATTCAAAGTGGAGACTTGGGGGCGATCCAGGCAAGCCTCACGGCGCTTTTTGACGGTTTGGGCGTCGGAAAGCCGATCGCGTATCTGATCATGCAGGTGGCGCAGGTGCTGTTCGCCCCGATTC
>CAYRIY010000198.1:0-2415 GCA_964424335.1 uncultured Clostridia bacterium
TCGCGGATCCTGTCGGCCGCTCCTTCGGGCGAGTCGAAGCGGCGAATGTGAAGCGAGCACTCGATGTCGGTCGTAATCTCGTCCCCGATCCAGACGGACTCGATGTGATCGGTGGTAATCGCCGTCCTCATCAGGTCGACGTCGTCTTGCGTCAGCTCGGTGGCGGTCACGATCAAGATCATACCGGCGTCGAGCATGACGTTCGCCACCTCGGCCAGGCGGCGGATGTGTTCCTCCCGGTGGTTGTTCGACGTCGACTTGATGTCGGCGTCCACGCCATAGAGGAGGTTGCCGATCCCGAGGAAGTAGACGAACTTGCCGTCCCGAAAAAGCCTTTTTTCCAGCGCCTTTGCGGTCGGCTTCTTGCCGACGTCGCGCTCGCCGGTGATGAGTATGAGCGTCGCCTTTTGGTTGTACTTCTCGGCTCGCTCCTCCGGGGCTATTTCGCTCCGCTCCCAGCGGGCATTGCGGATGAGCACCTTATCTCGGACCCAGCTATGCTTATCTTCGAGGGCCTCTTGAATGATGCCGCCGCCCGCGATTTCGTACTCGTCGACGATGACGAAGCGGGAGGTCTGCGGGATGGCGTCACTCGTATCAAAGGCGATGGCGTTTTCGAGCTGAAGAATGCACTCCGCGACATCGTTGCGGTTGACTTGGTCGTTGCCCAGCGAGCGGGAGAAATCCGAGGCGTCGAGCACCTGGAGGATTTCGGATACTTGTGCCCCGACTCGGGCCGTTCCAAGCTTTAAAATGTAACGCTTGTCTTTGGTCAAGGGCGACTTGCCGAGCCAAAAGAGGTTGGCCCTGAGTGTCGATGTCACTTCCGGACGGGGCTCGCCGGCGTGGGTTGCGATCTCGCCCCGGCGCACGTAGATCTGCTCCTCCAGCGTAAACCCGGTGGCTTGCCCGGCTTCGACGGTGGTGGGGAGCGGGGCGTTGAACGCTTCGATGGTCTTTACACGGCTCTGCTTTCCGGATGGGTAAAAGACGACGGTATCCCCGACGCTCAAGCGACCCGTCTCGACCGTACCGGCGATGATGCGGCGGCGGTCGTTGTTTTGGGTGAAGCGGTAGACGCCTTGAACCGGCATGCGAAAGGGCTTGTTGACCGGGAGCGGCTGGTTTTTGAAGCCGTCCAGGGTCTCGAGGACCGTTCGCCCTCGGTACCACGGCGTTTCGGGCGAGCGCTCGGCGATGTTCGCGCCCTGCATGCCGCTCACCGGAATGAACGACGCTGCGCGCACGCCGATCGATTCGAGGAACGCTTCGTAGTCGTCTTTGAGCTCATTGAACACCTTTTCGTCGTAGCCCATCAGGTCCATCTTGTTGATGAGCACGGTGACCTGGTCGATGCCGAGCATCGAAAGCATGTACCCGTGTCGCTTCGAGTTTTCTTTGATGCCTTCGCTGGCGTCGATGACGAGCAGCGCTGCCTCCGCCCTTGCGGCGCCGGTGACCATGTTTTTTAGAAACTCGATGTGTCCGGGAGCGTCGATGATGATGTAGCGACGGAGCGCCGTCTTGAAAAACACGCGGGCCGAGTCGATCGTAATGCCTTGATCCCGCTCGTCTTTGAGCGCGTCGAGCAAAAAGGCGTACTCAAACGGCCTGCTTGTTCGCCGACACATCTCCCGGACCTGGTCGAGCTTGCCTTGTGGCAACGAGTCCGTGTCGGCGAGCAACCTGCCGATGATGGTGCTCTTGCCGTGGTCGACGTGACCTACGATGACGATGCTCATGTCCCGGCGGTCGTCCGACGCATGAGCGACCTCGGGAGCGGTTGTTTCGGCGCCGATTGCCCACTCGTTCATATCACATGTAACCCTCTCGTCTGAGCGCTTCGAGCCCGCCTCCGTCTTCTTTGTCCTGCTCTCTTCCGGAGCGCTCGCTGATGTTGGCAAACTTTCCTGTCGACAACTCTTCGATGATATCTCGCACGCTCGCAGCGGTCGACTCCACCGGCTTGGTGCAAGGGGCGCAGCCGAGCGAGCGGTAGCGCGTCCCGTTGCCTTGGTCAAAGTAGAGGGAGACGACGGGAATGTTCTCCCGCTCGATGTATTCCCAAATGTTGAGCTCGGTCCATTCGAGGAGCGGGTGGATCCGCACGTGGGTGCCCGGGGCGAAGTCGGTCTTGTACTGGTTCCAAAACTCAGGGGGTTGGTCGCCGATGTCCCAGTGGCTGTTGGTTCCCCGAGCCGAAAAGACGCGCTCTTTGGAACGGGTGCCTTCTTCGTCCGAGCGAACGCCCACGATGACGCCCGTGTACGGCTCCGTGTTGGCGTCGCGCTCGTACTCGCCGGTGTCGTGGTTCATGCGGTAGCGCGGCCACGAACCGTTGAGGGTGTTGATGAGCGCTTCGGTCTTCAGCGCCTTGCAGCACTCAAGGCGCGTGGCGTTGCCGTCGGGAAACGT
>CAYRIY010000199.1:0-2404 GCA_964424335.1 uncultured Clostridia bacterium
ACGGCCTGATCGGCGTTTTCGGCAAAGTGAACGTAGCCGCCGTTTTCCCGCACGCGCGCCGACAACTGCTCGATGTAGTAATCGAGATGTTGAATCGTGTGCGCCCGGACTTGCCTTGCCTTCTCACGCATCGCTTCCCAGTCGTCGTATTCCTCGGTCGCCCGATTGCGTCCGCCGCGGAAGGTGTCGGTCGCCTTGCGGACCGCCTTTCGCAGCCTCTCGTTGCCGAGCGCCTCATCAATCCGGTCCAAAATGGCCGACTTGCTCACGATGCGCTCGCCTCCTTTGCGATGCGGCCCGCAATCTCGGCAGGCTCGCCGGGTTCTGCCAGTCGCTCGGGTCTCGTGGCTTGTTCGAGCAATTCGGCAAGGTGGAGGACCTTTACAGACTCCCCACGCCGCTCGGCACGCCCCCCGAGGTGCATGAGGCAGGCCATGTCGGAGCCGACCAGGTACTGAGCCCTGGTCTGGGACACATGGTCGATTTTTTCGTCGGCCATGGCGGTCGATAGATCAGCCATCTTGACGGCGAACGTGCCGCCAAAGCCGCAGCAATCCTCCCGGTGCGGGAGATCGACGAGCTCGAGGCCTTGGACATTCTTAAGCAGCCGAATCGGCGGATCGACGACCCCAAGCCCTCGGGTCATGTGGCACGACGTGTGGTAGGTGGCTCTTCCCGTAAACCGGGCATTCAGGTCATCCTTGCCCAACACCTCGACGATGAACTGCGACAGTTCGTAGGTCTTGCCGATAAAGGCTTTCGCCTCTTTTTCGAGGGGATGGCCTGCGAAGAGGGCCGGGTAGTAATGGTGAATCATCGAAACGCACGATCCGGACGGTCCTACGACGTACTCAGCGTCGACGAACGCCCGAATGAGTGAAGCCGCGGCCTCCCGGGACGCGTCGGAGTACCCGCTGTTGAAGGCGGGTTGGCCGCAGCACACCTGGCCTTCGGGAAAGTCGACCTCAACGCCTAGACGACGGAGCAGCTTGACCGTGCTCACGCCGACTTGCGGATAGAGCGCATCGATCAAGCACGTGATAAAGAGTGAGACGCGCAATACAGGTTCCCCCTGTTGGTCGCTCGGAGGGCGACTTTGAGCTATAATCGCTGTTTGCCAATCTTGCTCAAAAACCGTAGGTTGCCGTCGATCACGGTGTCGGCGAGCTTGCGCACGACGTTGGGTGTAATCTGGTCGGGTCGAAGCGGCTTAAACTTCTCCCTTTGGGCCATGCCGCTCTCGTCGTCCGTACCGACCTCGAGTGCAGCTTGGCGCAGGCCGCTCTCGCTTTTTTCGACCTTTTCCGCCGCCGCCAATCGGCGCGCTTTGACGTCGCTCACATCATCGATGCTTAGCACGACGTTGACGGTTACATCGGAGAAGTCGGCCACGTGGCGCGCGGACGGAGGAGCGATCGAAAGACCTCGATCCGTAATCTCTACCGATCCCAGGTGCGACTCAAGGCCCTTTCCTGGCTCGATGGCGACGATAAAACGCCCCGGCCACTCCCTAATCGCTTCTTCGACGCGTTCGGGCAGCGTATCAGGGGTAACCGGGCGCTCACTCGTCCCCATGACGCCTTGGTAATACTTGATCGTCTCATCGGCGATAAGAGTGCCAAGGCGAAGAATCGGATCCTCGGGATCGCCGACGCAGAAAAAGAGCGCCTCGTCAAACCCGCTCGATTTGTAGGCCTCCGTCAGGGCGCGGGCGATGCGAAAGTCGGCGGTCCAGTTGGACGGGTCGACTCGAATCAACGAGCGTTCACCTTTCTACAGCGAGGCAGCATTAAGCTCGAGTACGTTGCCGTCGGGATCGATACAAAACATCTGCGGCCACCCCGTGATGCTGTTTTCGTGCTTGACGAGTTCGATCCCCTCGGCCTCGAGCCGTGCCGCCATCTCGTGGAAATTAGATACTCGAAGCGCCAGGTGGGCGTTCCTTGTGTCGATCTTTCGCTCACGAGGCGCCTTTTCAGGGTAGACGATCAGGTGAATCTGGCCGTCCCCTACCCCGTACCACGCCCCCGCAAAGTTGAACGGAGGGCGCTCAATCTCTTTCAGCCCGAGGACACGACCGTAAAAGTCCTTTGCCTTTTCGAGCTCCGTCACCAAGAGGGCCGAATGATGAATGCTCTCCACCATCATACCAACATCAACTCCAAATAGGCATTCCCAAGTGACACAAGGAACTTCTTCTCTAGCCGTTCTCCCGGCCCTCCATTCCTTTGGTTAGGGCACCGTTTATAAAGGGATGCGAAGCATTTCGCGGGAACAACGTAATCCAAACGAGGGTCGACCTACGTATCAATTAATGGAGAAGTACCCACTTGGGGAACTCCAAAGCCAAACTGTAGGAGGACCGCGACGATGAGAGATCAAGAAGCGCCTAACCGTGTTCGTC
>CAYRIY010000200.1:0-2340 GCA_964424335.1 uncultured Clostridia bacterium
CTTGCCGCCCAATAGGGCCAGCAAAGCTGGCTCGCTAGAATTTTCATCCGCTCGTAGCTTGGCAGGGCTCACAAGGTCGGGCGGCCAAGTGGGTGACTCCTTGAGCTCAACTTATTCGTTTAGCCCGACGAGCGTGGCCTTGCCCAGTTCTACCTGGCGAACATCGATGCCTCCAGGCTGCAAGGTCACACGTAGCCAGCGGGCGTCGAGGCCTTGCGGCACACGCCCCCGCACGTGAAGCTGAAAACGCTCGAGCGAGGGATGCGGGCGCGCCTCAACTTGAGTCGCCAGCTCGTGCCACGATGTCCCATCGGGCGACGCTTCTACGATGAGCGTCTCATCAAGGTCTTGCACCGGTGCATACACCACAAGCTCAACAGACTGCAACCTGGGCGCTTCCCAAACGAGATACTCGGTCGATTCGGTCGTAACTGCCCTGCGGCTGTCATCGCCAAAGAACTCGTCGGGCCGACCCGTGGCGTACGTCCACCCCGGCGAAGTTTCAGACGTCTTCGTGCGGTCGATCGTTCCAAAAAACCCGGAGACGATCGGTGGGTCGAACGGGTCGTCCAACTGCCACCAGTTGTCGACGCGCACCTGCATCTCGTGCGTTGCCCTGCCTCCACCCTCAAACGCTATCTGCACCTCCAAGGTGTAGGTCCCGTCCTCGAGCGCGAGCGTGTCAACTGCTAGGCCTTCTGGGAAACCGCCAGCACTGTAAATGAGCTCGCCGTCAAAGCGGATCTGCACGCTTTCCACGGCAATGCCTTCCGCGCCGTCGACCTCGAGGTCGATTGGCAAGTCGCCTTGCACACTCTGCCCTTGCGACAGCGCCGGGATCTCGAGCGTCATGCGAGGCGTCGCAGGCCACAGGACTTCGTCGCTGCCCGCACGTTCCCACTCGTCCAAGGGGAGCACGCGAGGGCTCAACAACGCAAACCGATTCCCTTCCAAGGGCACAAACTGCACCGCCAAGCGCACATCCGTCACATCCTCGAGGTGGACGGCGAGCTTTTGAATGCCATTGTTAGGGTTTTGTCCGGCCGGATTGGGCGAGGTCGGCAAAGGCTTTGCCGGCATCACCGTAAAGCTCGCCCCGGCGGGTGAAAGGATGTGGGCCATGAGGCGCTTGTTCCCTAGGCGCAGCACGGCCGACGCCCCATCGCCCAGCAGTTCGATGTTGGCCATGGTGTGCATAAACCACCAAAGTTCCATCGGCTCGTCGGCGGTCACCTCGTCCTGCACGAGCGCCTGGCGACGCTCGTCAAAGAGCGCGATGCCCCGGCGCACGGAGGAGGCGCGCCCCACGTAGGCGGGCGTAAGATCGGCGATGGCCAAAGCCTCTTCCGGCTTCGACACGTGATGGACGATGCGGGCATTGGCCGTCGGGTTTTGGCTCGGCGCCGCGCTTGGATTGATCACGAGGGTGTTTTGGCCTTCCGGGCGATTGCGGTAGTAATTCCACCGCTCCCCGCCAAAGTATCCGGGCAGGTTGTAGTCGTCGGCCCCAAGCTCTTCGGCCCAGCGTACGCCGAGTGCGTCGAGGACAAACGTGCCCAGGTCCAGATTGCTGTGGTTTGCCCGGTTGTCGCCTGCCTTGAAGGCGACGAACAACGCATCGCTATCCTCCCAATCGCTGCGAAAGGCGGCCACTTCGACCGCACGGAAGTGCCGATCGAGCGCGAGCTCGCTCGGGTCAAACGCTTGTGCCCCCGGCGTTTCACGGTGCCACAACAGGTCGCCCACACCGCCTGAACCAGCGGCCATGCGACGGTGCCACCACACGTACTCCGGTCGGTCAAATCGATGGGCGAGCCAAAGGAGCTCGGGCGCACGGACCGCCCCCTTGCCGCTGTCGGCGAAGTTGAAGTTAAAGTTCGTTGGCCCTGTCAAATAGATGGGGAATGTGCCGGACTCCGCGATTCCCGGCGTCTCGGCGAGCCCGAAGTCCGTGCCAAGGGCTGTCTCGAGCGCCGCCAAATATGGAATCAGATAGCGGACCGAATAGTGCCAGTATCCCACGCCCTCGTCCCAGCCGCCGTCAGGCGCAAACCGCCCGATCGCATGCTGCAGCGAGGCCAATCCGCCATTGAGGACCTCCTCGGCGATCTCGGGCGCCTCATCAGCGATGGCCAGGGCGCCCATGGCGATGCCGCCGTTCACCACGAAGTTCCAGTTGTGGTTTGAACGCACCCACCATCCCCACTCGTTGGGGGCGGTGCCCCGGTAGGAGGCGAGCGCCGGCTCGAGGCCTTTGGAGATGATCGCTTCGCGCACAAAAGCGCGCTGCTCGTCCGTCCACACCTCGTAGAGCCCGGCGTACGCACGCGCACACGCCCG
>CAYRIY010000201.1:0-2269 GCA_964424335.1 uncultured Clostridia bacterium
GCATCGCGCACGGATGCACGCCGACGTCGGGCCTCTCGCTCGCCCGCGCTACCACTGCCATCTTGTGGCTCCTTCCCCTCCTGCAGACTGGAAGCAAACTCCTTCGTAAGGCGAACGGCGCCAATAGGCACGCTCACGCTCCAGCGCACCGTGCCGGAGGCATCGCCTCTTACAACCTCCGTAGAGCCTCCGCCCACGTCGACCACGGTGACGGTTCCCCCGTCATCAACGTGCAAACCTGGGCCTCCAAGGGAACTCATCGCTCCGGCAAACGCAAGCTCTGCTTCTTCTCGTCCGCTAATCGCCCGCAAACTGACGCCGCAGCGCTCCCACACGTCGATGAGAAACTCCCGAGCATCCACGGCCTCTCGCGCTGCGGCCGTTGCGACTCCAAGAATTGAACGTGCGCCCCGCGATCGCGCCCGCTCCGCAAAACGAGCAATTGCCTCGAGCGTCGCCTCTCTGGATTGCTGCGGAAAAGCTCGTGCGCCTCCACCGACTCCCAATCCACTCGAAAAACCGCTCGGACTCAACGCGTCGCCAAGCCGCGTCACCTCTCGTGCGCTGTCGACGACGTTCAACTTGGCTGGATTGCCTTGCTCGTCCCGATCGACCGTTGCAACCAGCATACGTACGGAATTGCTCCCAACGTCAATCGCGGCCAGCGGGCGATCGGGCTCACACCCGCAACCCGAGCACGACGCGCAGTTTTGGCGCCCATCCAAATCTACCCCAGCTTGCAAGAGCAGCCCAGCCGTCTCCCGACCGACAACGTTTACACCCTCCATGCCGGTGCGGCCAAGGTAGTCGGCCAGGTGGGCGTGTAGGCACTTCACGCCGTTGGGGCGGCGCATGCCTCCGACGCCCGATGTCTCGAGCACCTGACGCTCGTCCGGCGAGAGCCCTTTCGCGACGCGTTCATCACAAAGCGACATCCTTAGTTCGGCGTGCGCTGCATGAGCGCGCGCCATCGCCTGGGCTAAAGCTTCAGACTCTTCGAGGGCGCGGCGCATGCGGTCGACCCAGCCCTCCCCTTCGAGAGCGCCGACCGCTTTTACGAGGTAGGGACACGTGAGCCAAAAGAGCGTCGGAAATGGCCGCGCCTTTCCCGTTCGATCGATCCGCACCGGGGCGTTCACGATGACCTGAGGCCGACCAAAGCGACACCGCTTTGCGACTTTTAACACTCCGGCCGGACGCCGGCCCAGTTGTTCCGTAAGAATGTCGATATCTTTAGGTGTCGCATCCGTCCAAATCGGGGTCGTCTCTTGACTAGAACTTTGGCTCAAGGTCGACTTGCCTCCATGCGCGTGCGTTCAAGCTTGTCCGTTTCGCCAACAAAAAACCCTCCAGCTACGGGTTGCGCCCTAGATGGAGGGTAGTACACGTACTCGCCCAAACTCAAACTATTGCCTTAAAAAGGATCGCGCCTCGTGCCACGTCCACCGCGCTTTGAATCCTGGCTGCGCTTTAGGGACTGCTGTCTCTCGTCGCTCTCCTTGAGGAATCCCTTGAGCTTGTCTTCAAAAGACTTGCTGGGGCGTCCACGCCCACGGGGACCAGGTCGGCCTGCTCCACCGGACCTTGGCGCCGCCCCGGGCCCACCACCGTTCACTTGTCTAATCGAGAGGCCTATCTTGCCGTCATTTTGCATATTGATGATCTTGACCTTGACGACTTCGTTTTCTTTGAGATAGTCCTTGATGTCGTGAACGTACGCGTCGGCGACCTCGGAAATGTGCACCAATCCGGTCTTGCCCTCTTCAAGTTCGACAAAGGCACCGAAATTGGTGATGCCGGTGACTTTGCCCTCGACAATACTGCCGACTTCCAACGCCATAGAGTAAACTGGTCCTCCTGTTGATTTGTGCGCGAAAAACGCACCTAAGTAGGCTGATTATAACTGACACTTAGGTTATTTGTCAATTGGCATTGTCGTCGGGGGTCGCGATGATGACGGCTGTCTCGCCGGGCCGCACGAGTCCCAGCTCTTCTCGGGCGATGCGTTCGACGTATTCGTCGCTTCGCAGATAGATGAGCTCCTCACGGAGCTGGTCGTTACGGAGCTCGGCTCGGCTGATCTCCTCTTCGATCTGCCTGATCTCGCGACGAATCTGCCAGATTTGCACATACCCGGTCACGTACGAAATTGACATGTAAAGAAAAAACGCCGCTCCGACGAGGATCCAAAACCTCGGCGTGAGTTTCCAGCGCTTTCGCCGCCTGCGCTTCTCACCGGCAACCGAGCCGCTCTGCATAACGACCTCCT
>CAYRIY010000202.1:0-2160 GCA_964424335.1 uncultured Clostridia bacterium
AGTAAGCTCGCTGCTGAAGCCACTGCTTTTTGGGTCAAATCCAAGCAAAATGCAACTCAAAAAAGGAGCCCCGCCCTTTCCCAATGGAAATGGCGAGGCTCCTTTTGACTCGAGAGCGGCTGATCGACACCCGCGGTCTGCAAATACCTTGCAGAACAACAGAAAAAAGATTGCAGTATCGGCAGGGGAAAAATCTGACGAACCGAATTATTCCTGCATGAAACGGATCACACTGAGTGAAATCGCAGAACGGGCCGGCGTCTCCGTTAGCACGGTTTCGCGGGTATTGAACGGTCATCCTGTCGTCAATGAGCGCACGCGTCAAAGAGTGATCGAGTGCCTTGAGGAGATGAACTACAGCGCCGATCCCCTGGTTGCCGCCGCGCCTTCGGGCGTCAAGACGGTCCTTGCGGTGTTTGCAAGTTACACGCGGGAGATGAGCGACAACCGGTACTTCGCCGATTTTCTAAGCGGCATTCAAAGCTCTCTCGATCCTGAGGCGTGGCGGATTCAGTGGCAGTTGGCCGGGCCTTACGGGGAATTGGACGGGCATACCCGTGCGATCCTTGGCCGCCGGGCGGTGGACGGCGTCATTTTCGTGACGCGCACTTGCAGCGAGGAGAACTTAAGACTTGCAGCCGAGTGCGAGATTCCGTTCGTGTTGGTGGGTCGACCTTCGGATCGCCATTCGTGCGTCTACATCGATGACCGCGCGGCAGGGCGCGATGTCGCCCGGCTCCTTGTCGAGCGGGGACATCGCAAGATGGCGTTCCTGGGTGATCCCGACGCTTCCGAGGGCATCGCATTCCGGGCTCAAGGTTTCCGTGAAGTAATCGAAGCAACCCGGGAGGGACGACTCGTCGTCGTGCCCTGCGATCCCGATGAAGCGGGCGGATACCAGGGGACGGACAGGTTGCTCGAGCACGAGCCGACTGCGGTCTTTGCCGCCTGCGACGCGGTTGCGGTCGGCGCGCTAAAGCGGCTCAAGGAGCGGCAAATTTCGGTGCCGGAGCAGCTCTCGATCGTGGGATACGACGGGGACGCAGTCTCCGCCTACACCGACCCGCCACTCGCAACCGTGGCCGCGCCTTTGAGAGAAATTGGCGAGATGACTGCAAAGATTTTGCAGGAACTTATGCTTTACCCAAAGATTGACCGGGCGCAGGTGCAGTATAAGTACGAATTGGTGTTGCGCGCTTCGGTCGGTGATGGACCATTTTCCGAGAAAGGGGTTGAGCCAGAAAACGAGCGAGCGATGTCGTGAGATCGAACGAGTTGGGTGCGTGTTCAGGGCAATGATCAAATAGAGGGGGTTATCAAGAATGTGGCAGAAGTCGTGGAAGGTTAGTTTGACGATTCTGATTCTTGTGGCGGCCGTCTTCAGCGCGCTCGCCGCCGCGTCCGAGCCGATTACCGTCCGATTCATGCACTGGGGTGGGTCGGATTCGTACATCGAGCGGAACGAGCGATTGATCGCCGAGTTTGAGCGCCTCAACCCGGACATCAAGATCGAGCGGATTCAAGGCGGATCCGGTGAAGACTACGACAATGCGCTCCTCACGCGTATCGCCGGCGGCATCGCGCCCGACGTCTTCATGGTGGATCTGCAGTACATCCCAGGATACTCCGATTTTGCGCTCGACCTCAGGCCCTTCGTCGATCGCTCCCCTGATTTCGGTTGGAACAGCCTCGCTGCGGCGGCCAGAGACATCATGTCGGTCGGCGACAAGATCGTAGGCACGCTCGACTCCATCTCCCCCAACGTGTGGTTTTACAATGCCGAGATGTTCGAGCTGGCGGGTCTTGAGTACCCGACCCAGATGTGGAAGAACGGCGAATGGACGTGGGCGGATTTCCGCAATGTCTCGGCCCGACTCCATCGTGAGGATGGCAACGGCAACGTGCTCGTGTGGGGCAACTCCGCCGGAACCGGACAAGCGTTGAATCGCCTCTTCATGTGGTCGAACGGCGCCGCCGAATACGACGACGTGCGCCACCCGACCCGAGCGCTCTACGATGCGCCTGAGGCGATCGAAGCGGTCAGCTTCGTGCAACAAATGCAGGTCGTGGACCGCATTTCGCTGCCCCATGGGCAAGGACCCACATTCGTCAACGGAGACGTCGCCATGATGGCCCGCTGGTCGAGTGGAATCGCCGCCT
>CAYRIY010000203.1:0-2058 GCA_964424335.1 uncultured Clostridia bacterium
TCGGCACCGAAAGACGTTTGAGCAACGGGCGGTCGAGAGCGAGCTCAAGCGATGGCAACTTGTCCGCGTCGACCAAAGACGAGAATACCAAGAGGAGGTCCCAATATAGACCGCTCTCGAGGTCGGCGACTTCCTCAATAGCGGCGCCTCGACCCGCTCTTGCCTTGCGCCGCTCCTCTTTCTCGACGAAATCCCGCAACAGACCGAGCGGCTTCCACCACTCGGCGTCGTCAAGAAAGTGTCCCGCTTCGGGAACGCCAAGAGCGCTCATTTCCTTAACGACGGCTTGACGCCGCCGTTCGGATCGAAGGTCGGCGATTTGCGCCGCCACGGCGCGAAGCTCCGAGCGCATCGACTCTGTATCGGAGCCAATAAGGCCGTGAAAGGGATCGCCTCCCATGAGATCTTTGTGGCGAGGAAGAACACGGCGGGGCGATCTCAAATCTCCGTGGTGGCGATGAACCGCGAGGTACGCCAGGAGCGCGTCCGCCCGAGCAGTGGGCTCTCGGTGCAAGATCACGTACGCCGCCAAGATCGCGGAGATGAGGGCGTGGTGCGACCGGGGATCCTTTCCGGTCGCACCGTCTGAGCGAACGCGCTCTTGAAAGAAACTTGTGTACTTGCCGAAGTCATGACACAAGCCGCACAATTGAGCGATCGAAGCGAGCCTTTCGCCGTCGGCGTCGGGGATTGGGATCTTGGCCAGCATCGCCCGGGCGCGCGAGGCGACCCGGCCAAGATGGTCCTGCAAAACCTCCCCCGGACGAGCAAGGAACGTCAATAAAACACGCCCTCCTCATTCAATTCGCGCCCCTCGATCGGGTCATCATACGTGACCCGGAACGAAGGACGGCTCAGCCGGGCGCGAATCGGTCCGCCCGATCGGTTCACCACGACCTCTTCAGCCTCGATCAACGCTCGATCATCAGTAAGAAGGCGCGGGAGCCGATCTTTCGAAAGCCAGACGTCCTCGCTCATGTCTACGAGGGCCTCGATGGCGAGCGCCGGTACGGCCGTCACGCACGCCACGGGCTCACCGGGCGGCGCCATCGCAGCTTCGACGCCCTCCGCAACCAACCGGGCGACGGCGATGCACTCCGTCATTCCCAGGCACGGAGGGTACACCCAAGCCTGGCGCCGCAGCATCCGCGCCAGCTCTTGCATCCAATCACGGTCGTCGTGGGTAACGTAGACGCGGTAGCGCACTTCGGACTCGTCCACTTCCGGCACGATCCACTCGATCGGCGTCTGCGTCCCGCCCGCGCTGCCGTCAAACTCCGAGGACGCTTTCGTGCGTACGTAATTCACCGTCTGCATCAGGGTGCGGACCCGAGTGCGCAGCGCGACGGCCACTTGGCACCGATCGGGATCGAACCAATCAGCGTGTGTATCGCGTGCCATGCCCATCATGCCGGCGAGCGTTCCGACGAGCGTTGTGCGCGGGGGCACGACGTAGCTGAGCGACGACGAGTTGGTGTAAAACCTGCGGAACATCGCCTGCGGCCCGGCCAGGTCAAAGATGACCATCGGCCATTTCATCCCCATCACCTACACTTGCCGGACTTTAAGGCCCGCTCCGGCGAGCGCCGCCTCCAGCGATTTTTGTGGGGCTGTAACCAAATCGGGATGCTGGTAGACCACTACCTCGTCAATGGCGCCGGACCGCTCGGCCACCGCGCGGACCAAGGCGTCCACGTCGAGCGCGTAGTCGTCCACGTCGCGCAGCGAATCTTCACTGCCGTTGTGCGGCCTCACCGCAAGCATCCGGCGCAAATCGCCCAGGCGCCGGTCCGAGATGAGCGCGCCGTCTCCCGCGGGATTGGAGTAAACCACCCGCAAATACAAACGGGGCGTCTGCCCGATCTTGCTGCGCGAAGTCGCCTGCTCCACAATGGCTTCCACCATTGCCCGATCCAATAGCGCGAGGTCTTCATTAGTCAAGCCCGTGTGCTTTGCTCTTGCGGCGCTTACAATCCCGTAAAAGCCGATGAGCGAGTAAAACACGCGCCAGTCCTTGCCGAACGTGCCGTGGTCTGACTTCGCTCCCCGACCAGCGAA